>CAZLEB010000061.1:0-7546 GCA_964558475.1 uncultured Actinomycetota bacterium
TTTGGTATCCGAAGCTCCCTATAATTAAATCTTATTTTATAATCTCACTTGCAATCTATATAATAATGAATTTTGCAAATGTAGATGTCATAATAGCAAAAAATAACATCAATCGTTATTTTGAAACCGGACAAATCGATATGGTTTATTTAAAAAATCTATCCTATGATGCTATACCTGAAATGCAGAGACTTCTTATATCGGTTAAAAGTTCATCGGACCCAGAAGAAAAACAAATTGCCGGGGAAATCCTGGAATATTTTAATGAAAGAAAATTAGATCTTGAAAATCAAAAAAGTTGGCAGAGTTTTAATATTTCAAAATGTAAAGCCGAGAAAATAATAGATAAATATATAGAATAACTTTTACTTGATGTATGGGTATACTTGCCAAATATTAAATAAACCCTGGAAGGAGTAGAACCATGAAATATATGCGTTTGTTAATTGTACTTTTGATGATATCTATTACGATAACCGGATGCAGCAGCAAAAACGATATTGCTCTTCAAAACTCAGATCAAAAAATACTTGTTGAATCATTTATTGCGTATTATAACAAAGGGGATGCAGATTCCGTTATCGGGCTTTTGAGCAAGGATATTGTAACAGAGCAAAAGTTAGGAGATCAGGAATCAAAATCAATAGATGTAAAATCAGTGCACGATTCTATAAAACACAATATCTTGTGGAACCATAATATAAAAATCCTTAAATGGACAAGTACCAGTGGGAATATCATCAGCGTGCAAATTGAAGAATCCAGTGATGAATATAAAATAATAGGTATTAATACAATTCAGACTGAGATGACTTTTGAAATAAAAGATGGGAAAATTATAAAAATTAGAACTGTAATAGATAAAAGTACGGTTGATCAGATGATTTCAAAAGCAAGTGGTGGAATTGGAGTCAGTATTGAGGTTTCTCCGAATTTCATTACCATAAATGAAATTGCCCCAGGCCTACCTGCTGACAAAGCAGGATTGAAAAAGGGAGACATGATTATTGCCATTGATGGAATTGAATGTTCTGCTATGAGAGAGGGTGAAAGTTTTTTACGTCTAAGAGGCCCGATAAATAGCGAGGTTACTCTTACAATATCCCGGGGAGAAAATGAGAAACCATTTGATGTCGTAGTTGTTAGAGTGGATTTATCGAAGGCTGCTGATAACTAGGTTTGGTGCATTTACAAAATACAATATTATGGCGCACAACTACGCCATGAAAATCATAAAGCTTAATTAATTATTGAATAATCATAAAAATTGTGTTATAAAATTTATTATAAACACTACAAGATATATTTTATTTATAAGCGAATAATTATTATAAAATAAGAAAGGAAAAATCATGAGAATAATATTAGTCATTGCGGCTATTGTTTTGCTTGCAGTGGGAATTTTAGGTCTTTTTCCTTCAATAGGCTGGGCTCATGTGGAATTGTGGCGTGCTATATTAGAAATAGTTGTAGGTGGTTTAGTATTAATAATAGGCGTGAGACACCATTAAAGTTTTTGATATTTCTGTCCTGATTTAAAAATTAAATAAGAAAGAGGAAAAATGAATATAATATTAATAATTGTAGGTGTTATATTGCTTGTACTGGGATTTTTAGGTTTAGGCCTTATCCGTACACTAAAATGGGCTAAAATGCCACAGTGGCATGCAGTAGCAGAAATAGTTCTTGGAATTGTGGTTTTAGTAATAGGTTTTATGAGTTTATAAATAAGGAAGTTTTTTCTATTCTGACTTTAGTTTGGGTATTTCTATTCAGCTAAGAAGAGGGCATTTCTAATTGGCTATGACAGTTTATTTGATTAATGTTTGCATAATAATTTTATACAAATATTAAAAATCTAATAAAAGTTACAATCCTGGCAGTTGTTTAGTTTATGAGTTTAATTAAAAGGAAGGTGATAAAAATTACTAAAGAAAATAAAGAGGAATTTGAGGTAAAAGGTGAAGACTTACTGAGAAAGATCAAGGAACTGATAAAAGAAGGAAATATTAGAAAAATTACCATCAAAAGTGAAGAAGGGAAAACCCTGATTCAGATTCCTTTAACACTTGGAGTGGTTGGGGCAATACTTTTACCGGTATGGGCTGCAATAGGCGCTATTGCAGCAATAGTTACCAAGGCTACTATATCTGTTGAAAGACAGTAAAGATTATTTTATTAAAGTAAGATACAATAATTTACCATTTATTTATATGAATCCTGGATTCCTTAAATCTATTGGATGGTTCTTTTTTTTCTGCCGGATGTCCTATTGAGACCAATGATAATGGTATTACTTCTTCAGGAAGATTAAGTATTTTTTTTAATCCCTTAACCCTATCTTCCCTTGGATAGATACCAAGCCATACTGCCCCGAGTCCTAAATATTGTGCTTCGATTAAAATGTTTTCGGTTGCAGCGGCGCAGTCCTGGACCCAATAACCTTTATTTGTTTCTTTCTTTAAATCCGCGCAGACTGCTATTGCTAAAGGAGCCTCGCTTAAGCATTGAGAATATGGATGAAATTTTGTTATTTCATTCAATATCTTTGCATCTTTTATAACTATAAATTCCCATGGTTGTTGATTTCCTGCAGATGGGGAAGCCATGGCAGCTTTGAGTAACTCTTCTATATTTTTATCAGATACTGGTTTATTGGTGTATTTTCTTATACTTCGCCTTTCGAATATCTCTTTCAATATTTGCTCCTTGTTTTTTAAATAAAATTTACAAAAAACACCTGATGTGTGAATGGTTAGATATTTACTAATTTAATATCCTGTTATTTACATATTATTCTTTCTTATTTAATATCTTTTTCAATTAATCTGGAGATGATTGAAATAGGGCTTTCAGCCGCATCTATACCCCATCTCTTATTGAATAGCCATTCATTATTGGGATGATTTATAATGGAGACGACTTTTGGTCTGTTAGGTTGTAATTTTGTAAGCAGGGCTACAACAAGGTTATCTTCATCATCTCCGGTAACTGCAATAACAACATCGACTATTTTTATTCCGGCATTTTCCAGTACACTTGGGTCGCAGCCGTCACCACAATATAATTTAATATTTTTCATTTGTCCAAGTTTTTCACAAACACTTTCATCTTTTTCTATAATTGTAATTTTATGCCCCTTCTCAGACATATATTTTGAAACACTTGTACCGATTTTACCTGCGCCTATAATTAAAATATTCATAAATCCTCCTATATTCCAAGAATTCTTTTAAGCTGGGGTATTGAAGTTGAAGCTACTACAATATGAAGCAAATCGCCCTGCTCCATAACTGTTCCCACTACGGGAATAAAAGCTCTTCCAAGCCTGGTAATGGATATCACAATAATCTCTCCTGGTACATTGATTTTATCGCTGGTAAAACCGGCCAGGTTTGCATTAATTTCCGCTTCTACTATTTCTACTTCACCACTTCCAAGACTCAACTGAGATAAAATATCAAAATGACAGATAATTTCCTTGATTTTATTTGCGCCCCAGGTTGTCGGAGAAATTGTAGCTATGCCCAGTTTTTGGTATGCAAGAGCTCTTAAAGGATCATAAATTCTTGCAACCACAATGGGTACTCTGTATTCTCTTTTTGCTATTAAAGCACTTACGATATTTCTATTATCACCCTGTGTAACGGAAGCAAAAGCATCGGAATGCTCTATACCCGCTTTTTCAAGTATTTCCTTGTCAAAGCCAAAACCGGTGACCGTATTACCTTTAAAGCTTTTACCCAGCCTCCTGAAAGCTTTAGGGTTGTTGTCAATTACAGTTACATTGTGATTTTCTGCAGATAAAAGATTTGCCAGTTGTGAGCCAACCCTGCCGCATCCCAATATTACAATTTGCATTTAATCACCCTCATTTATAAGAAATTGATATTTTTTTTATATAATTAACCTAGCTTTATTTTACTATTTTCTATAACTTTTGTGTCTTTTTTTAAAATTTATTTGTTTTAAAAAAATTTAGCCAGCATAAGACATTTTTCTAAAACGCCTTAACAGTAATTTCCTTATCTCTTCAATTATTAACACTGATGGAATAAATAGAATCGGAACAATCCACGAATTCCATCCGATTGGAAAATGATTGAATACTCCATTGAGTTTTGGGATATAGATTAACATATTAAGTATTGCCACTTCCCCTAAAATTGCCCATAAAAGCAGCTTGTTTTTAAAGAATCCGGCTTTAAATACTGAATCGTATGTTGTCCTGTTTGCGAATGCGTTTCCTATCTGTGACAAAACTATTGCGGTAAAAGCTGCGGTTATTGCAGCTTGATATATTGGATTCGAGACGTAATTTTTGGGATCCACTCCGATTTCCTGGATTTTAGACAGAGTAAAACCATTACTGTGATAAACCGCAAAAAAAGCTACTATTGCAGCTGCAGCCTCGATAGGTCCCATTATTAGATATGCTTTGGTCATGCCTCTGGCTGTTAGCAACCTCTCATTTCGTGGTCTGGGAGGCCTTTTCATTATTCCGGGTTCCGGAGGTTCCGAGGCAAGAGCAAGAGCGGGTAGCATATCTGTTCCAAGGTCAATTGCAAGTATTTGCATTATAGTTAGAGGCAGTGGAATCTTAAAAAGCACCATTAACATAAAAGGAATAGCTTCCGGAATATTACTTGCCAGGATGTAATGGGTGAATTTTCTTAAGTTTTCAAAAACGGCACGTCCTTCTTCTATCGCGTTTACAATGCTGGCAAAATTATCATCTGTAAGTATCATATCTGCGGCTTCTCTTGCAACGTCTGTACCTGAAATACCCATTGCTATTCCTATATCGGCAGCTTTGAGGGCGGGAGCATCATTTACTCCATCACCGGTCATTGCCACAATTTCACCGTTTTTCTTCAGGGCCAGGGCAATACGCATTTTATGCTCCGGCGAGACTCTTGCAAAGATTATATTATCCTGTTTTAAAACCTCCTGTAATTCTTTATCGGACATCCTTTCTATATCTGTACCAAGATAAATTTTAGATTCACCCTTAACGATGCCGATTTTTCTGGCAATCGTATTGGCAGTAAGTCCATAATCGCCTGTAATCATTATTATTTTTATACCTGCCTGAAAGCATTTTTCAACTGCTTCCTCAACTTCAGGCCTTGGGGGATCAATCATCGCAGTAAGGCCAAGAAATACCAGGCCCCTTTCAACATTATCTATACTATATTCATTTTTAAGATTTGTCAGGTCTCTGTAAGCAATCGCAAGAACTCTTAAAGCTTTTTTTGCATAATCATCATTATATTTTAATATGCTTTCTCTGATATCTTCCGTAAGTTCCTTTATCTGGCCATTGATTTCTATTTTTGTACAGATTGACAGCATCTCTTTTGGGGCACCTTTTACAAAAGCGAAAACACCATCAGATGTTTCATGGATGGAGCACATTTTTTTACGGTTGGAATCAAAAGGGAGAAGAAATATCCGTGGTTCTTTTTTAAGCTCATTTTCATAATTAAAGCCGGTTTTTTGAGCTAAGACAAGAAGAGCACCTTCCGTAGGATCTCCTCTTATTTCCCAGTCGCTATTATTTTTATCAAAATAAAGCCTTGAATTATTACAATAGGATATTGCCCTTGAAAGGTTTTTAAATGTACCGGAAGCTATATTTTTATCAAGCTTTTTACCATTCAAGATAAAATAACCTTCAGGATTGTAACCGCTGCCGGTGATGCTGTAGCTTTCTCCGTTTAGCCATATTTCTCTTACTGTCATCTCGTTCTGGGTTAGAGTTCCGGTTTTATCGGTACAGATTACAGTTGTACATCCAAGTGTTTCAACGGAAGATAATTTTTTTATTATAGCATTTCTTTTTACCATCTTCTGGACGCCCATCGCCAGCGCGAGGGTAACAGTGGGGAGCAGTCCCTCGGGAATAAATGCAACCAGTATCCCAATAGCAAATATGAAAGATCCTATAAAACCAAGTTTAACTACAACCAGAGATAATATAAAAAATAAAATTCCTATTCCTATTGCAATAAATACAAGCATCTGGCTTGCTTTGTTTATCTCTTTCTGGAGGGGGCTTAACTGTTCCTTGACCTCCTGGGTCAGGGTCGCTATCTTACCAAATTCGGTTTTCATTCCGGTTGCATATACAATTGCCTTACCACTTCCGGAAGTAATACTTGTACCTGCATAAACTACGTTTGTAAGCCTCAGGGGATCGATACTTCTTCCGATTATAGGTACCGTGCTTTTTCGCTGGGGATCGGATTCACCGGTGAGAACAGAGTTATTTGTTCTAATATTAAATGCTTCAATAATTCTTGCATCTGCAGAAATGTTATCTCCCTCATTTAAAATAAGGATATCTCCGGGTACGAGTTCTATTGACAGTATTTCACTAACTTCACCGTCTCTTAATACTGTCGAGTATGAAGGAATAATTTTTTTCAAGGATTCCAGGGCTTTTTCTGCTCTGTATTCCTGCATGAAGCTAAAAATTGCATTTATTACAATAACGAGAATTATTGCATAGCCCAGCTGTGGCATATCCACACGTGGAATAAAACACAGACCTGCAGCAATCCAGAGAATTATTGCGAATAGGTGTATAAAATTATCAATAAATCTTAAAACAAGCGATCTTTTTTTCTTTTCTTTAATTACATTTGGTCCGTATCTCTCAAGTCGTTTCTTTGCTTCCCCGATAGTCAGGCCATTTATGTCTACTTTAAGAGTCTCGAATAATTGCTTGTTATTAAGCTTATAGTATTCTGTTTCCATATAGACTCATGAAACTTAAACTTTTAGTAAATGTTTTTTTTAGTGAATATTTATTTATTCTCGGTATGAATTTGGATTTTTATGATTTACGTTTTTTCTTTATTTTCTTTATATTCGGCTAGCATTTCAATTTCTTCCACATTTAAGAAGATAATGTCATTATTCCCATTGATATTTTGGTCGGATTTTGATTTATTGGCTAAAGGATATACCATGGCTTCCGTTACCGGTATGAACTTATTGACCTGAGAATTGACATAGTCAATGACTCTACTGCCAGACATGATGTATATATAACCTATTATTATTGCAGTTCTGGTTTTAATCTTAACATATGCTTTTTGTTTTGGTATTTTTATGGTCATTTTATTAACATACCAGTATTAAATTGAAAGTCTACTGCTGTTTCAATTATAAAAGTTTAACATTTTTATTTCTTAAAAACTAATTATTTACCCCTTATTATCATAAGTTTCTTAAGAAGAATTGTAACAAAGTTTATGTTATATGATATTCTATGATAAATTGTTAGGTCAACATAAATTTTTATATTAATTTGTTATAGTAACTTTGTATATTTGTAGCTTTAAAAAAACGAAAATGGAAAACATATATAAAACAAATTATTAAGTTTGAAAATCATAAATCAAGATCTTTTCTATTTTTTTAAATATGGTTTTAAAATCTTTTGTCCTGGAGTAGTAATCATAATTCCTCTCAAAATCAAGCAATATCTTTGCCAGCAGTGATTCTCTCTCTATATCTTTTCCCAGCAGGGTCTTAA
>CAZLEB010000062.1:0-7512 GCA_964558475.1 uncultured Actinomycetota bacterium
CACCTCCAAATACCACCCGTTAATTAGTTACCTGGTTACCTAGTCAGTGAGTTTAAAACATTATTCTATTAACTAACCAATTAACTATCTAACTAAATTTTTCCGTTATACACAAGCTAGCTCAAAATATGTTCTATCCGATCCAATCCCTCTTGGATATCTTCCATAGAGGTAGCATAAGATAACCTGAGATATCCTTCTGCTTCAAAAGCATTACCAGGAATTAAAGCAACTTCTGCTTCCTTTAAAATAAAATCAGCAAGATCGACCGAATTTTTAATCTTCTTGCCCTGATACTCTATCCCTCTTTTTAAAACATCACTTACCTTGGGGAAGGCATAAAAAGCCCCCGAGGGGCTAAGACAGGAAATGCCTTCTATCTGGTTTAGCCTTTCTACCATATATTTCCTCCTCTCATCAAATGTTTTACGCATCTCTGCGATCGTATCTTGCCTCCCTAGTAGGGCTTTTACACTCGCTCTTTGAGCTATGGAATTAGGATTAGAGGTACTATGATCCTGAATTTTAGACATCCCTGAAATAAGCTCTTCTGGGCCGGCAGCATAACCGATGCGCCATCCCGTCATCGCATAAGATTTAGAAACACCATTTATTACAATTGTTCTGGCTTTGACTTCATCATTTAGAGAAGTAAGGGTTAGATGTTTAGCCTGATCATAAATTAGCTTTTCATATATTTCATCAGATATACAGTAAATATGGTATTTTAAAAGAAGCTGAGCGATCTTTTTTAATTCTTCCTGATCATATACTGCCCCGGTAGGATTATGGGGGCTATTTAAAAGGAGTAATTTAGTTTTGGGAGTAATCTTTTCTTCCACTTGAGCAGCCGATAACTGAAAAGCCTCCTCTGGATAAGTGGGAATAAAGATGGGGATTGCTTGCGCAAATTTAATTTGTTCTGTATAGCTTACCCAACAGGGGATCGGTAATAATACCTCATCCCCTGGATTGCAAAGGGTCAAGATGGCATTGAAGAGACATTGCTTAGCCCCATTAGATACGATAATCTCAGAAGGGATATATTCTACCCCATTTTCTTTTTTAAGTTTCTCCATGATTGCTTCTTTGAGTTCGATTATGCCTGAAGTGGCAGTATAGTGAGTAAATCCTTGGTTAATGGCCAAGATGGCCTCTTCTCTAATGTTTTCCGGGGTAGCAAAATCGGGTTCACCTGCAGCAAAACTTATTACTTTTTTACCTTCCCGTTTCATCTTCAACGCCTGGGTAGTGATAGCCAAAGTCTGTGAGGGATTGATATTCTTTACTCTTTCTGAAATAGTCATTTTATTCCTTCCTTTCCTAAAAAATTAAAACCTCTTTAATATTAACTAAATTAATTCAAACAAATTTCTTAATTTATCTTTCAGATATTATATATCTTCCAATTCTTTGTTTGATTTCCACCAATAAATAAGTTTAACTTCTTTTATTAAGTTCAAATAATTGTTCATTCTTCTCAGTAAAATCAGTAAATATGTAATTACTTTTTTTCGCTTTTATCATAATCAATTATTCTAAATATTTTTGGTACCCTTAATAAACATATAAAAATTAACTAATTTATTCATCAGAGCAATGCCGGTTAAACCCAATTTTTTTAGCAGTGGCCTTCTTATATACTTGTTCGACATAAGGTTTCCCTTGCTCATAAAATTTAAATAAACTTCTGTTTTTATTCATTATACTCTTTATAGCTACTCTTGCCTCTTCAAAAACTTCTATTTCATCAATATTTAATACTTTCCTATTTTCCACTATCATCTTACCATCAACCAATACATCCCTAACAGAAGAACCATTTTCTGAATAAACTAATAAGTTAATTGGATTATTTAAAGGAACGAGATTTGAAGTGTTCAAATCAAGTAACACAATATCGGCTTTATAGCCTTCCTTTAATTTACCAATTTCATTCTCTTTTAAATGTACTTTGGCTCCGCCTGAAGTGACAAACTTTAGAACTTGTTCTGCTTTTATCCATTTGTTATTATCAAAACTTTTTACTTTGTGTAAAGTCGCAGCAAAACGCATAGCTTCAAATAATATTTGATTACCACCACAGTTAGGACCATCAGTCCCTAAAGCAATATTTATTCCTGAATCTATATACTTTAAAATAGGAGCAATTCCACTACCCAATATTAAATTAGGAATCGGATTATGAACTATTGAAGCCCCAGAACCAGCAACTACCTCAATATCCTCATCTGAAAGCCATACTCCATGGGCTAAAGAGGTTCTTTCTTGGAGAAAACCTATCTCTCTTAAAAATTTTGTTAGACTTTTATCATATTTCTCAATACTAGTAACAGCTTGCGTTTTGGTTTCTAAAAGATGAGTATGAAGTCCTACGTCTTTCTCTTCTGCTAACTCAATCACCTTTTCTAATAATTTGATACTGCATCTTTGAGGAGCGGAAGGTCCAATCATAATACTTAACCTTGATTCCTGGTTATTGAAATCCTGAATTAAGTTCTTACAAGTAGTTATTGACTCTGACACCGAAGGCTTGGGAAGTAAATTTGCTTTAGCTCTCAATTCTTCGGGAAAAATCTCAGAAACATAAAGTAAAGTTTCATAATAAGGCTTATCGTCAAACATCGGAGCTACTACTGCCCTCATCCCAATATCTTCATAAGCTTTCAAAGCGGCTCTTAACCCCTCCTCGTTTAGGGAAAGATGATCTAAAACTGCTGTAGTGCCGCTTTTGATCATTTCAATGCAACCTAATAGAGTACTAATATAAATTTCCCTGGGACTTCGATTAGCTCCACCAGCTATAGCATCCATCTTCCATACCTCTAATGGAATGTTTTCGGTAGTTCCTTTTAGTAAATTACCGTAAGAATGATTATGACTATTAATTAAACCAGGGATAAGCAAGCACCCTCGAGCATTTATTATTTTATTAAATTTCTCCTTTTCTTCTATCTTATTAGTTATGCGATCAATCTTATCTCCTTCTATTACTATATGGGCTTTCTTTAGTCCTCCAGATTCATCTAAGTCGTCTAATAAAAAACCATCTTTTATTAAAATCTTCACTTCCTTGCCTCCCTCACGATTTAATTTTAATCACCTTAACTATAAAATTGGACAATAATTTTTCCTTTAAGTTATTTATATTCAAGATTTTTTTAATAAAAAAACATGTCAACGAAATAATTTTTAATTCTACTAAGAGCTGTAAATATTAATGTATTTTTAATGAATCTTATAAAATTTATATTCATTTTGATATATTTATTTCTTAAAGATTCGTCTTATAATATGGCACAATATGCCATTTTTTCATTCTATTTATATTATACTACATGTTTTTTAAAAAATCCTTCTTTTTTTAAAAAATTTTTTTGAATATTTTTAGAAATAATTGGAAGTAATATGATATGGAGACAAAAGTAAATATAAACAGTTAGCTCTTGAGGGGGGGGAATTTCTCCACCCCCTTTTATTATAAATTTATTTTTCTGTAGTTGTTTTTAGAATACCAAAATCTATTATTAATTAGTTTTATTTATCTAAAAATTGAAAAGGAGAAATAATATCTTTTTTAAATTTTGTTCTTGCTAATTTTAATCTCTCGGTCTGTGTTTTTAACTCTTGGGTAAAGGCTGCGGGCATTTTAATATTTTCAAATATCTTACTCATCCTTTCCATTTTTTCCAGATACTTTACTGCTCTTAAAGAGAATTGTTGAAAATATTCTTCTTCAGAATAATCTTTCTTTAATTCGCGAACAAATAATTCTTTAAGATCTTCATATTTGGGTATTCGACCTACCGGAGTTTTAATGGCTTCAAATTCATTGTGAACTCTCCCTTCAGCCCAGAAAAGCCATACTCTTTTATCCATTTTCCCATTTAAATATTTACCAGTATCATCCTTTAAAAAATAATTAGTGGTGAAGATTTTGGGAATAACTTTGAGATTTTTTGCAAACTTTAAATGATTTTTTATATAAGTTCCCAGCGGTACGGAAATAAAGTCAAGATTAGCCATCGGATTGTATTTCCTCACTCCTCGGGCACCAAGTGTTGCAGCAGTGGTTTCGGATTCAACTGTAGCTCCCAGAAAAACACCATGCGCCCAAGTAAGTGATTCCACGATGGGTATAGTAGTATCAGAATCCCTTCCTCCATAGAAAATAGCTTCTACCGGTACCCCATCGGGATCATTGGCCTTGGAATCAATATTGTTCAGTTCATTTAACCTGAGGGTGTATCTTGCATTCTTGTGAGAACAAGGAATTTCCTTACCCTGACTGTCTTTTTTTCCTTCGAACCACTCTCCCGAAAAATTAATCCCCTTATCCGGGATATCTTTTTTCATCCCTTCCCAGTAAGGGACTCCATTATTAATCAATACATTAGAGAAAATAACTTCACCTGGTGTAATTAATGCTTGATAAATCACTGGATCATCTTCCGAATTTACACTATGAATGATACCAAATATGCCTGATTCCATATTTACCGCCCTTATTACCCCATCAATTTTTTTAAGATAAGCAATATCATCACCAACTACGGTCTGGCCAGGGATCATGGCGGTACTGGTCTTCCCACAAGCACTGGGATAAGCCCCGGTAAAATAGGTAATCCGCTCTTTTGGGCCATGAACACCCATTATAAACATATGCTCCGCCAGCCATCCTTCTTCATTGGCTTTTTTAATAGCCAGCCTAAAAGCCAATTTCTTTAATCCCAAAGAATTACCGGCATATTGATTATTAACCGAGTAAACTCTGTTTTCTTCGAGGTCAATATAAATCCTCCGTTTATCTATATCTACACTAACCCCATTTTCTAATCTTCCGGCAGAGTGGAGGAAGAAAAAGAAATCGGGAGAACCGTTAAGCTTTTTAAATTCTTCATACCCTTGCCGGTAAAGAAGATCCTCACTATGGGCTACATAAGCAGAATCAGTAATCTGTAAGGCTTTTAAGGACAATATAGAATTGGCAGGACCAAGAGAAAAGAACCTTACTAACATCTCTTTCCCGGCCATAATGCCATCAAGATAAGAATATACTTCTTTCAGCCCTTTTTCTTTTTCTATTGAATTTACTTTTATTCCCCAGTCTGCATCTTTAGACAACAAATATTTGGTATTAGCTTTATCTCTGCCTTGATCATAATAACCATCAAAGTGGATGGTATGGTCTGCTATCTTTAATTTTTTTTCTTCTCCGTTATTAAGGGCTAATTCCCTTACATAGGCAATATCTTCCTTTGAGTCAGTTATTATGGTTACCTTCACCGGTTTACAGAGGTGAATAGCTTCTTGAATTACATTTACCACATACTGATTATTTAGTTCTTCTAATTTCCCTAAATTAATTTTGTCCATAGATTCCCCCTCACTTATCTTTCAAAATTAATATGAATTTGTTATTGGATGAAAATATATTTTTATAAAATTATATTACTGCATTTGCTTGTTTTCTATAACTCTTCAATTAAGAGTATACAAAATTCATTGATTCCTGTATACTTTTATAATCTCTCCATACCCCGGAGAGACATTTATTGCACCATCACTAAAGACTACTTTCCCCCTAATAATGGTCTTTTCTGGTTTTCCGTAAACTGTCCACCCGTCATATACCAGAGCACTATCTCTACATTTGGTAAACATTTTATCTTTAGAAATAATATCTTTCTTATCAGGATCAAATATTACAAAATCTGCATCAGAACCCACGGCAATCGTTCCTTTTTTGGGATATAAACCAAATATTCTCGCTGGATTTTCGCAGATAAGTTCTACCATTTTATCCAATCTAATTTTTCCTTCTTTTACTGCTGTGAAAAGCAAGGGTAATCTGGTTGATAACCCTGGGAATCCCGCAGGAGGAGTAAATATATCTTCACTTCCTCTTTCCTTTTCTTCTTTAGTATAAGGTGCGTGGTCACTTCCTATAATATCTATACTTCCATCTCTCACAAATTCCCACATTTTCAGCCTTTCTTCTTCACTTCTTAAGGGAGGATTACACTTGGCAAATACTCCAACTTTTTCCAGAACATTTTCATTAAGAAACAAATAATGGGGGCAGGTTTCTGCTACAACATATACTCCTTTAGATTTTGCTCTATTTACTAATTCTACAACCTCTGGCGTACTAATATGGCATATCTCTACCTTAGTACCAATTTTTTCAGCAAAGAGTAAAATCTTTGCTGCTGTCTCAATCTCTACAACCGGCGGCCGAGACCTGCCATGATATAATGGAGAGGTCTTACCTTCACTCCTTAGTATCGCAATATTCTTATTGATCATATCATTATTTTCTGCGTGAAAACCTATCATTACACCCGTCTGAGCTACTTTTTCCATCAGTTCATATTGATCGCCTGTATTTGGTGCAGTAAGCCCGATAAACTCCTCTTTTCTTCCCGGGAGAGCTTCATGCAGAAAGGTTTTAAAAGCCACAATGCCGGATTTTGAACAGGGGACAATATCATCCAGGCATTCTGTTCCCGCTGCACCAAAAAATGCAATATCGACCACCACTTCTTTAGCTGCAATATCCATTCTTCTTTGTACTAATTCCGGAGAATGGGGTGGAGGAGTAGAAATGGGCATTTCAATTACGGTAGTAACCCCGCCCAAAGCAGCATCTTTTGTGCCGCTTTCAAAGGTCTCTCTTTCATCATGTCCGGGAGCTCGAATATGAACATGGGGGTCTATTGTACCTGGTAAAACAATTTTACCTTTTGCATCAATGACTTTTTCTGCAGTTAGTTTTTCTTTGCTTATAGCAGTAATTATTCCATCCTTTACCCCAATACAACAATCTATTAATCTACCATCAATAAATATCTTGTCTGACTTAACGATTAGATCAAATCTATTCATATCTTATCCTCCGTATCGTTACTCTTTAATAGTTATTTTATATTATAACTTAATACTGCTTCGTTGAAAAATTATTTTTGGATTATACTTTCCCTGTAACTAAAGCTAACAGAGCCATTCATGGGATGACGCATAACAATAACATCTGCATAACCATCCACTGTCCTAATAGTATCAGCCAAAGATTCTCCTTTGGTTACAGACGAGCTCTTAGCGTCAGCTACTGAAATTACTCGAGCGCCTAATCTATTAGCAGCAGTTTCAAAAGAAAGACGGGTTCGAGTGCTGGGCTCAAAAAATAAAGTTGCTACTATTTTACCTTCCATATTTCTGATAATTTTTCCATTCTTAACCTGTTCTTCAAAATTTGCAGCGGTATTCATAATCAAACCAAGTTCTTGCAGTGAAAACTGAGCAGTATTTAATATATCTTTGCCTTTTAACATTAAGTTAACCCTCCGACTTTTTTATAAATTGTTACAATCTTTTTTAAATTTTTATTCTCTCAATCCTTTTATATTTTTACATCACTAAAACAAACAAGTTTGTATGAATTTTTTAAAATACAATTATATAATATGACTAATTATACATAAAGATACTATCTAATATCAAACTTTTTAT
>CAZLEB010000063.1:0-7432 GCA_964558475.1 uncultured Actinomycetota bacterium
ATATTCTTTGCCGCCTTCAGCGTATTGCTAAGAAGCATAGCTATAGTCATAGGCCCTACACCACCCGGTACCGGTGATATGTAGCTGGCCCTGGGTTCCACTCTTAGAAAATCTACGTCACCAATTAATGTGGCACCTTTATTTTCAAAGTCTTCTTTTCGCCATTCCAGAAGTTCCTGGTTTGCTTTATCTTTTGTAATCCTGTTGATTCCCACATCTATAACTACGGCTCCCTCTTTTACCATATCCCCTTTAATTAAATACGGTACACCGGTAGCTACAATCAGAATATCCGCATCACCTGTATGCATCTTCAGATCTCTTGTCTCGATATGACATATGGTAACAGTAGCCCATTCATTTAAAAGAAGCAGGCTGACAGGTTTTCCGACTATTTCACTATGTCCCACCACAGTAGCACTTTTACCTTTTATTACTATATTTTCTCTTTTTAGCATTTCTATAATACCCGAAGGTGTTGCCGGGACCAGACACTCCTGCTGGGCCACTAATCTTCCGATGTTTACAGGATGGAATCCATCCACATCTTTTTCAGGATAAATTGCTTCCAGAACCTTTGATTTATCTATCTGCCCTGGTAATGGAAGTTGTACTAAAATACCATGGATATCTTCCCTGCCATTCAGCTTGTCTAATTCTTTTAATACATCTTCTGTGGACACACTCTCATCCATTTTTATGGATTCAGACTTAAAGCCAACCTCTTCGCACCCTTTCTGTTTACTTCCCACGTATACCTTCGAAGCAGGATTCTCCCCTACAAGTATTACTGCAAGACCGGGTACAATTCCTTTTGACCTTTTCATCTCTTTTACTTCTTCGGTTATCTCGTTCTTAATATCCTGCGAGATCCTGGTCCCATTAATTAACTTAGCTATTTTAATCACCCCTGTACATAAAATTTATAATAATTTATATAAAATTATACTTATACTAATAAAAATGGATTCTCTACTTAGAATAACCCAACAATGTTTCCATCATCATCAATATCCACTTTTGTTCCAGCCGGAACTTTTGGAAGTCCTGGCATGGTCCTCATCATGCCAAGCAATGGATACAGGAAACCTGCACCGGCAGAAACCCTGACATCTCTAATAGGAACTGTAAATCCGGTAGGCCTTCCTTTCAAATCAGGATCATGACTAAGGGAAAGATGGGTTTTAGCCATACAGATGGGCAATTTATCAAATCCCTGTTTGGTATATAATTCAATCTTCTTTTCCGCCTCCGGCAAATAATTTACGCCATCGGCACCATAAATTTTGGTGGCAATTGTTTCAATTTTTTTCTTTATGGGCCAATCCAGAGGATAAAGAAATTTGAAATCTGACTTCTTTTCTGCTGCCTTAGCCACCACTTCAGCTAACTGGATTCCTCCTTCTCCACCTTTTAGCCATACCTTGCTGACTACTGCATCTTCTGCCCCTGCTGCAATAGATTTTTCTCTTACTACATCAATCTCTTCCTGTGCATCAGCTTCAAAATGATTTATAGCGACCACTACCGGAATTCCAAAGAGCTTCATATTTTCAATCATTTTCTCCAGATTCTCACATCCCTTTGCAACGCCCTCTGCATCGGGTTTATTCATAAGTTCCTCATCTACACCCTGCCCCGGGATAAATTCAAATACTCCTCCATGCATTTTTAGTGCCCTTACCGTTGCTACAATGACTACTGCATCCGGTTTTAATCCTGAATATCTGCATTTAATATCCATAAATTTTTCCGCTCCGCAGTCAGCGCCAAAGCCGCTCTCAGTTACAATGTAATCACCAAGCTTTATGGCCATCTGATCTGCTAAAATAGAACTATTCCCATGGGCAATATTGGCAAAAGGACCGGCGTGTACAAAACATGGCGTGTGTTCGATAGTTTGAAGCAAGTTGGGCTTTATGGCATCTTTAAGAAGAACCGTCATAGAACCTGCGCACTTTAAATCTTCGGCAGTTACAGGTTTCCCATCATAAGTTGACCCTACTACAATTTTTGCCAATCTCTCCCGCAGATCTTTAAGGCTTGTGGTAAGAGCAAGAATTGCCATTACCTCAGAAGAAACTGTTATGTCATAACCACTCTCTCTCGGAATCCCGTTTAGGGGGCCTCCAAGACCTACTATAATATTTCTTAGTACCCTGTCACTAACATCAACAACTCTATTTAAAGTAATGCTAAATGGATCTATATTAAGCTCATTTCCCTTCATAATGTGGGTATCCAGAAAGGCAGCTAAAAGATTGTGAGCTATACCAACGGCATGGGTATCACCGGTAAGGTGAAGATTAAAGTCTTCCATTGGAAGTACCTGGGAGTAACCGCCACCCGCTGCCCCTCCTTTTATGCCGAACACCGGACCAAGAGAAGGTTGTCTTATACAGGTTATAGTTTTCTTACCGATTTTGTTTAACGCCATACTAAGTCCAATTGTGGTTACTGTTTTGCCCTCACCGAGCGGAGTAGGAGTAATAGCCGTGACATCAATATATTTTCCGTTTGGTCTGTCCTTGAAATTCTCCAGTACTTCCAGTTTTACCTTTGCCTTATAATTCCCATATAATTCCAGGTATTCCTCATCAAGGCCGATTGATCCTGCAATCTCCTTTATATTTTTCATCTTTGCTGCTTGAGCAATTTCAATATCACTTTTCATAATACCCCTCTTATATTTAAGTTTATTATTTGGTGAAAAACGAAACACCCAGAGAATTATATATAAATTACTAACTTGTTACAAGCAATCAATTAAATAAGATTTAAAGCTTATTCTATTAAGAAATTTTACATGAAGTAAAAAAACTAATATTTTTACATCTTAATTTAATTACTGATGTTATTTAATTAGTTATTATTACTGGTCCTTAGCAGTATATTCTTTTAGAAACTTAGGAACCTCGCCAGCTTCTCTTGGGCCAACAACTACTTTCCACCCGTCTCCCAACTCTTCCTCTAATTCGCCTTGAAGCTGCGCCACATAACCGGGTATTACAATTTCTTTTTTCTTTACTTTTTCTTCGATACCGCTCTTTTTTATAAATTGAGCAATCAATTCGGGAACAAATTTTCCTGCCGCCCAGGCAGTAAGAACAGACTGACCTTCAACATCCATCACCAGGAGCCATGATGGGACCTTGCTGCTTTCCACTTCACCTGAGATTATAAAGTAAGTAAGAGAAAAATTAGTTGTAACTAAAACAGGTGAACTCTCATTTGGACTACCTATCTCATAAATCTTTTGTTCCACCTGCATTGGTCTTCTGGGGTCAGTGTAAATATTTTGCCTGTATACCAATAGTGGAAAAATATTTTGACTACTGGCATTCGAAAGTACAATAATCGAACCATACTTAGCTACAAAAACAGAAGCAATCAAAGTCTCTTTTAAAGGATCATTCGTCATTTCACCGGGAAATACTATAGTGGGATAGCCAAAAAGCCTGTTCTTTTGCTTTATGGCAGCCATCCTTAATAATACTTGATTATAGAAGTCTCCTTTAAAATCCCTTGATCCGATATCTATCACAAGATTCTTGATTCCGGCATTACGCATTTTCTCGGTAACTACCGCTATATCTTCAAATGACTTGCCCCTAACCGCTATCGGACACCCGGTCTCTTTTCCAAGCGTGATAAAAAAATCCACATTATCGGAAGTCACCGCATGAATGAGTGGTTTATTTCCTTTATACATCCCGGCAGCACTTTTTAATGTTTCCGGGTCTTCTGAAACCAGAATTAATGGTTTCTTTGTAAGTAAAGCAACATCCCCTACAACTTTCAGGAATTTTTCTTTGTTTTTAGATTTATTTTTGATACAGACAGCATCTACCTTTAAAATCTGGCCTACCCGCTCATATGCAATTGCATTAACATCTTTTAATATCTCTTCAATTTTACCGGTATCTATATCATCATCTATGGCTACAGCAAAAGCATTCTGATTTACAAATGTCCTATCATGCCTGAACATTACAGTCTCTTCACCAACTACAAAAGAGTCATCTCCGGTGCCGACTTCCACTTTAAGGATTGGCGGTTGAGAAGCTTCAGAGAGCGCCTTTTTTGCTTCTTCTGAGATATGTGGACATTTTTCCAGTTCTACTTTGCCCGCTGCCAGCTGCATTGCAAATGCCAGACAGGTAGGGAATCCGCAATCCTTACAATTTGTTTTTGGCAGCATTTTAAATATTTCTAGACCGCTTAATGCCATACTTTACTCTCCTTACCATAATAACTTATATGCACATTTATATTTTTACATCATAGGTTCCATTTTAAGAACAGGATGACCTGCTTTTTGTATCCACTGCAGTACTTCTTCCTCAGTCTCTGCTTCTTCCTCGGTAGCAATTTTATCCAGAAAATTTTCCATCCCCATCTCTTTGGCCCGTTCTTCAAGAATATCTCCTATCTCCTCCTTCAGCGCTTTGGGCATCCAAACAAGTCTTTCCAGCCCGCCATCGGCTCTTATAAACTTCTTTGAACCGATAAAATATTTACTTATACCTATAAAACCAGGCGTCTGGATTCCCCCGCCAACCATTCCAGCCATAGTAGAAAATTTCATGCCGCTCGGGGTAATACCTGAATGCTCCCTGTTTACTGCCATTACTCCATTGGTAGAAGGAAGAATAGTTACAATCACTTCAAAACACCCGCATGAGGTCATTGGATCCACAATCATTGAATATGCCGAAAAAGATTCCAGGGATTGGTTTGAAGCCTTATAGACAAAATCATTTACTCCCTTCCATATTCCCAGTCTTTCATCTATTGTTTCTCCTATCTTTATTGGCTGATTTGGTCCGGTTGGATTAATCTCAAATGAAGCTTTACAATCCAGCCAGTTATACGCACCGCACAGACCGGGCCTTTCCGGCGAAATGGCACAGACATGATTGGGAGCAAATGACTGACAGAGAGTGCAGGAGTAAAAAATATCCACTGTCTCGTCGGTCAGATTCTTTAGCCTTTCGTCTCTTGTTCTGAAAGTCTCCTTCGCTCTTTTCTTAAGTACTGCTACATCTTCAGGGTTTGTATAAATCTTTATCTGTATCTTGTCCATGATATTGCTAAAACTAGAATGCATTTTAGCATGTAGTATGGTTCCTAAATGCTTAATCTTAAAGCCGCTTTTTACCGCTTCCTTGCTGAATCTAACCCAGGTAATATCCCTCTGTCCCATATGAAATATACCGGTGGCATAATTGGTAAAATAATGTATCTGTCTTTCCATCACCGGCTCAAAATCTTCCTGCATCTTTCTACCATAAACCAGTACTTCAATTCCCAGTGGAAGCACCCCTCCTTCTTTCACATCATCAACTTCAGGGCCGAACACTTCTATTTTTCCATCCTCAACTTCCGAAGAATCGGCCATATGGAGAAACTCTACTGCTTCACTCCTGTTTCCGCCGAATTCAACATAAGTATCTTCCTTCCTTATTCTCTCTCCTTCAAAAGCAGGACCAAAAGCTACGGGAACATCAACCTTATCTACAGTAATCTTAAGACCCCTTACTTCTATAGCTTTTGTAACGATTTCATCATCGGGAATATTAGAAACTACATGCTCATATGTACATACCCCCCTTGGAAGTATCTCGGGGATAGGGGTATCAGCTATAGTAGGAAACCCATAATTTATGGCACCGGCAGCATTTGCATATTTTTCTTCATCTACTTCACCCAGAGCCAGCACAAATGCAAACACCCTGTTTTTATTATAAAGAAGCATTCTTCTATAGTCTCCCGGTTGAACCCCGCCAAAACTCAAAGCAGCCCTGGCCGCAAAACCCAGCGAATAAATAGTGGCACTAATATCCTTGCCAAATGGGACCAGCCTGGTTTCCCATCCTAATTCGACTCCTTGCTCTTCTAATTGTTCAGCCATAGAGACACCATCGGTGGAAGCGGACATAAAAACATAGATATTTTTTTCCTGGAGTTCCCGTGCAATTTTCACCGCAGTTTTACTTTCCTTGCACGCTCCCACACATGCAGCAAATCCGGGCGCTGTCCCGTCAACAAATTCAATTCCTCTTTCTCTTATAATCTTGTCTGTTGCTGCGCCAAGCCATATACCGTTAACAGGAGGAGGACCGTCTATATACTTTATGGCTTCGATTATTTCTTCCAACCATAAAGTGGCAATCCCCGCATCTAATGTGCTTCCCAGGTATGGGAGCCATAATTTCTCATCCGGCACAGAAGGAAGCAATTTCTTTGCCTCATCAAGGACTTTTTCCGCATCCGATAATTTTTCAACTTTAATTCCCGTCATACTGTATATAATCGGGAGGTAGTAACCTGTATCCGGGAATTCTATTTTCTGGTCCCTGCCATGCTTACCGATGCATTCTTTTAGTGTTTCTTCAGCACGTTTAAAAATTTTATGTGCGCCTTTTATGGCACTGGTTGCAATGATTTTAGACATCTTTTAAGGTCCTCCTTGCTTCCATATCTAATAAAACCCTTTCCTTCTTTGTATCTATCTTTAGGGCTTTTCTTTTTTCCTGGATAACACTCATCACCTTATTTAGTAATTCTTCTATATCTGCAATATATTCAAGCTGGCCTCCGTACTTCTCCTGCCATCTTTTTGTCATTATTTCTTTTACCTCACTGCTGGATTCTACAGGTATTGGCTCGCCGCCAAACGCCACATATGCACCCGATGCAGCAAAATAAGAACCTATTGAAAGTGCCTTCTCGCTCATCCATTCAGGAGCAACTCCGGCTATAGGAAGGTCGCTGATATCTTCACCCAGTCCCCCTTCACTTACCACCTCTGACACCACTGTCAGTATCCTGGAATTATCGACACATGACCCCAGATGAAGTACCGGGGGTATACCTACTGCTTCACAAATAGAGCGCAGGCCCTCACCTGCATATTCCAGAGCTTCCGGTTCCATCAAGCCGCATTTAGCAGTTGAAATCGCCCCGCACCCTGTAGTTACTACAAGGCAGTCCCTTTTAATTAGCTCCCTGGTAAGGTAATTATGATATTTATCCTGAGTAATTCTTGCATTATTGCACCCTACTACTCCTACCACACCCTGTATCCTTCCATCAATAATTGCATCATTTAAAGGTCTGAAAGATTCTCTGAACTTACCTCCCAGCATATATCTAATGTATTCATGCGAAAAGCCAGCTATAAGATCGGATGTAATCTTTGGAATATAAACTTCTTTCTTCCTGTTTTTATAATTATCTATTGCCATCCTGATTATTTCAGTGGCTAGCTTCACCCCATTATTTTCTTCAAATTCCATGTGGATCGCTCCGGGTATTTTACATTTTGCTGAAGATGTTATAAGTTTGGTATGATACTTCCTGGCAAGCTCTCCCAGAGATTGCATTATACATTGAATGTCAACAACCATAGCTTCAACTGATCCGGTTA
>CAZLEB010000064.1:0-7216 GCA_964558475.1 uncultured Actinomycetota bacterium
CGATGGTACTATACTGGAAACGGTGTGGGAGAGTAGGTCGCCACCGTTTTTTTATCTGATTATCTAAATAACACTAAAAATAAATCATTTTTTTGTTCCATAATCCATAGAAATCTTTGTGAAAGCTTAGCATCTGCCCAATAACAATTTAAACCAGTTATCTAATATGCTTAATTTCTTCAACAAATTCCTATTAAACGGAAAATATATCATAAACCAAATATTTTATTTTTTTATTTAAATATAGAAATAAAAGATGAAATCAGTTATATTCTTTTTTGCTTTCTTCCAAAGTTACCTGTAATTTAGTGTCCGGAATTGCTTTCTTTAATTCTTCCAGTTCATTTTCAGGGCTGGTTAAAGGTAGTATGATCTGGCCACCTTTTGCTGCACTGCGGTACATAGCCATCATAATCTCAAAACCTGTATATGCATTCTCGAAGCAGCAGGGATGAACCTTACCCTTGTTTAGCCAATTCGCTATATCCTGAATGTAACCGGGCATATCCAGATCATAATTCATTACACCTTCGCCTTTTAAAATGCCATTCTTTGTTACAGCTTTCCAGCCGTTTCCGGTATACACTTCTGCATATCCTTCCTTACCTACAGCACCTATCCGGTTCTTGCCCCACCAGCGTTCGACTTCTGGAACATCAGGTGCACCGCCGCCGCATTCATAAATACCGCGAACTCCATTATCAAATTGTACAAAACCCCCGATGTAGTCAGGAGAGGCATGGAAATCGGAAAATTTATGTTTTCCTGCTGCCTGGGCCATGACCCATTTGGGTTTTACATAATCGTTGTACCACATAGTATAATCTATAAGATGTGTCAGCATATGGGCTGCCCAACCATGTGCGGTACCATAAACTGCATGAACTTTGCCAATTTTACCGCTGGCAATTATATCTTTAACTGCCTGATAATGTTTCCCATAGCGGTGCTGATGGCTGATAACTGCCTTAATTTGAGTTTTAGAAAGCAAATCCTTTATTTTGAAACCCTCTTCTGAAGTAAGTGCCACAGGTTTTTCAAAAGCAATAAGCTTTGCGCCGCACTTCACTCCAATTTCAACCATTTCAGATCGAATATTGGGCAGTGTACAGAAGCAAAAAATATCTGGTTTAAGTTCTTCTGCCATGACGGAAGCATCTGTACCTATCTGAGGATTACCCAGAGCAGAAGCTGGTTCTATAAGCTTGCTTTTATCTATATCACAGATTCCCACTATTTCAAAATTATCGTTTGCATGAAAATATGTAGCGTGGTGTTTACCACGTTTGCCCATTCCAACAACCAATACTCTATATTTATTCATAATATAATCCTCATTTTATAATTCTTATTTTTATTAAATTAAACTATTTTTTCCAGGATTTGACTGCATCAATAACATAGTCAACTTCCTGCTCGGTAAGTTCGGGGAACATCGGTAAAGAAATACATGATGCAGCGTTCTTTTCGCAGTTTTCTAGAGAGCCGCGTAGCTCTGCATCTTTACCCCATGGAAAACCTTCCTGTTTATGGATGGGTATAGAGTAATGTGTCTTTGCATCAACACCATTTTCATTTAAATAGCGTAGTAGTTTATTTCTGTCTTCAGCATCTTTTGTTTCAATTACATAAAGATGGTAAACATGGCGATAGTTCGGTTTTTCATAAGGAAGAGTGATGAATTCAACATCTTTTAAGCCTGCTGTATAACGGGCTGCCCATTTGCGTCGAAGATCAGCCCATTCGCTGATATGTTTCAATTTTGCGCTTAAAATACCGGCGTGTATGTCATCCAGACGACTGTTAAAGCCAAAGCTGTGAACATCCCGTTTAACAGAGCCATGGTTGCGAAACTTGCGCACTTTAGCGTCGATATCAGGATTATTGGTATAAACAGCTCCGCCATCACCAAAAGTTCCGAGGTTTTTCTGAATTATAAAACTTACAGTAACAGCATCTGAGAGTTCAGCGATTTTAAAATCATCTCCGTGAGCGTCTATAGACTGAGCATTATCTTCTATAACTATCAGGTTGTGTGCATCGGCAATTTTACGGATCTCTCTCATTGGGGCACACTGGCCATAGAGGTGAACGGGAATGATTGCTTTTGTCTTTGGTCCAATAGCGGCTGCTATCTTATCGGGATCAATTAACCTGGATTTTTCATCGCAGTCAACTAAAATAGCTTTGCAGCCTGCTATCCAGATGGCTTCGACTGTGGCAAAAAAAGTATTTCCAACAGTAATGATTTCGTCACCCGGTTTAAGCCCAAGCGCCATAAGGGCAAGCCATATAGCATCGGTACCGTTACCAACGCCGATTGCATACTTCATCCCGGTGTATGCAGCAAATTCAGCCTCGAACTGACTAAGCATAGGGCCCATTACATATGAACCACTTTCTAATACTTTTTGGATGTTGGCGTCAATTTCGCTTTTAATGTTGTTGTACTGTCTTACGTGTCCATAAAAACCAACATTCATTATAAACCTCCTTTTTTGGGTTATGTTTCTTTTATAGAATAATAATAATATAAAAATTTATTGTTTATTAAAAGACTTTTTTGGAATAAAATTATTTAAAATTTCATATAAATAGTAAAATTTTTGAAAAATTTATTTAAAATGAAATAATTTTTCATATTTTATTAAAATTTTTATATTTTTTTTAAATATTGATTATAATAACTATATTTTTATTAAATTATTTAGTATAATCATAAAAATATTTAATTTTTTAAAATATGTTGCATTTTTATTAAATATTTAAAAATCAAGACTTTTTATAAGGAAAGAGGTAATATTTATTTATGAGGCTAATAGAAGAGAAAAATCATGAGTAAAGAATTGAAAATAATAAAGGAAAAATGTAGCAAAGAAAATTTTGGAAAAATTGTTAGATTAAAAAATAGCTATCTTTTTGAGTTTGTTGAAAAATTTGTTAAGATTTTAAATCCAAAATCAATCTTTATTTGTGATGATTCTGAAAATGATTTTAATTATATAAGGAATAAAGCCATAAGTGATGGTGAAGAAAAAAACCTTGCGGTAAAAGGACATACAATTCATTTTGATAGTTATTACGACCAGGGGAGAGATAAGGATCATACCAGGTTGATGGTTCCGAATGGGGTTTGTTTAGGGTCAAACCTGAATACAATAGAGAAAGAAAAGGGACTTAAAGAAATTTTAGGTATTATGAAGGACATAATGCATGATAAAGAATTATATGTCCTGTTTTTTTGTTTGGGGCCGGCTAATTCTAAATTCGCAATTCCTGCTATTCAGTTAACGGATTCAAGTTATGTGTCACATTCTGAAATCATACTTTATAGACCTGGATACGAAGAATTCAAAAGGCTCGGGAATTATAAAGATTTTTTCAGATTTGTACATTCGGCAGGAGAAGTTAAAGATGCAGTAAGTATAAATATTGATAAAAGAAGGATATATATGGATACTGAAGAAGATATAGTGTATTCCGTAAATACCCAGTATGGCGGGAATACTATTGGGCATAAGAAACTCGCAATGCGTCTGGGAATAAACAGAGCTTCAAAAGAAAATTGGTTAACTGAACATATGTTTATTTCCGGAATACATGGTCCCGGAGGCAGAGTAACATATTTTAGCGGGGCTTTTCCATCAATGTGTGGGAAGACTTCAACAGCAATGATTCCCGAGGAGACGATAGTCGGAGATGATATTGTCTATATTAAGAAAATTGAAAATAAGGTATATGCTGTTAATGTGGAAATAGGAATTTTTGGAATAATAGAAGATATTAACCCGGATGATGATCCATCCATATGGAAAGTTCTAAATGAACCAGATGAAATTATATTCTCGAATGTACTGGTAACCGAAGACGGAAATGCTTATTGGACAGGAAAACCCGGGGGTATACCTGAAAAAGGAATAAATCATTCAGGTGAGTGGTATCCGGGCAAAAAAGATTCTCAAGGTAAAGAGATAGCCCCTTCTCACAAGAATGCAAGATTTACAATTAATCTTAAAAATTTAGATAACCTTGATATAAATTACGATAATCCCAATGGTGTAGAAATAAAGGGCATAATATACGGAGGAAGGGATTCGGATACACTGGTACCTGTACAGGAAGCATATAATTGGGTTCATGGGATTATAAGTATGGGTGCATCTATAGAGTCGGAGACAACTGCAGCTACTCTTGGTAAAACGGGTGTAAGAGAATTTAATCCGATGTCAAACCTGGATTTTCTTTCAATCCCTGTCGATAAATATATAGATATTAATCTTAAATTTGGAGAGTTACTTGAAAATCCCCCTAAAATATTTAGTGTTAATTATTTTTTGAAGGACAGTAATGGCAATTATCTAAATAAAAAGACTGATAAGAAGATATGGCTGAAATGGATGGAACTCCGTGTTTATGAAGAAGTAAAAGCAATTGATGTTGGCACCGGTTTTATTCCAGAATATAAAGATCTTAAAATACTGTTTAAAGATGTTCTTGGGAAGGATTATGTACAGGAAGATTATATTAAACAATTTACGTTAAGAGTTCCTGAAAATCTTTCAAAGATAGATAGAATTATAAAAATTTATAATGATTTAAATCCCGGTGTTCCCGATATATTATTTGAAATCCTAAAAGAGCAGAAAATAAGGCTTGAGAATCTAAAAAATAAAAAGGGAGAATATATTTCACCGTTTTCATTTTAGATGTGTCTTACGATTTCTTATAATCCAAATAAGTAGTCATGATTAAGCAGCGATGATTACCGGTCAAACTTATACATAACGAGACCCGTACAGGGTTTGGGATAAAAATAGGTGGATTTCTCCGGCATCAGATAACCGGACATACAAATCTTTTCCAGTTCTTTTACCGTAGGTGTGTTTAAAAATACTCCGATATCAAATTTCTTACGGTCAATATTCTCCATGACATTATCTATAGAGTGGGTATAATCAATTTTTTCAATTTTATACCAGGTAGAAATTTTTTCTATTAAAAATTTATGGAGTATGTTTATATCCGTATTTAAATAATATTCACTATCGCCGGGTTTGGTATAGGTGGTAGAACCTGTGGGAGACGATTTCATAGTTATGAAATATAATTTTTTATTCTCACCGTACAGAAAGAAACTTTTAAGACTTCTGGACTTTGATCTTGAAAGTCTTTTATTGAGATAGGGAGCAGGTTTTATTGTATCTTCTTCAATATTGAAAATATCAGTGAGTTTATCCAGAATTTTTTCCAGGCCGGGATAATTCCTAAATTTTATTGTTCTGTAAGTGGGAAGTATAAGAAGGTCATTTTGACCGCTGTCAACATATAATGTGAGAATAAAATCTTCGGGGCCCGGCAGATTATGTCCTCTTTTGAGGTTAAGCTTTTTATATTCATCCCTGTAAGTCAGAGAGGTCTCATAGCGGTGATGTCCGTCTGCTATTATTAATTTCTTTTCTTTCATAATATTTATGATTTTTTTTATATCTTCAATATCTGTAATTTTCCATAATTTGAACCCCAGTGTAGAATCATATCCTGCCGGCGTATCTTTAAAGAGTTTTTTCTGCATCGTATTTTTTAATATATCCGTTATTTTATTCAAATTGTCATTATAAAGTGTAAACACCAGTCCGAAGTTTGCCCTGCATTTTGAAAGTAGTTTTAATCTATCCTCTTTGATTTTAGATGAGGTCTGTTCATGAGGAATAATCTGTGATTTAGAATAGGGCTCTAATCCTGTAAGACCAATAAAGCCCAGAATTTTTTTTCTTTCACTCCCAGGATAGTAACTTTCTTCTATAATATAAAAACATCTGTCCCTATCGAATCTCAGGATATCTTTTTTTATCCAGTCAGTCAGTAGTTTATTCGCCTTTATGTATTTCTCTCCGGCGGTGCCTTTTGGAAGTATTAAATTGATAATATTGTAAGGATGGGTATTGTAAAGCTTTTTCTTTAAGGCTGGTGAAACTACATCATATGGGGGAGATATTACCTGTGAAATATTCCCTATTTTGTTTTCATTATAAATAAGTCCGTTAAAGGGCATGATATCAACCATTTATGCAATCCTTTTATAGTTATATTCTATTAAAACTTAACATAAATTAATATAAAATTGATTTGAGATTATAGCAACATCAATTTTTATTTTCAAATAAAATATTTTAGTATTGTTTAAATTGACATTAGTTTAAATTGAGTTAATATAATGTAGATTTTATGGTATTTTTTTAAGGATTTGCTTTATTTTACAGCAGACAGTATAAAATGAAGATAAATGTAATTGAAAATGTACTGAAATATAATAAAGGCCAGGCAGATAAAAACAGAAAATTATTTAAAGGAAGTAATATCCTGGTTTTAAACCTGCTCTCGTCACCAGGGGCGGGGAAGACTTCATTAATCATAGAAACTATAAAAAGACTGGAGGGAAAGAAAAACATTGGAGTAATTGAGGGAGATATTTCCTCAACTTATGATGCTGAAAAAATCGGAAAACTTACCAGCAATGTAGTTCAGATAAATACAGGAGGCACATGCCATTTGAATGCTACTATGGTAGCACAGGCGGTCAGTAAATTAAAAATCAGTAATCTGGATTTAATAATGATTGAAAATGTAGGTAATTTAATATGCCCGGTGGGATTTGACCTCGGAGAAGATTATAAGATCGTAATATCATCAGTAAATGAAGGAGATGATAAACCGGTAAAGTATCCCCCTGTTTTTATCAAGAGTAATTTAATTCTACTTAACAAGATGGATCTAATAAAAATAAGTGATTTCAATCAGAGTTTTTTCAATAAAAAGGTTAGTGAATTGAATCCTGACTCGGAAGTAATAAAGATATCCTGCAAAACCGGTGTTGGCCTGGAAAAATGGATAAACTGGATACTAAGTCGCAGTAAAGATCATAATGGTTAATAATAATGTTAGAATTAACGGGCTAAGTAAGATTTGCCAGTCAGGGTCCCTTTGCAGGTTTTATTGACATTGATAGAGGTAAATGGTATTTTAATTTAATTCATGTGTTACAAACCTTTTACAAATGATATTACGGAAATAGTTGTAAAGTAATAATAAGAAGGAGAATTTATGCTGTATAAAATCTTGGAAAAGGGTATCTATAAAGATTTTATAAAGGCTTTAATTTCCGATTATGAATTTATAGGACCGAAAAAGAAAGATAAATCAGAGCATGACTTTGTTC
>CAZLEB010000065.1:0-7109 GCA_964558475.1 uncultured Actinomycetota bacterium
TTCTGGGCGTTATAGATCTGGAACTTCTTTTTGAACTTACGGATATTTTAATTGAGAAAAACTTAACCGGCGGATTGCTACTGATAAATAGAATAACTGGCAGCAGTCAAAACCTTAAAGTATTTGTATCCGGGTTTCTGGATCATTTGTATGATTTGTATGTAATTAAAAATTATGCCAAACCTTTCGAAATTGTAAATATAAGTGAGGATTACAAAGACAGATATTTGAGCCAGGCTAAAAAACTGCAGAAGGAAGAAATAGAGTTTTATATGGAACTTTTTACTGACCTGCTCAAGCAGATTAAATGGAGTGAAGACTCAAAAGTTTTTTTCAAAATAGCCGTGGTTAAAGCCATTAATTTTATTGTCCTGGACGAAAAAGAGATAGGAAAGAAAACCAGAATTATGGAGAAACAAATAGAATCTTTAAAAGAAGAAATCAGTAAAATTAATTCAATTCAAAAAGGTACTATTAATTTTCATGATAAGAAAGCCGAAGGCAGTAGCGGTGTTTACGGAAATGAAGATGATGAATTTGATATTATCAATAGCAAAGAGATTAATAAAATAGTAAGCGATGTCGTAACTTACGGCAAGCAAACAAAAAGCGGAGAAAAAATTGAAAGGCCGGCTGCGGGTGATACCGGGATAGAGAAGAAAAGCGGAGGGATTAGTTTAATTAACAGTAACCTGGAAAAAATCTCAACAATTTTAAAAAAGAAGAAAATTTCGGTTTATGCCATGTTTACAGAAGCCGTACCTAATAGAATAGAAAATGGCATACTGTATTTCTGCCTGGATGAAAAGAAAGAGTGGCATAAGGACCATTTAAATAAAAACAGTAATATTGATTTGATATCGAGTGTAATAAAAGAGGTTACCGGCAGGGACTTCAAGATTAAATTTGAGCTTGGCAAAGAAGGAAATAAAAATGATACGGTAAATGATGCAAAAAGTGACGCAGGCAGTTATGCAGTCGAAAAAGACAAAACCGGGAAGACAGATGATAAAGCTGAAAATAAAACCGGAGATAATCCGGGTCCGGAGGCCGGAGATAAAAAAGACAGCTATACAGAAGAGGATATATTCAATTATTTTGAAAAAAAATTTGATATAAAGGAGTAAAAATTGGGTTTTAACTATGGCAGTATGATGAAACAGGCTAAGGCCATGCAGCAAAAATTTCTGGAAATACAGAAAGAACTTAAGGAAATGGAGTTCGAAGCCTCGGCGGGCGGGGGTGCTGTTAAGGTAAAAGTAAATGGCGAACAGGAAATTATAGAAGTAAAAATCAATAAGGATATGGTGTCCGCAGGTGATTTAGAAATGATTGAAGATATGGTGATGGTTGCTATAAATGATGCTGTAAAGCAATCCAAAGATGAAGCAAAAAATAAAATGGCCAGTCTTACCGGCGGGATGAATATACCCGGACTTTTTTAACTGAAATTAAAAATTATTTTGATACGGCAATAGATTTATTTATGATTATTAAACCGGTTATAAACTACAGATGGCTTTATATATAAAAAGTGTAGAAAACTTAATAAACGAATTCAAGAAGCTTCCGGGAATAGGTCCCAAGTCTGCAAAAAGAATTGTATTCTTTTTACTCAAGCTTTCCCAGAATGATATTGTAAAATTTTCCCAGAGCCTGATTGAAATGAAAGAAAAAACCAAATTCTGCAGCGAGTGTTACGGTCTGACTGAAGAAGATATCTGTCATATTTGCAGAGACGGGTCCAGGGACAGAAAAAAAATATGCATAGTGGAAGAAGTAAGTGATGTGGTGATTATCGAAAAAACCGGTGAATATAAAGGGCTATATCATATTCTTGGAGGGCTATTATCACCTATAGAAAATATCGGGCCTGATGAAATAAGAGTACCAAGGTTATTGGAACGGGTGAAGGCTGATAATGTTGAAGAGGTAATAATTGCATTAAATCCCACCGTGGAGGGTGAAAGCACCGCCGCGTATTTAAAAAAGATGTTATCACCTCTGGGAGCCAGGGTTACCAGGCTTGCAAGCGGACTTCCTGTCGGAGGTGATCTGGAATATGCAGATGAGGTAACCATAGGAAGAGCAATTTCTGATAGAAGAGAACTTTAATCCGCCGATAGCAAAACTGTCCGGCTGTGTGTCTTATTTTATTAAAAAAGTAAATTAAATGTGTTATAATTCTATGATTTTGTGTTTGTTTAAAAGTCATAAGTTAAGGATGCTTCCAGTAGATTGTTAAGATATGTGCGGTCCGGTTAAGGTATTTTTATTTATTATCTTAAAAGTATGATACCGCAAATTTAAATATAAAGGAGCAAATTAAATATGAAAACCATGAAAACCATGGATGGAAATATGGCTGCGGCATATGTGGCATATGCTTTTACAGAAGTAGCGGCTATCTATCCCATCACTCCTTCTTCTCCAATGGGTGAATATGTTGATGAGTGGGCCGCTCACGGCAAGAAAAATATGTTTGGGCAGGTAGTAAGTGTTAGTGAACTTCAATCTGAAGGAGGTGCGGCAGGAGCGGTTCATGGCTCACTTGCAGCGGGTTCTCTTACTTCAACCTTTACCGCATCCCAGGGACTTCTTCTGATGATTCCCAATATGTACAAAATTTCAGGAGAACTTCTGCCCGGTGTGTTCCATGTAAGTGCCCGTGCAGTTGCTTCACATGCTCTTTCCATATTTGGTGATCATTCGGATGTGATGGCTGTAAGACAAACCGGTTTCGGACTGCTGGCTGCGGGTTCGATACAGGAAATTATGGATCTTGCAGGGGTGGCACATCTTTCGGCAATTAAATCAAGAGTACCTTTCCTGCACTTCTTTGACGGTTTTAGAAGTTCACATGAAATTCAAAAAATAGAAGTTATTGGATATGAGGATTTTAAAAAACTGCTTGATGAGGATGCGCTGGAGCAGTTCAGAAAAAGAGCTTTAAATCCTGAACACCCGGTTACGAGGGGTACGGCTCAGAATCCCGATATATTTTTCCAGGCAAGGGAGGCATCAAATAGATTCTACGATAAAGTTCCGGAAATAGTAGTAGATTATATGAATAAGATTAGCAGATTGACCGGGAGGGAATATAAGCCGTTCAATTATGCAGGGGCAAAGGATGCAGAATATATAATAGTAGCTATGGGCTCTGTTACGGACACTATAGATGAAACCGTCCAGTATCTGAATAAATCGGGTGAAAAGGTAGGAGTGCTTAAGGTTCACCTCTACAGGCCATTTTCTATTGAGTTTTTCCTTCAGTCGATACCAAAGACAGTTAAAAAAATTGCAGTTCTGGACAGGACAAAAGAACCCGGTGCTATTGGCGAGCCTTTATATCTGGATGTTAAAACTTCATTTTTTGATGTCGAAAATAAACCGGTAATTGTAGGTGGAAGGTATGGACTTGGTTCTAAGGATACTACACCTGGCCAGATAAAAGCTGTATTTGACAATTTGAAGCTGGCAAGTCCCAGGAATGGATTCACTATAGGTATAAATGATGATGTTACACACACCTCTCTGGAGGTTAAAGAAGAGATTGAGACTGCTCCGGAGGGAACTATAAGATGTAAATTCTGGGGGCTGGGTTCCGATGGTACTGTCGGAGCAAATAAAAATGCCATCAAGATAATCGGTGACAATACCGACCTTTATGCTCAGGGTTACTTTGCTTATGATTCTAAAAAATCCGGCGGGCTCACCATTTCTCACCTGAGATTTGGGAAAAATCCCATAAAATCCACTTATCTTATAAGCAATGCTGATTTTGTGGCCTGTCATAACCAGGCTTACGTAGACCAATATGATTTGCTTAAAGGATTAAGGAATGGCGGAACGTTCCTCCTGAACTGTCAGTGGAGCGCACAGGAACTGGAGGAGAAACTGCCGGCAGGTATGAAAAAATATCTGTCAGACCATAATATAGATTTTTATATAATCGATGCCACTGATATAGCGGCCGGGATTGGGCTGGGCAGCAGGATAAATATGATTATGCAGGCTGCTTTCTTTAAACTTGCAAAAGTCATACCCATAGATGATGCGGTAAAGTATATGAAAGAAGCTATAAAGGAAACTTATGGAGCGAAAGGCGAGAAAATTGTACAGATGAACTACCAGTCAGTGGATAGGGGAATAGAATCGCTGGTGAAAGTTAAAATCCCTGAAAACTGGAAAGATGCAGTGGAAGTGGAGGATATCAAAGGAGCCCAGGAACCGGATTTTATAAAAAATATTTTAAGGGTAATAAACAGGCAGGAAGGTGACAGTATCCCGGTCAGCGCATTTGTAGGGGCTGAGGATGGAACATTTCCTCTGGGGACGGCAGCATATGAGAAAAGGGGTATTGCGGTAAATGTGCCGGAATGGCAAAAAGATAATTGTATACAATGTAATCAGTGCTCCTATATATGTCCCCATGCTGTCATAAGGCCTGCGCTGCTAACCGGTGAAGAAATGAAGAATGCCCCGGAAAAATTCGAGACTATTGGAGCAAAAGGTAAGGGCCTTGAGCAGTTTGCATATAGGATACAGGTAAGCATACTTGATTGCACCGGATGCGGAAACTGTGCAAATATCTGTCCGGCAAAGGAGAAGGCTCTGGTTATGAAGCCACTGGATTCACAAGGTGCACAAATTGAAAATTGGAATTTTGCTTCAAAAATTCCGTCAAAAGATAGTGTTATGCCGGCTGATACTGTTAAGGGGAGCCAGTTTATTAAACCGCTATTCGAATTTTCAGGTGCATGCGGGGGTTGCGGCGAAACTTCTTATGCAAAACTGGTTACACAGCTGTTTGGAGACAGAATGCTTATAGCAAATGCCACGGGATGCTCATCTATCTGGGGTGGTTCAGCTCCTTCAGCTCCTTATACCATTAATGCAAAAGGAAAGGGCCCGGCATGGGCAAATTCCCTGTTTGAGGATAATGCTGAGTACGGATATGGAATGGTTCTTGCAATAAAGCAGATGAGAAATAAAATTGAAGATTATATGAGAGAGCTTTCTGAAATGAAAATAGATCCTGAAGTAAAAAAGGCTATAAGTGAATGGACTTGTGGAAAAGAGGAAGAAGAGGCGAATAAGCAGTCCACTACAAAAATTTTAAAATTGTTCGAAAAGGATCTTGGAGACAGGAAAGCAAATGAACTTAAAGATAAAATACTGGAGCTTAAGGATTATTTGATTAAAAAATCGGTATGGGCACTTGGCGGTGACGGCTGGGCCTATGACATAGGATATGGGGGGCTGGATCATGTACTGGCATCCGGAGAGAATATAAATATACTTGTATTTGATACCGAAGTATATTCCAATACAGGAGGTCAGGCTTCAAAGGCGACTCCCATCGGGGCGGTAGCGAAATTTGCAGCTTCCGGTAAAAAAATAAAGAAAAAAGACCTGGGGCTTATGGCTATGTCCTATGGCTACGTATATATAGCTCAGATTGCGATGGGTGCCAGTCAGAAGCAGACACTTAAAGCATTACTTGAAGCCGAAAAATACAACGGGCCGTCGCTTATAATAGCATACTCTCCGTGTATTAATCATGGGATTTATGCCGGAATGGGCTGTTCACTGGAGAGGGAAAAGAAGGCGGTAGATGCGGGATACTGGCACCTGTACAGGTATAATCCGGAACTGAAAAAAGAGGGCGCAAATCCGTTTATTTTAGACTCAAAAGAACCAACGGAGTCATTTAAAGAATTCCTGATGGGTGAAATAAGATATGCATCGCTTACCAAGACTTTCCCTGAAATAGCCAAGGACCTGTTTGGTAAGGCGGAAGAAGATGCTAAAGCCAAATATGAAAAATACAGGGCTATGGCTGAAGCGAAGTAAAAAGATTTTAATTAAAGATAAATCTTAAGTTAAAAACTAACCGGTTCAAATATGAGAGGTAAAAAAAATATAATAATTTTGAAGTTTGGCGGCACCTCTGTTGGCGATATGGATAAAATAAAGAAGGCTGCTGATAAGATTATTAGTGCCAGACTGAAAGGAAATAATGTAGTGGTTTCCGTTTCGGCGATGGGTAATACTACTGACAGGTTGATTGGTCTTGCAGGTGAAATAACTTTAAGCCCATCCCGGCGGGAAATGGATATGCTAGTGTCAACAGGCGAGCAGGCATCAAGTGCCCTTCTGGCTATGGCAATTCAGGAAAAAGGATACAGCTGTATATCTCTTTCAGGCGAGCAGGCAGGGATTTTAACTGATGATGTTTATTCAAATGCTAAAATTTTATATATCAAGACAGACAGAATAATTAAAGAATTAAAAAAAGGTAAAATAGTTGTTGTGGCGGGCTTTCAAGGTATTAATATGGGCGGTGACATCACAACACTGGGCAGAGGTGGTTCGGATACAACTGCTGTTGCGTTGGCTTCGGCACTGAAGGCAAAATATTGTGAGATATATACTGATGTTGACGGGGTTTATTCAACCGACCCTAATGTAGTGGGCGAGGCCATTAAACTTGATGCGCTTTCATATGATGAGATGCTGGAGCTTGCCTCTTCCGGCGCCAAAGTGCTGCATCAGAGAGCGGTAGAATTTGCAAAAAAACATAATGTAGTATTACATATTAGGTCAAGCTTTAATGATATTGAAGGGACATGGGTTATGGATAATTATAAAAAAGACAAGAGAATGGAAAGGCCGTTTATTACCGGAGTAACTTATGATATAGGAGAGGTAAAAGTATCCATTTTTGGCCTGGAAGACAAGCCGGGTGTTGCTGCCAACCTTTTCGGCAGATTGGCAGAAGAAAATATAAATGTTGATCTGATTGTACAGAATGTCAGTGAGGAGAACTTTGCTGCTATTTCGTTTACAGTAAAGAACGAGGATTTGTCTCTGGCAGAGAAAGTCTTAAGTAAAATGGAGAATATACGGGTGGAAATGGATACGGATATTGCTAAAGTGTCCATTGTAGGTGCCGGAATGCAGACCCACCCCGGTGTAGCGGCAAAAATGTTTAGAGTCCTGGCAGATAAGGATATAAATATTGAAATGATAAGCACCTCTCCGATAAGAGTTTCCTGTGTGATAAAGAGGAGCAGGGTAAAAGAAGCTGTAAAGGCACTGCACAG
>CAZLEB010000066.1:0-6994 GCA_964558475.1 uncultured Actinomycetota bacterium
TATAGAGCTTATCAGGGATTTAGAATTCTAAAAAATCTGGGATTTAAAAACGTAAAAGTTTTAAATGGTTCATATCTTAGCTGGATAAGAAAGATTTGATATATTCGGTATTAGAAGTCTTTTAATCTGTAAGAAGTTACTTTTACCAATTGTAAGACTATAAGTCCGCTTATGAGAAAAAATAAAGTGCTAAGCAGAGCTATTCTCTGGTTTTTAGTAATAAAGGATATCACTCCAAATGCAACAGGACCTATAATAGAAGATATCTTACCGCTAATGGCATAAAAACCGAAAAACTCAGCCTCGCTATCGCGGGGTATGAGAAATGTCATAAGGCTCCTGCTTGCTATCAGGGTCGATCCGGTAGATATGGAAGCCAGTATCCAGCATATATAAAATACCACCCTTATATTAAAAGCGGTTACGAGAATTATTATTATAACCCATATGACGAGAGTAATGGTGATGGTTAATTTTGGGCCTATTTTATCGGTTAACCAGCCAAAGAAAATAGAACTTATAATAGTAGGTATATGCCCTAACATAAAAAGTAAAGTTATTTCAAGAAGCCCAAAATTCAGGGTATTTTTAGCATATATGGCCACGTAAAGAGCCAGAATGGAAAAAGCATTGCTGAAAAGAAAATATGAAATTAAGAATCTGGTCAGGTTTTTATGTTTTTTTATATTTCTTAGAGTATTAGCAAGTTTTTTAAATCCATACGAAATATAAGAAGTATTGATTTTTATGATTTTAGCGGCTGGCGAGTCCTTAAGTAATATAAAAGATGGCAGTGAAAATACCAGAAAGAAGATACAGGTAATAATAAAGGTGATTCTAATATTTTGTAGATTAGATGGTTCCAGCCCTCCTCTTACAAAGGGATAAATCAGAATTAAAATTAAAAGACCTCCCAGATAACCAACAGAAAAACCGAAACCGGATACAAAGCCGGTATTTTTTTTGGAGGAGAGCTGGGGCAGGAATGAATTGTAAAACATCATCGAATTCTGATAGAAAATATTGGAAATAATAAATAAAATTACAGCCTGGGCAACCATTCCTTCTTTTAAAAAGTAGAGCAGGGAGCTGAAGAGAATACAGGCTAAAGTGAGGATAGTCAGAAATTTATTTTTGGACCTCAAGGTATCTGCAATTGCTCCGAATACCGGTGCCAGGAAAGAGGAGATTATCATGGAGACACCACTTGCAACTCCCCACATCAAGTCTCCAAAATTCCTGGAATAAATTTCCGGGGATGCTATTATACTGGTGAAATAAACCGGAAAAATTACGGTAATTATCACTACTGCGAAAGAGGTATTGGCAAGATCATAAAGAGCCCATGATACAACCGGAGGTCTAAAAAGAGTTCTAATAATATCTCTAAAGGTGCCCTTTTTCATTTAGCTTTCAATGTCTAATTGACAGATTAAACTTATTATCTTAGAAAAGTTATAATTTTACTACAAGAATTGGTAATTTTACGAATAAAACAATTATAGACAGGAAACCCGGGATATTTTTCTAAATAAATGGTTAATTCAGAAAAAAGCAAGCCTGAAAAGACCTCGCCAGTAGTTGCAAATAAATTAGCAGGGTAATATCATTATACTTAAGAATTTTTTTAGTAAAGTAAGGAATTCAATGAAGGTTTCTAATCTTACCTGGAAAATCGGCGGAGAAGCCGGTTTTGGCATAATGTCCACCGGAACAATTTTTTCGAAAATCTTTGCGAAAAAAGGTTATTCAGTTATTGATAATAATGAATATCCTTCCCTGATAAGAGGAGGGCATAACACTTATACCGTAAGGATAAGTTCTGATGAAATTTTTTCCATTAACAGAGACATTAACGTTCTGGTTGCATTGAACGAAGAAACCGTGAGACTTCACCAGGAAGAAGTGGTATATGGAGGATATATCGTTTACGATGAAAATGGTTGTGAAATCGAAGATATAAAAAAAGCCAGGAAAGATATCAATTATATTATGGTGCCTTTTTCTAAAATAATTTCAGAATTAGGAGCTCCTAAAGTTATGATTAATAACGTATCGCTAGGGGCATCGATTGCTCTTCTAAATTATGACCTGGGTATATTAAAGAATATGATAAAGGATATTTTTGGAAGGAAAGGACCAGAAGTTGTTAACTTAAACATTAGATCATCTGAATTGGGATATAAATATATAAAAGAGAAATTAAAAGTAAATGCTTATGAACTGGAGATAGTAAAGCCTGTAAGCAAAATGCTGTTGACCGGTAATGATGCGGTTTTTTTAGGAGCAGTAAGAGCCGGCTGTAAATTTTATGCTGCTTATCCTATGACTCCTTCTTCTTCTATACTGCACTCGTTTGCTTCTGTAGAAAATGATTATAATATTGTAACCAAACACGCAGAGGATGAAATAGCAGTAATCAATATGGCAATAGGTGCTTCTTTTAGCGGTATAAGGGCAATGGTTGCCACTTCAGGTGGAGGGTTTTCTCTTATGAATGAAGGAATAGGCAGTGCCGCTATGACTGAAACTCCTATTGTTATTGTATTAAGCCAGAGAGCTGCACCTGCTACCGGTCTGCCCACATGGACCGAACAGGGAGACATGTTATTTGCGGTTCACGCGTCACACGGTGAATTCTTAAGGGTAGTAATGGCGCCAGGTGATCCTGAAGAATGTTTTTACCTTACGGGAAAGGCGTTTAATCTTGCCGATAAGTATCAAATTCCTGTTATTATAATGCTGGATAAATATTTATCTGAAAACCATTTTACTTATGAAAAATTTAATTATAAGGATATAACAGTAGATAGAGGAAAATTACTCACCAGGAGCAAAGACATTGGTAAAGAATACAAACGGTATCTTAATACTGAAGATGGTATTTCTCCCAGGGTGGTAACCGGCTTAGAAGGTGGTATTCATATAGCTAATAGTGATGAACATGACGAAGGCGGATATTCTGAAGACAGTGCTTATAATAGAAAGATTATGGTAGATAAAAGATTCAGAAAAATAAAAAAGCTAATTGAGGAAATTCCTTCTCCTAAAATCTATGGTCCTACAGATGCTGAAATTACCATCTGGAGTTGGGGTTCCTGTAAGGGACCTATTCTTGAAGCTATGAATATATTGAACAGGAAAGAAAAGAAAGTAAATTTAATTCACTTTACTTATTTGTATCCATTTGACAGTGAAACTATTGAGGGAATCATAGAAGAAAGTAATAAAAATATAGTAGTAGAGAATAATAAGACATCACAGTTAGCTAAGATTATTATGATGAATACCGGCCATAGGATAAAAAATAAAATATTAAAATATAGTGGAAGGCAGTTTTTGCCTGGAGAGATTATTAGCGGGATAGAAAAAATAGAATGACAGTTTAAGCCATTAATATGATTCGTGTACTTCTTGGTGATAAAAGTTATGGACAAAGCTAAAAGAAAAACTTCAAAAGAGGGTTATAATTTGAAACCCGGTGATTTTAATACTGGAAGAAAGCCAACCTGGTGTCTTGGCTGCGGAAATTATGGGATCTGGAATTCACTTAAAAAAACATTTGTAAAGCTGAACCTTATGCCTCATGAAATCCTCATTGTTTATGGCATTGGATGCTCGGGCAATGGTGCTAATTTCATAAAAACTTATGCATTTCACGCTTTACATGGAAGGACGTTACCAGTAGCTACAGGAGCAAAACTTGCAAATCATAAGTTAAATGTAGTAATTATGGGTGGAGATGGTGATGGTGTCGGCATTGGTGGAAACCACTTCATACATACATGCAGGAGAAATCTTAATTTGACTTATCTACTGCATAATAATAAAGTCTATGGGCTTACTACAGGTCAGACTGCTCCTACAAGTGATAGGGGTTTTAAAACCAAATCAACACCATCCGGGGTACTGGAGAAACCAATAAATCCTGTTTTGCTTGCTCTTGTCTGCGGGGCGACTTATGTTGCAAGAGGTTTTTCAGGAGATACCAAGCATCTTTCAGAAATAATGAAAAAAGCCATAAAACATAAAGGATTTTCTTTTATAGATATTCTTCAGCCGTGTGTGACATTCAACAAACAGAATACGTATGATTTTTATAGAGATAGGATATACAAATTAGACAGCCTTAAAAGTTATGACAGAAGTGATTTAAATGAAGCTATAAAAAGATCTATGGAAGAAGAAAAAATACCGGTAGGGATTTTTTATCAGGTAACGAGACCGGTATATGAGGATGAATTAAAGCAAATAGAGAGAAAACCACTGGTTGATCATATAATATCAGATGTGGATATTAACAGGCTGCTAAACGACTATTATTAACAGAGTATTGTTATCCTATCTTATGAAAATTTATATATGAAAGATAGTACCGGGAGCAAACTTAAAGAATTTAAAATAGTTGCTATATATGGCAGTCCAAGAAAAACAGGTAACACAAGTTTACTATTGGATAGATTTCTCGAGGGTGTAGCAGCAGCTTGTAAATTGTCTGAAAAAGATATAAAAATTAAAAAGATTATAATCAGAGATTTAAATATCTTACCCTGCAGGGAATGCTGTAATTGTTCAAAGACCGGAGAATGCGTAATAAAAGATGATATGCAGCAGGTATATAACGAATTAATTGAAGCCGACTTTTTAGCTGTAGCATCTCCAGTTTTTTTTACTACTGTATCCGGATACCTTAAAGCTCTGATTGATAGATGCCAGAGATTCTGGTCATTAAAATACGAACACAAGGAAAAAATAATTAATAAAAAGAGAAAAGGTATCTTTATAAGTACTGCCGGCTCCGGTTCCAAGGATATTTTTAACTGTCCCAAAAAGGTAATCCGTTCTTTATTTGATGTATTATATGTTGATTATTTGTATGATTTTGTGTTTAATAATGTGGATAGCCAGGGTGATATATTAAAAAATAAGAAAGCTATGGAAGATATATACAGATTTGGTAAAGAAAAAGCTTTTTTAAATCAGTAAGGAGAGTGTATTGAAAAGAAATTTTTTAATGACTTTGACAGTATTCATAATTATAATAAGCTTTTTCATTTTTACAGGATGCAAGTCGACATCCGGTGATTTCACACTAATGGATCTGGATGGAAATGAAATATCATTGTCTGATTTTAATGGAAAAGTTCTAATATTAAATTTCTGGGCTACGTGGTGTCCCCCCTGCAGAGAGGAGATTCCCGACTTTGTTGAAGTATATAATGAGTATGAATCTGAAGATGTTCAATTTATAGGGGTTTCAAATGAAGATATTTCCACTTTAAGAAGTTTTGTTGAGGATTACAATATAAGTTATCCTATTTTAATCGATGATGAAAATATTATGGGAAAGTGGGGGATAAGTGCAATTCCTACTACTTTTGTGTTTGATAAAGATGGACAGATCATTTCAAAAAGTGTTGGTACGATGACCAGGGAACAACTTGTAAACATTATAGAAGATGCGTTGTAAATGTTAGAGATTGGTCTACTGTCTGCTTTTATTGCAGGACTGCTGACATTTATTTCTCCCTGTATTTTGCCTCTTGTTCCGGTTTATATAAGCCTGATGTCCGGTAGGGCAATTTATAAAAGCAGCAGCATAAGATTTTCTGAAAGACTTCATCTATTTTTAAATAGCATATTCTTTGTATTGGGATTTTCAATAGTCTTTATAATTTTAGGTTTAACTGTCACAATAATCGGTCAAGTGCTGCAGGGCTACTTAAGTATTATTGCAAGAATTGGCGGTGTTATAATTATAGTCTTCGGGCTGCAGTATATAGGTCTTTTCAGGATTTCTTTTTTAAATATTGAAAAAAGATTTAATATTCCTGCTAATTTAAAATCCGGCTATTTAGGGTCTTTTATTATAGGAGTGGTTTTTTCATTTGGATGGGTTCCGTGTGTGGGCATGATTCTATCGGGAATTTTACTTTTAGCCAGTCAGCTTGAAACTCTTCTTCAGGGGGTGCTGCTTCTGGGGGTTTTTTCGCTGGGTCTGGGACTGCCTTTTATACTTACAGCTATATTTATAAGTTTCTTTTCTAATTTCTTAAAGAAAATAAACAGACATCTTAATGTGGTGTCTATTATTTCAGGAATTTTTCTTATAATTTTGGGAATTATTTTTGTTACTGATTCAATGACATTAGTAGTAGGATTTTTATCAAGATATTTGCCATTTTTAAATAAAATTAATTTTTAGATAAATTTTTAATTAAACTTGTGATAAAATCTTAAATATTTATAATCCTGATTTTATACAAGTAATATTAATTTAATTTTAAGGAGGGCGTTTTGTCCATAGATCCGGTTGCTTTCAGTATATTTGGATTAGAAATAAGATGGTATGGAATAATAACTGCGCTGTCACTTGTTATAGGTTTTGTTGTTGTTTATTTTATAGCCAAGTACAGAGGCCAGAGAGAAGAAGAAATTTTAAATTTCGCACCATTTGCGGTGATATCTTCAGTTCTTTTTGCAAGGCTGATTCATGTTGTAGTGAACTGGTCTTTTTACAGCGAGCATCCGGTTTATATCCTTGCATTCAGGAAAGGCGGTCTTGCCATCCAGGGAGCTATGCTGGGAGGAATTTTGGCTCTTATTGTGTTTTGCAGGGTAAGAAAGCTTGATTTCTGGTTATGGGCTGATATATTGGCGCCGGGTCTGATACTGGGACAGGCATTAGGCAGATGGGGTAACTTCTTTAATCAGGAGGCTTATGGAAAGCCAATCAGCCTTCACTGGAAGTTTTTTTATATAGAATATGCCAATAGACTTCCAGACTATGAAAGCTATGAATATTTCCATCCCACATTCCTATATGAGTCAATGGCTAATCTGTTATTATTCGGGTTTCTTATGCTGATGCACAGATATTATAGAAAAAGACCGGGGAAAATCCCCTACGGATTAATACTGGCAATGTATCTTGGAATATATTCGGTTTACAGGACATTTATTGAATATTACCGTATAGACAGTTCATATTGGG
>CAZLEB010000067.1:0-6946 GCA_964558475.1 uncultured Actinomycetota bacterium
TTCAAAGCTCTTTTATATCCATTAAATCGTTCTTTAGAAGAATCAATAAAAGGAACCCCTTGAATGACTAAAATAGAAGAGTGTCCAAGATTCAATAAATGCTCTGTTGCCATATATCCACCGCCAAAGTTATCTATTTTTACCGTATCAACATTTAAGCCGTGAGGGTCTCTGTCCAATAAAACGATATTATAACCTCCTTCTATTAAAGAATGAATATAATCATCATCACCACTGGTAGTGACCAATATGGCACCATCGACCTTTTTCGCCTGAAAAAAGTTGACTCCTGCCAGTTCTTCTTTGACAATACGATGGTTTAATGAGATAATAACGTTATATCCTTTCTCTGCTGTCACTGATTCAATACCATCTATTATTTCTCCATAAAAGTCACCAAGTGCATCTGGTACAGCAACGCCAATACATTTAGAAAGATTAGTCTTTAAACCACTTGCCATAGCAGAAGGAGAATATCCCAATTCCTCGATCACTTTTAATACACGCTTACGTGTCTTGGGAGAAACACCATCATTTTCATTAAATACACGAGAAACGGTAGTAATGGAAACGTTTGCTTTTTTTGCCACTTCTTTTATAGTTATATTCATATTATTTCCCTTTTCTTATAATAGAAAACGTTTTCTATAATAGTAACGTATAATCTATTTTTTGTCAAATAATTTAGAATACTTTATGAAACATATACCAAAAAACAGTTTAAGAACTGTAGTATAATGCACACAAATATCTTTAGTGGTGATTTTTCAGAGCGAATATTCAGGTAGGTTTCACGAAGAGACTAATGTAGACAAGATTAATGAAATATTATATTATCGACCTAACCCCATTTTTTCTTATTAACACTTCTAAATTTCTTTGAAGTATATTATAGTCATCTAACAGGCAAAGCTTTTTTAACTTTTCAATGGTTTCCAGAGAAAGTTTATCTTTTGAAACCCCTTTAAGTATCATCAGAGTTTCTTCTTCTGAAAATTCTCCTCCTGGAACAATATATTCAGTATAATCTTTATTAGCCGGGCAGACATCCTGGCATCTCATACAACCGATGAGACAATTATGCCATACCGGGTTAACCCACTCCGGAAAATTGTCTGATTTTTCGTTTAAGAAAGCCAAACATTTTTCCGCACTTATCAGAAATCTATCCTGACGGATTGCACCGGTCGGGCATTTATTTATACAAGCTGCACATTTATTACAGGACTCCATCATTCTAACTTCCTGCCAATTATCCTCACTACATGGAATATCAGAAAAAAAAGCCTTTAATCTAAAAAAACTTCCCCAACCGTCTATATACGCAATATTATTTCTTCCATAACTTGCCAGTCCACTGTGAACTGCCAGAAGTTTTACCGGAAGTTTCGCAGTATATATTTTGTAGCCGTATTTTCCTAAATAGGGGGATAGGATATTTGAAGCTTCTTTATCTGTATCGTTTAAATAGGTAGGCGGAATAATGGCACAATATGCTTTGTCAGATAATTGGAATTTTACACTGACTTGAGGTTGTAAGGCGGCAGTAATAATTATCGATTTAGCCATGGGAAAATCGGTCGGGGGTTCAAAATTAAAATATAAATTATAAAGCGATATTATTTCATCGTAAAAATCTCTATTTAAGATTCCTTGTTCGAGAAGGTTTCCTAAGTCCCGCTGTAAATCAGGCAAGTGTTGAGTAGAAACAATAGAACTCTTAAAATCAGTATTGGCTAAATGTTGATCTAATTCTTTAATTGCTTTGTCCATATTTATAACCTCCTAAAGTAAAATATTAATGGTCTAAGAAAATGGGATGTGCCTTGGTTCAGAGCACCTCCAATTATTTTTATTTAGTTCTAATCCGGCCTCCTATTGAAGGATTAATAACTATATTATCACACTATAACCTCAATAAATGACCCTTCTTTTTTAAACCTATTCTGATATTTTTTAAAATATATAGGGGAAAAATAGCGCCACAATGATCCAAGCTACAATCCCAACCAGTAATCCGTAAAGAATAGATATAAAGATATTTTTTCTGATGATCAAGCCTTCCTTCCCTATTAATCCTACGGTGGTCAGAGCCGCAACTACACTATGGATACCTATCATATTAGCGGCAGCCCCGCCTACAGTCTGCAGGGCTAAAATCGGGATTACCGGTATTCCAGCCTCAGTAGCAGTACTAAGTTGAAATGGTCCGAACATAATATTTGAAACTGTGTTGCTGCCAGCGATAAAGGCACCGAGCATTCCAACAAAAGGAGCAACTAGATACCAGATTCCACCAGTCGCCCGTGCTGTCACTTTAGCTATAACTAATATCATTGAATCACTGCCAGCAGCACCTCCGGAGTTCATCATGACATACACCATGCCTAGAGCAAACAGAAGAGCGATTGAAGCTGGTTTAATCATCTTGAAGGTATCCTTCCAGGCTTCGACAACCATTCCTCCATCTATTCCATGTAGAAAGGGGAGCAGTAAAGCAATTACTATAAATGGAATGATTCCCGGGTTATATAGCGGGATAATACCTCTACTAATACTGGTGCCAAAAATATTGTTCCAGGTAAGGTTCCAGGACTTCAATATAGGAGTCAATCCGATTATTTCCAGACGCCCAGCTAACAGGATCAATCCGATTAGAATATAAGGCAGCCAGGCCTTAAAGTTACTAATTTCCCTAATCCTGGTATCTTCACTTCGGCCAACTTTAATCTCACCCTCCCAGTTATTCTCCCATTTTTCATGTGATGGAAAATCCCACTTTTCTTTGGGAACAAGAAATCCATTTGATACAGCAAAAATAAAGATAGCCAGGGCGATCAGCGAGCCGAACAGACTTGGCAATTCAGGTCCAAAGAGATTTGCAATCAACATTTCAAAAAAGGTAAAAATAAAACCTCCAAAAATAGCCAATGGCCATATAGCTAGACCCTTCTTGAAAGAACCTTCTGCAATTTTTGTCATCATTAAGACAATTACCAGTGGGATAAACATCCCCACCAAGAAATGCAACAGACCAGCAAAAGCACCGATAATATTTAGAAATTCGTTAAATTCCATAACCCTGCCGTCACTATAAACCGGCAAAGTAATCATAGTTTTCAGAGCAGCAAACCCTCCCCATATCGGTACACCAACTGCCCCAAAGGAAACTGGAGCACTGTTCGCAATTAAAGCTGAAATAACCGCGATTAGAGGTGGAAATCCGAGACCTACTAAAAGAGGGGCAGTAATGGCAGCAGGTGTACCAAAACCGGCTGCTCCTTCAAAAAACGCTCCCATCAACCAAGCAATAATGATGACCTGCACTCTTCTATCCACAGAGATTAAAGCCATGGAACAAGAGATAACCTTGATTCCTCCACTTTTTTTCATTAATTGCAGTGTTAAGAGAGCGCCAAAAATAATTATTAAAATATCCAGCGCATTAATTGCTCCACCGATAGTAGCTGCAGCAATCCATTTGAAGGGCGTCTTCCAACCTATGGCAGCAACAATAAAGGCGGTTATCCAACCCAACGGCATTGCCTTACTGGAAGGCCACATAAAACCAATGATTAAAACACCCACCACAATAATCGGCAAAGCAGCACCTAAAGCTATCATATTTCTTCTCCTTGAGGTCGGCCTGTTCTGGTCTTTTCCCTGACCCCTTTCATTTCATCGGGATTATCAGATACCCCTATCCATTCCTTCAGTAAATATCTTTTGCTGATTATTTCCTCTTTTTAGTGATAGGGTGAGGGTACTCCGCTGCAACGATACGTGCTATTCTTGGCATATATAAATTATAGGTCGCCGTAGAGGTGATGTCAAAGAAAATAAAAGAACCAATCAGAGTTACAGGTTAAAGGGTAAAGTTCCTTATCAAAAATTCTTAAATGGAAAGCAAAAATATACTTTACCTTTAACCTTATAGATAGTATTATATTTCTATCGGAAAGAGAAAAAAGTGTAAACACCACTTGAAAGTAATACAGATTTTTCTATAGTTATAAAATATAATTACGAAATCCTTTTTTAATTATAGACCCCCTATTTTGGTATCGGTCGCTATCAGGATTACGAAACTACCGCAAAAAACATGAGAACAAAGTTGTATAAGGATTATTCTAAAATTATAACAATTATTTTATAAATAAGGCGGATGAAGATGAACAAGAAATACTGCAATAAAAATAATATAGGGAAATGGGGAACATTATTAATTATATCCAGCGCTAATATGGCTTTAAATATTAATATGTATGGATTTCGTGCAATTTTACCCCTTATTAATGTAGAATTTGCTTTTACCAGGGCAATGGCAGGGCTATATACTACCCTGTTTTTTATGAGTGGCACAATTTTGGCTTTATTCAGTGGAAGATTGGCAGATATACTTGGGGCTAAAAAAGGCATGCTTATTGGCATTTTTTATATGGGGTTTTTCATGGTGCTTCATGTATTTGCACCAAGTTTTACCTTTTTATTAGCTATAGGGCTGCTTACCGGGGTTGGTTTTAGTATTATAACTCCCTCCTGTACTAAGGCTGTAAAAATGCTTGTTCCTCCCTCTAGATTAGGATTTTCAATGGGCATGATGCAGTCAAGTGGAGCAATGGGAAGTATTCTTGGTGCAACATTGTTGCCATGGATAGGGGTCTTTTTTGGCTGGAGATTTGCAATTTTTTTTTCGGGTATCTATGCAATATTTATGGGTTTTTTACTTTTAAAGTATTATGAAGATGGAGAAAATACAAAAAAAGATAAATATGGAAATGAAAAAGAGAATGATATTCATTTTAATGAAGCTATAGTAGTATTACTAAAAAATAAATATCTGCTTAGTTTATGTTTTATAGGTATATTTTTAGGTGTATGTAATGGTGCATTCTTCTCCCATTTTTCACTTTTTTTGGCTCAGGATCTTGGCTTTTCGAAGACGATAGCAGGTATGGGGCTAATACCTTTTGTGCTCGGGGGAGTAACAGGTAGATTGATATTGGGTTATTGGAGTGATAAGCTTGCGGTTGGTGATAAAAGAATTATATATCTTTTTATTGGTGTTCTTGTAGTTATTAGTTCCCTGTTTTTTAGCTTTGCTGCTTCAAGAGGAAATATTTCTTTTTATTTAATGATCACTATGGCTTTTTTGTTGGGCGCAGGTGGAGAGGGCTGGGAGGGGGTTTACTTTACAAATGTAGTAGAAGTTGCGGGTGATAGCTATACAGGGATTGCTACCGGATTATCACTTATATTTCTTAGGATTGGTATGCTTATATCCCCGCCGATTTTTGGTTATATTGCTGATTTAAATGATAGCTATCAGAATAGCTGGTTTTATACAGCTATATTATTTGCAGCAGCAGTACTCATATTTTACTGGGTTACTGGCAGGGTTAATAAAAATTCAACATGACGACAAATGGGGTCAAAAATGATCAGTATCTGAACTGTAAAGAAAAGCATCGTTAAAAACCTTAAAATTCCTGATTCCAGTTTCGCATATTATTTTGGATAGTTCCTTTTGCTGCTTTTTAGTATCTACACCAGCCAAACCAAAAATAGCGTAACTTACATCCTCTGGTTTTAACCTGTTTTGTTGAAGTAATTTAAAAATAGATCTTTTAATTTCTTGGCGGGCACCTTCATAGCCCTCATGATAGGCTTCATGATTCGCTGGATCCCCTTGTATAAAATTCACAAATTTACCCTGAGAATCGAATAAAGCATAGTGAGTTTTAGTACTTCCTCCGTCCACTCCGATTACATAGGGCTTTATCGTTCAATTTGACTCCCAGACAAAAATATCTTTCTGTGCGGCGAGTCAGCTCTGGAATCCAGAGCCTTACTTCACTTTATCTCTCAGCCAGATATTCACTGCCTCAGGACTCTCCTGCCTTGGTAATAACCTAATGGCATTGTTTGGGCATTTCGCCCTACACAAGCCACACCCGAAACACCTGGTGGGATCGATATACACCTTAGAAAGCGCAGATGAGTAAAACTGAGCCCCGAACTGACATTGACTCATACAAGATTTGCACCCTGTACAGAGGTCCAAATCTATCTGGCAGACGTACTCTGCCCGGAAGAAGTGAGGAGCACCTCGCTTCTCAATATACCCCTTGTAGGCTCCACAATCACGATCACAATTACACATACCTACAACATAAGGGGTTACTCCTGTCCAAATGCTATGTATCAGCCCTTCCTCATCATATTGGCGAAAGATCCTCTTGGCTTCCTCCTTGTCAAGCACCTCCAGGGAGGAAGCGGCATCAGGAAACTTACCCAATATATTCCATTTATCCATCCCCAAACCGAAACAGTATCGTTTGTCTGTCTTTCCTGTGGTGATGAACCGGCATCCACAAGGCATTCTCGTAATAGAGTCTATCATATCTATTACTCTTTCAACATCCTCGATGGGTAATACTTGGCCGAAATGTTCGACCTTCCGATGTGCCACCAGTTCCTCTTCGCTGGGTTGAACCTCAGGAAGCTCAGTCGATGACGGAACATCTGGTAATCCCTTTGGTGTCTTGGACACCCTGCCAATGGCCGGTATCACAAAAGTCTCCCAGAAGCAATTGTTCCACTCGAAACGCGTTTCAGCTCCAACGATGCCCTTTTGGGCGGCAGAAAGCTCCTCATGGAGTAATTCTTCGGCATAGTTCTTCATTTGAAGATACCATTTCTTTCCCTCGCCGTGTTTAGTACAAAACTCGCACATTTTGCCCTCCTTTCGTCGCAAAAGTAAGCGAACAGATTAAGCCCCTCAATCCTCCAATATAGGTTTTCTGAAAGTTGTCTCCTCTTCGCTTTTCTGCAACCTAAGTAATTTTAGATGTATTCTTATTTATTCCAAAGAAACAATCTTTACTTATCTTCTTTTAAATACCATTCCCACAAAGGAATATAATTTATCTTCTTACCCTGAATA
>CAZLEB010000068.1:0-6694 GCA_964558475.1 uncultured Actinomycetota bacterium
GACTTTTGACTCCCTATTCACAAGCTTCTCAACAAACGTCATTAGATGAATTAACAAATCGCACTTTCAATTTTGGTGTCAGAATAATGGACCAGATTAACTGTTTTAAAGGAAACAATCTGGACTCTTTAAAAAGCCTGATGGAAAAAAGTATTAAAATATTGCTCATTGAATCGGTTGGACTAAATAATAAATTTTATAGTAGATCATATACTAAAAAAATTGAGAAGTATTCACCATTTAGGTTCTCCTATTTAAAAAAGCGAAGAAGCCACCTGTCCTCTAACCAGGGTTTATTTATGAAAGAAATTAAAGAATCCATACTGTCCGGTGACTGAAATACAATCTTTTTATAAGTTTAAAAGTCTGTCAATGATAATTTAATATACTATTGCTGTCCAAAGTGAGGTATGGTGGGTGGTATTGGATTTGAACCAATGACCTCTGCGATGTCAACGCAGCGCTCTAACCGGCTAAGCTAACCACCCTTCCTTATTGATTTTATCAAAATACTGAAACTTAAGTCAAAAACCCACGATTCTATTTTTTTATTATTGCAGCCTCTCTCTGACATTTGATATTCCTGCTTCTAATACGCGTTTTTTGTAATTATATAAATAGTGCATTTATATATCAAAATACTTCTTCTATTCTTATATAAAAATATTTCCAAAAAAAAATATTTTAAATATTGACAAAGCCTCATCCACTATATTATTATAACGTCTAACGATATAACGTTAAGTGTTATAACGTTAAACGTAATAATATACCAGAAGGATTTTATATGAATAGAATCAAGAAAATATCTCCTCTTACAGAGACTACATTCTATATTTTAATATCACTTTTAGAACCACTCCACGGATATGGCATTATGCAGAAAGTAATAAATTTAAGTAAAGGCAGAATCCACCTTGGCCCAGGCACACTTTATGGTGCCCTGGGCAATCTGGTGGGGGCAGGCCTGATTATACCCAAAGGATCCCGGGAAACAAATCCCCGCAGAAAGATCTATATTATAACTGAGCTGGGAAAAGAATTAATAAAATATGAAATACACAGGCTGAAAGAAATGACACAGAACGGGGAAAATCTTTTGCATGAGAAAGGAGCTGCAGATTAGAGTGGATACAGATAATAGAAGATTTAAAAAATTATTTAAAATATTTTTTGCCTGGCAGGAGAAAAAAGAGGAAAAATGGTTAAGGGAAATGTCAAAGGAAGGATGGCATCTCGATAACACTTCCTTTTTAAATTATATATTCAGAAAAGGCGAACCAAAAGATATGATATACAGGCTCGATTTTAAGATTATCAGAAATGAAAATATAGACGATTATATAACTTTATTTGAAGATGTGGGCTGGGAATATATATCCAGAGTTGGATGGTGGTATTATTTCAGAACGGAAGCAAAAAAAGGCAAGAGTCAGGAGCTGTATAGTGATAATGCGTCAAGAATAAGAATGTATAACTCACTGCGTTGGCTTCTTATTATATCATGTGGTCCAATAGTATTTAATCTGCCCAATCTTTACGGAAGAGTTATAAAGGCAATAGGAGTTGGTATTATGGATGATCCACTTGCTCAGGTATTAATTCTTAATTTTGCTTTTCCGTTAGCAATATTTCTTACACTGGTTCTATGTTTGATGGTATATGGGATTATACGTATCTCTATTGTAATTAAAAGAATAAAGTCTGATATCAGAGAATAACAATTACTTTAAATTTTTTAAAATTATCTTTATTTATCTTTGCTGATTTTAATACCTAATATTTTTTCAAGTTCAGATAATTTTTTCTTATCTCTAATCATAAAGGGGCATTTGGTCTTTAAAGCCACCTCAGGATTTTTTGCAATAGCCTCTGCATATTTTTCGCAATTGACATATCCACACGCGCCGCAATTCTTATTGGGGATTATTTTAAGTATATCCTGTACCTTTTTCGATTTTTCTTTTTCCTTGGGAAGCAAGCTGCTTGTAACAACTATTAAAATGCCGAGAAATATTGCAATTGCTGCAAATATTAATACAATTGTAAGACTGTTTGTCATTTATTAAAAATATTTCCAATATATGGTAGCCTGGTAAATTCAATTACTCCGTCAATATTATATTAGAGTATCCTTAACCTTAAATTTAAGTCTCTACTTCACCCTGTTTAACTGAATCTTGTACCGGTACCGGACCAGCCGCACTTTACACAGTTGTATCTCACCGTATTGGGATACCCCATTTCCTCTGACTCCAGATAACCGTCACAGCTTGTGTTTCCACATCTTAGTTTCCGCCAACCACACTTGGTGCACTTGTAGGTGTTTATATAAGGACTAACTGAAGAGCCTTTTGTTTCCTCTACAGTTTCCTGACACTGGGGGCAGTTCATTTCTTAACTCTCCTTTTTTCTCTATAATATATCATATTTTTAAACTACTTTTCTATATCAGTTATTATTTTAGAAATTCAGCAGTAAGTCATCTTTTAAATTGGAATTTAATCAGTTTGAAAGTATAATATTTAACAAGTTTTTATAATCAAGGAGGTTAGAAATGGCAAGAAGAGTTTATTTTAGAGAGATTTATTTTTACATTGTTTGCCTTATTGCACTTGTAATCTTCATAGTGGGACTCGTTATGGTCTATGATGATTCTATTAATTATGTAAAACCAACAACATACATGACAAAGTCCAGCATAATAACTATGTATTCAACAGGTCAATACCAGGACCTGTCCAAAGAGGAAATAGAGAAGTTAGCCGAGGATGAACTGAATGCCTATCTTCAGAATGAAAAAGATAGAGCAATTAAAGGTTTACTGAGGGGAATACTTCTGGTGATTATATCAATTCCACTATTTGCCTTTCACTGGAAAAAAGCTCAGGCAATGTGGCGTATGGATTTGGAGACAAAAGATACCGATTGATATATCTTCATTTTTTATACAGTGAGGATGGATTTTATAGATTAATTAATACTTGAAACAAATTTCAGAAATTTTCTCAACTAAGTCATGAATGGAGGAAATAATGAATATTTCAGAATTTGCCGATAAGCTTATCTGCCAGTACTGTTATAAAACCCACGGAACAAAAAGTTGGCCGGTAAATGGGGATATGGTTCCTTTTTACAACCAAAAAGAACCGGGAAATTATAATCTAAAAGTAACCTGCCCTTATTGTAAAAAAGAATGGTATGTAGTCTGGGATGATAATCCAGGGCCAATAAAACCCTTGGGATTCTAAAAAATCTCTAATAAATCAAATGAAAATTTTCTCTTTTAAGTTTTAAAAGCTAATCACTAAAAGCAAAACTAATATATAACAATAGACAATTATTTTCCCTCTTTTGGAATAAAATCTATGGATATTGAGTTGACGCAGTGTCTGGTATTTTTAGGAGTAAAACCTTCCCCTTCAAATACGTGACCCAGGTGACCACCGCACCTGGAACATACAATTTCCGTTCTTATCCCATCCTCGTCCGGTAGTCGCATTACTGCTCCGGGAATTTCATCATCAAAACTTGGCCAGCCGCATCCTGACTTAAATTTACTTTTAGACCTATATAGCGGTGCTCCGCACTGCCGGCAGGTATAAGTACCCTCTTCAAAGAAGTTTTCATACTTACCGCTAAAGGATGGCTCGGTACCTTTGTCAATTATTACTCTTTTCTCCGGACCGGTAAGCTTTCTTTTTTTCATTTATAAAAATTTTTATTTAAATACTTTCAATACCTCTATTTACAGCCAGGCCAAGCAGATTTTTAAATATTTCCGGATTTATTGCATATACAATAGCAAAACAGGTAATGAAGATTACCGCTGCCAGCCATTTTGTGTAGCGGCCGCGGGTTCTTACAAAAAGTATTATGGATAAAATAGCCATAACGATAGGTCCCACTATTTTAATATCCCCTAATGGGACAGTATAACCCGCCACAAATTTTTCACTTTCTCCAAAAAAAGATGCAAGATCAAAGTTAATATTTGCCGCAATTAATACTATTTCCAGAATCAACACTATAAGCAAAATCCAGGATGCCCAAACTGTTGAAGGTCCTTCGGTTCTATAAACTTCATATGCTACAGTTGGAATTAAAAAAATAACTATAAGAAGAGGTTTTGACATCAATATACCGGTAATAATTCCTGTCAGTGCAAGTACACTTACAATTGTGCAAATCAGGGTTGCGTATTTGGTAGGTTTAGCCACTTGGTCACCTCATTTGTATTATGCTTTTTATAAATATGCAATACAGATATTTGTTTATGAATTATAGCAAATAAAAAATAAGGTTACTACTTTATCCAATAAGACATATTAATTGTCCTTGAGAATATTTAGAAATTATTGAAATAGAAGAATACAGGTTATAATTAGATTGGATATTCGTTTATAATTAAATTAAAAGGATAAAAATAAATATAATTCTATAATTAATAACAGGAGTGAAAATGGTTATGGAAGATTGGAAATGTACAGATTGCGGATATATTTTTGATGTTAAAGTTGAAAATCCGGAATTCGGGATAGATCCTCCCTATGATTTTGATGACTTGCCGGATGATTGGGTGTGTCCAGTATGCGGAGCTTCCAAATCAGAATTTAGAGTTTGTAAAAAATAAATAAGTCTCTAAATCAAGTGGTGCTATACTAATCTATTTAATCACCTTGAGGAACCTTGAATTTATGGCTACAATTACTGTACTCAATGACATAAAAACTGCACCGATAGCCGGGCTTAGAAGAATCCCCAGAGGGAATAAAACTCCGGCAGCAAGTGGTATGGCTATGATATTATACCCAGTAGCCCAACCCAGGTTCTGCAGCATTTTCCTGTAAGTTGCCCTGGACAATCCCAGTATTGATACTGCATCCAGAGGATTGCTCCTTACCAGTATTATATCCGCTGTTTCCACAGCCACATCTGTTCCGGCACCGATGGCTATCCCTATATCAGCCTGAGCCAGTGCCGGCGCATCATTTACCCCATCACCGGTCATGGCCACAACCAGCCCTCTGGACTGAACTTCTTTTATCTTATTAGACTTATCTTGCGGAAGCACCTCGGCAAAATATTCTTCAATTCCTACCTCTTCTGCTACCCATTTTGCTACCTGTTCATTATCTCCCGTAAGCATCATCGGTTTTATGTTCATTTCTTTAAGTTTCCTGATTGCTTCTTTTGATTCTTCTCTGATTATATCTGCCAGAGCAATTGCCCCTGTCAGGCGGTTGTCAACCAGCACGAAGATTACAGTTTTCCCCTGCTGGTTTAATTTATCTATACCACTGCTGTCATTAAGTTCTATATTATTTTCTTTCAGATATCCCGGACTTACTACTTTTACCTCTTTTCCATTCACCCTGGCCTGTACACCTTTACCGGTTATGGATTTAAATTCGGTTACTTTATATCTCTGCTCAGTCGAGCCGGCAATAGCCCGGGCAATAGGATGCTCCGATCTTTCCTCAAGAGAAGCGGCATATTTTAATATTTCACTGTCATCAAAACTTCCAGAGAAGTTGATCAAGTCTGTAACTCCGAATTCACCCCTGGTAAGGGTTCCGGTTTTATCGAAGATTATAGCATCTATTTTCCTTGCCCTCTCAAAAGCAGCCCTGTTTCTTATAAGAAGGCCATTCCTGGCTGAAATTGCTGTGGATACCGCTACTACCAGAGGTATGGCTAAGCCGAGAGCGTGAGGACAGGCAATAACCATAACTGTAACCGTGCGCTCAAGGGAAAAAGCGAGATCCTTTTTTAAGATTAATAACCATATTATCAGAGTAATAGTACCTACGGATATGGCAATCATGGTTAGCCAGAAGGCTGCCCGGTTGGCCAAATCCTGAGTTCTCGACTTACTGGCCTGCGCTTCCTGCACAAGCTTTATTACTCCGGATATAAAAGAGTCCTCCCCTGTTTTTTTAACCTCAACCGTTACTGAACCTTCACCATTGATAGAACCGCCGATAACTTCCTTCCCCTTACTTTTGGAGACCGGCCTGGATTCACCGGTAAGCATAGCTTCATTTACTGAGGTCTCTCCCTCTATTACAATTCCGTCTGCAGGAAATTTCTCCCCGGGCTTTACCAGCACCCTATCGGCTTTTTTAAGTTCTTCTACAGGCACTTCAACAGTTTTTCCCTCTAAAGTCATTTTATGAGCATACTGGGGCATAAGTTTTACAAGTTCCTCCAGCGCCCTCGATGCTCCCATTACTGATTTCATTTCAATCCAGTGGCCTAAAAGCATGATATCGATAAGGGTTGCAGTTTCCCAGAAGAAGAACTCACCCTGCAGGCCAAATACCACTGCGCTGCTGTAAATATAGGCTACAGAAATTGCCAGACCAATCAGAGTCATCATTCCAGGCTGCTTCGACTTCAGTTCATTGTATGCCCCTTTTAGAAACGGCCAGCCGCCGTAGAAAAAGATTAATGTGGATAAAGCAAAGAGAACATATTTGTCACCGGGAAATTTTAAAATACTTTCGAGCCTTAGAAATCTTTGTATAAGTTCGGACAGCAGTAGCACCGGGATGGTCAGGACAACAGAGACAATAAATCGCTTTTTAAAATCGGCAACCATATGCTTATGCTGGTCATATCGCATATCATGGCGCATATTATGTCTCATACCCTGGTGCTTATCATGCTGCATATGTCCGTGATCTGGTTC
>CAZLEB010000069.1:0-6521 GCA_964558475.1 uncultured Actinomycetota bacterium
GTGAAATTTTCTACTTCCTTAATACCCTTACTAAAGCTATCTGCCTCAAGAATTAGGGACAAAATTTTACTTCCCATTATAATTCCATCGCAATAGTTTTTAATCTGACCGATTTGCTCTCTGCTTGAGAGTCCAAAGCCTAACGCAAGAGGCAGACTGGTTATTTCTTTTAAGTTTTTTAAGAAATCTATAACTTCAGGGTTTATACTATTTCTAACTCCTGTAACCCCTTTTACCGAAATACAGTATATGAATCCTCTGCTTTCCTCTGCAATCATGGATAACCTTTCTTTACCGGAAGTCAGGGAAGCAAACATAATGTTATCAATACCTACCTGGCTAAAATAGCTTTTGTAACTGGTAAATTCTTCCAGTGGCAGATCAGGAATTATAAGCCCGCTTACTCCTGTGCTTTTAGCCTTTTTTAAAAACCTTTCCACTCCATAACAAAAAATGGTATTAAAATAAGTCATAATAGCTATGGGCGTATCACTGCTTTTTCTTATTTCATCTATTGAGCCAAAAACAATATCAGTGTTTATCCCATTTTCAAGGGCAATTTTTGAAGTAGTCTGAATAACCGGACCATCAGCTAATGGATCCGAAAAGGGAATGCCTACCTCAATTATATCCGCCCCATTTTTATCAAGGGCTTCAAATATTTTAAAAAAACCGTCAAGACTGGGAAAACCACAGGTTATAAATGGGATAAAAGCTTTCTGGTTATTTTTTCTTAAATTTTTAAAAACACTATCTATTGGACTATCAATATATCCGTGCATAATACACTCCAATCTATTACTTTTATCTGTTCTCGATGTCCTTATCTCCACGGCCGGATAGATTTACAATAATCACTTTATCTTTATCCAGTGATGGGACCAGCTTTGCCACATAAGCAAGAGCGTGGGAGCTTTCATAAGCCGGAATTATTCCTTCACATACCGATAACAATCTAAATGCTTCCAAAGCCTCGCTGTCCAGGATATATTCATATTTAACTATCCCCTTTTCCTTAAGATATGCATGCTCGGGACCGACTCCGGGGTAGTCAAGCCCTGCCGATACGGAGTGAGCTTCCTCTATCTGGCCATAATCATCCTGCAGTACATAGCTAAAAGCACCGTGAAATACGCCCTTATCTCCATAGCCTAAAGTTGCTCCGTGTTTCCCGCTTTTAATACCTTTGCCTCCTGCTTCCACTCCTATGAGTTTGACAGAATCAGCATCATCCAGGAAAGGGTAAAATATTCCAATGGAGTTACTGCCACCGCCGACACAGGCTACAATATAATCGGGAAGCCGGCCCTCTGCATTTATTATCTGCTTTTTGGTTTCTTTACCTATAATCACCTGAAAATCCCTTACCATAGTGGGGTAAGGATGGGGACCTACTACCGAACCAAGTAAGTAATAAGTATCATCTACTCTTGACACCCAGTAACGAAGAGCCTCATTTACTGCATCCTTTAATGTCTTGCTTCCTGAAGTAACTTCTACCACTTCTGCGCCCATCAGTTTCATCCTGTACACATTAGAAGACTGTCTCTTAATGTCTTTACTTCCCATAAAAACTTTACAGCCCATATTAAACAGTGCAGCTGCAGCAGCAGTCGCTACACCATGCTGGCCCGCACCGGTCTCAGCAATTATAAATCTTTTTCCCATTTTTCTGGCAAGAAGAGCCTGGCCAATAGTGTTATTAATTTTATGAGCCCCCAGGTGACATAAGTCTTCCCTTTTTAAATATATTCTGGCTCTACCTAACTTGTGAGAAAGTCTTTCTGCATAATATAGAGGCGTGGGCCTTCCTGCATAATTCTTTAAATAAAATGACAGCTCCTTTTTAAATTCCTTATCCTTTTTATACTTAAAATAATTTTTTTCCAGTTCCTGCAAAGCGCTGACCAGTATTTCGGGTACATATCTGCCTCCAAATGCCCCAAAATATCCATCCCTACGGCTGAGCATTTCCTTTTTCATGGAACTTTTAATTGTCTTTTTAAAATTTTTCCTGTCTTCTTTCATTTACCCTAAAAACCCTCTAGTATCTATTTTAAAACATTTACAAATCTTATGACTTTATCCAGGTCCTTTTTACCAGGATAGATTTCCAGCCTGGACGACGCATCAACACCAAATGGTTTTACAATATCTACTGCCTGTCTTACATTTTCCGGGTCAAGTCCTCCGGACAGTATAACCGGAATTTTACCACTGTAATCTTCTGCGATATCCCAGTTAAAAGGCACTCCCGTTCCTCCATAAAAACCTTTCCTGTAGCTATCCAGCAGAATAAAATCCATATATCTATTTAATTTTTCTATCTTTTCATTCATTCCAGCTTTATAATGTTCATTTTCATACTTAATTCTTATCGACTTTATGATTTTCATATCCTTAACTTTTTCCTTTAAATCTTCCAGATAATCCCTCTCTTCATCCCCTGAAAGCTGTATATAATTAAGTCCCAGACTTTCATGGTACTTAAGAACCTTTTCGATTTCTTCATTAACAAACACTCCTACCATTGAAATCTTATTTCCTTCACTCCGCAATGCTTCAATTATTTTCTTTGCTGCTGCCCATTCTACTTTTCTGGGACTCCCGGCAGACAGCACAAATCCCAGCGCATCCACTTTTAATTCTGATATCCCTTTTGCATCTTCCAGATTTGTAATTCCACATATTTTTATCCAGACCATACTACAGCCCACCGAATCTTTTTTATAATAGATTTTCCTTCTTTAATTCAAGCTCCATGTTACTTAAAGTTTCTTCCAGGTTCCTGCTGGCCATAAAATACTCTCCGACTAGATATGTATTTATTCCATTTAAAAACAGCTCTTTAACATATTCAATGTCTTTAACACCGCTCTCGCAAACAAAAATTTTATCATTAAAATCTTTGCTTCTACTATATTTTAAAAAATTATAAATTGTTTTTCTATCGACGCTCATATTTTTTAAATCGCGGTTATTTATACCTATAAATTGCGCACCAATATCCAGTACTTTATCCAATTCTTTTACGCTGTGTACCTCAACCAACACGTCTAATCCCAGATTTCCGGCTAGCTCATATAGTTTCTTTAATTTTCCCTTCCCCAGAAGCGAACTTATTAGTAGAATACAATCTGCTCCCAGAGCAGCGCTCTCATAAACCTGGACTTCACTGAAAATAAAATCTTTTCTTAAGACCGGTATTTTCGTTTTTTCCTTGACCTTTCTTATATTCCCGGGGTCACCCTTAAAGTATAATGATTCGGTAAGAACAGAGATACCGCAGATAAAGCTTTTAAACCTATCATAAGTAAGTGCCGTCTTTTCAATATCAAGCCGGCTGTTTATAATTCCTCTGGAAGGAGAAGCTTTCTTTATCTCTGCGATAATATTTATTTTTCCTTTTTTAATTTTTTTTATAAAACTTCCTTTCCCTTTTCCGGTATTTTTTACAACAGATTTCATCCATCCTGAATCTTTTTTTATTTTTTCTACTTCTTCCTTTTTTGCTGTTAAAATTTCTTTTAAGTATTTCAAATTTATCCCTTATTAAAGTGCATGATTCTAATTTTTAATTAATTTTCCTTATTTTTCTTATTTGTAAATTCGACCAGCCTCGTTAATTTATCATATGCTTTTCCGCTTTCAATAGAATAGCTGGCCAATTCTAAAGCTTCCGACAGACAGTCAGCCTTTTTACCCGAGATTATTGCAGCGGCAGCATTAATGACAGCCGAATCTCTTCTTGCGCCCTTATCCTCTCCGGTAAGAATACCGGTTAAAATTCTGGCATTTTCCTTCGCATCTCCTCCTACCAGGTCTGAAATATTTGACTTTTTTAAACCCAGTTCTTCCGGATCAAATATATATCTCTTAATACTACCATCCCTCAACTCAGCAACTGAATTTTTGCCCGAAACTGAAAATTCATCAAGCCCTTCCTCACTATTGACTACAAATGCTCTCTCTACACCTAAATTTTTTAAAGCATTTACAATAATATCTATCAAGTCGTTATCAAACACACCCAGAACACGGCCGCTTGCCTGTGCCGGATTGGTAATGGGGCCTAAAATATTAAAAACAGTTCTTACACCCATATCCTTCCTTGCTTTGGCTACATATTTCATCGCTGTATGTGCTTTAGGTGCAAAAATAAATCCTATTCCAATACTGTCCAGACAATCCGAAACCTCACTGCATTCAAGATTTATATTTACTCCCAATTCTTCCAGGACATCAGCGCTTCCGCTTTTACTGGATACGCTTCTATTGCCGTGTTTTGCAACCGGTATTCCTGCCCCTGCAGCTATAAATGCAGCAGTAGTAGAAATATTAAAGGTATATAATCCGTCACCACCAGTTCCACAGGTATCTACAAGGTTCTTATGCTTGCTTTTCACTTTTTCAGCCTTATCGAGCATAGCCCTGGAAAAGCCGCTTATTTCGGCAGCTGTCTCTCCTTTCATCTTCAATGCGGTGAGAAAGGCTGCAATCTGGCAGTCATTTGCATTCCCTTCCATTATGAATTCCATTGCTCTGTATGCTTCATCCTGATTAAGGTCCCTTCCATTTAAAACTGTATCTAAAAAAGTTTTCATCTTAAGAGTCTCCTTTTATTATTTAATGATCCTTAAGTATTAAATTTATTTAAATAACCTGATAGCCTTGAAGAGTGCAGCTGCTTTATTTACAGTTTCATTAAATTCGTTTTCAGGTTCAGAATCATATACTATTCCTGCACCTGCCTGAATATAGGCTGTGCCATTTTTTATAATTGCTGTCCTGATGGTGATACAGCTGTCAAGATTACCATCATAACCAAAATATCCTACCGCTCCGCCATATGGTCCCCGTCTATCAGGCTCCAGCTCACTTATAATCTGCATTGCCCTTATTTTTGGAGCTCCTGATAATGTACCTGCCGGGAAAATACTTTTTAATGCATCGTATATTGAATTATTTTTATCCAGGGTTCCTTCAACTCTGGATACCAGATGTATGACATGCGAATATTTCTCAACACTCATATATTTTTTAACCCTTACACTGTTATAACAGCATACTCTCCCCAAATCATTTCTGGATAAGTCAACAAGCATATTGTGTTCGGCCTTTTCCTTTCTATCACTTAACAGGTCAGTGGTAAGAACTCTATCCTCTCTGGAGTTTTGACCTCTCCTTCTGGTACCGGCTATGGGACAGGTTAAAATTTTTCTCCCTTTAATTTTAATAAGAGGTTCCGGTGAAGCGCCTATAATTTTAAACTTGCCAAAATTAAAATAATACATATATGGAGATGGATTTATAGTTCTAAGTCCACGATAAACATTAAAAGGATCAGAAAATTTATCGGTATAAAATCTTTGAGACAGTACTATCTGAAATGCATCTCCTTCATTAATATATTTCTTTGCCCGCCTGACCCCTTCCAGAAACTTTTCCTTTTCAAAATTAGAATTTAAATCCAGGTCCGCTGTAGAATTATTAATAATAGCAGAGTCGAAACTGCTTTTGAAACTATTTCCACCCCTTTGTTTAATTTTATTCTCCAGATTTTCAATACTTTCCACTGAAATATCATAAGCTTTGCTAGCAGAAATTTTATCTTCGATTTTCACTGTAGAAATTATTTTTATACGATTAAGCAAATGATCGAAGACTACCACCAGATCAGTAAGATAAAGCATAATTTCAGGTATAAATAATTTATTTTCAGGAAGCGGAATCTCATCAAAGTATTTTACCAAATCATAGCTCAGGTAACCTACGGCTCCACCTACAAAATGATCTAGTTCCGGATTTTTGTAAAGCCGGTATTTTTTCATAATTTTTTCCAGTTCCAGAAGAGGGTTTCCGGTTTTTGTTTCATATACATTCTCGCTGCCGTTATTCAAAGAAAAGACTCCCCCATCAAACTTTATTAAGTTCTTGCACCCCACTCCGATAAAAGAATACCTTGATAAATTTTTTAATCCTTCTATGCTCTCCAGTAAAAATCCATTTTTTTTCATACCTACTGTTTTTATAAATATAGAGGCAGGGGTCTCGGTATCAACAACATATTCTTTATATACCGGTATTAAATTATGGCTTTCAGCCATTGCAAGATAATCACTTTTAGATGGAAAAAACATATTTTTCGCCTTTTTAAATCCTTACATTAATATTTTAAACTTTACCTTTAAAAATTTCTTTTGACTATCACATATAAAATAAAAAGAGTATTTCCCCAAAATATATCCTGCTTTTAGCCTTGCTGTTGTATGGAAATACTCTTTGAATTTTTAAATTTTTATTCTTTGATATTAATTAGATATATAAAGAAAATACTGAAAGTAAAAAGAGACTTTAAATAAAAATAAAAATTCCCGCTAGCCAGGCTCTTACAAGCTTCGCCACAGGGAATTATCTTTTAGCCAGAGGAACATCACGATTAGCTTTTTTGTAGAACTATATTTTGGTCTATTAAAAATCATAAATCCAGATGAAATACTTAAGTTATTAAACTTGTATTA
>CAZLEB010000070.1:0-6252 GCA_964558475.1 uncultured Actinomycetota bacterium
GAAAGATAAGGGAAATAATCAAAATAAGCCAGCATCCTATTTCATTTGAAACTCCGGTAGGTGAGGAAGGTGACAGTAGCCTTGGCGATTTTATAGAAGATTCGGAAGTAGAAGCACCTTCAGAGGCTGCGTCTTTTAAGATGCTTCAAAACAAGCTAAAAGAAACGCTTAATACCTTAGAGTATAGAGAAAGAAAAATTTTAGAACTAAGATTTGGTATAAATGATGGTCAGCCAAGAACATTAGAAGAAGTTGGAAGGGAATTTGGAGTTACCAGAGAAAGGATTAGACAAATAGAATTTAAAACTCTAAATAAATTACGGGGCACGAAAAAAAGCAAAGCATTAAGAGAGTTTCTTGAAAATTAGTTTGTGACTCATTTATTATATTAAATCATTTATGATGTGTTGTCCTGAATGGTAAGGCTCAAGGTATCATAGTAAAAAATTTCAAAAGTTCAATTGTTATTAATCATTCCTATTGTTTATAATTAAATCAATCTAATTATTATGGAGGATACTTATGAAAACAAAGAAATTTACCATACTGCATTCCAATGATATTCATGGAGATTTTCTGTCAGAGTTAAGGGAAGGGCAGGGGAATTTGATTGGAGGGCTGTCTCTACTCTCGGGCTATATTAATAAAGTAAGGGCGGAAGAAGAAAATGTCCTTTATATTATTTCCGGTGATATGGTGCAGGGATCACTTATAGATTTAGAATACAAAGGAATTTCTACCATAGAGATTATGAATTACCTGGCTCCCGATGTAGTCTCACTGGGAAACCATGAGCTTGATTATGGTCTTCCTCATCTGTTGTTTTTAGAGAAAATTGCCAATTTTCCTCTGGTGAATGCCAACTTGTATGTAAAAAAATACAATAAAAGGCTGATGATGCCCTATGTAATTATAAACAAAGCCGGTTTTGATATTTTATTTACCGGTATTATTACGGAAAAAGTGCTGGATTCAATCAGGCAGGACGAGCTTATCGGAAGCTTTATATCGCTTGAAGAAGCCAGCACGGAAGTGGGTAAAATAACCAATGCTTATAAAAATGATGATATTGATCTAACCATACTATTGACCCATATTGGCTTTGAATCAGATATAGAACTTGCCAGGTTATTAAAGCCGGAATGGGGAGTGGACTTGATTATCGGCGGACATTCTCATACTATTCTGGACAAACCTGAAAGGGTCAACAATATCCTGATAGCTCAGGCGGGAGTAGGCTCTGATCAGATTGGAAGGTTTGATATAGTTGTGGATGATGATACCAATAGTATTGTTGATTTTAAATGGAAACTCATTCCTATAGACAGCAGTCTGGCTGAACCTGATAAGAATCTTCAGGATTATATCGACTCTTTTAAAGATGTAGTTGATAGAAAGTATAATACCATGATCTGTAAATTTTCCAGGAAATTAACACACCCTGCCCGTGAAGTCGAGACCTCTCTTGGAAATTTAATTGCAGATGCTTTTGCGGAAAAATCTCAGGCAGATGTTATGCTGATAGGAAGCGGCTCAATAAGAGTAAAAGAGATCGGTCCTCTTGTAACTTTAAAAGATTTCAAGACCTGCTTCCCTTATGATGATTTTTTAAACAGGTATAAAGTAAAAGGCTCTACTCTTAAAAAAATATTCTCTTATATTATGAGAAAGGAAAATAGAAACAGTGAGGGGGAATGCTATCAGGTAAATGGCGGTATAAGAGCGGCTTATGACGATTTAAAAGGACAGCTTATATCGTTGGATCTAAATGGCACTCCTGTCAGTGATGAGAAGATTTATACCATTTGTCTTCAGGGATATCATTTCAGTAACTCTGCCGCTTATCTGAATGTAACTAATGAAGAATTACTGGAAACCGGCCAGCATAAGGTAATAACCACCTCGGCACAGGAAGTTTTAGAGGAATACTTAAGAGACAATCAGAATATTTCCAGAAATGTAGAGGGAAGACTGGTATATAAGTAAAAAATCAATCTTTTATTCAAAGAACAAATTTATAAAGTAAAAAATTGTTATCGAATTTCAATTTAGAATAAGGAATAAAAGTGTCTTTAAAAATAGCAGGCATCGGGGAGATATTATGGGATGTCTTTCCACATGGTAGAAAATTGGGTGGAGCTCCGACTAATTTTGCCTATTTCGTTAAAAATCTGGGACAGGATGGACTGGTTGCCAGCAGAATCGGAAATGATCCATTGGGCAGAGAGATTCTGGATTTGTTAAATCAACTTGGTCTAGCTGAAGATTTCATACAGATTGACTTAAAACATCCCACCGGAACAGTTAGGGTGAGAATTGATGATATTGGACAGCCGGATTATATCATTAATGAAAATGTGGCCTGGGACTTTTTGGAATTGAGTGATAGGTGGAAAGAGCTTTCCAGAGAAGTTGATGTTGTATGTTTTGGTACCCTGGCCCAGAGGTCTTTGAGATCCCGGAGGACAATTGTTGATTTTTTAAAGATGGCTCCGGGCAGCGCTATCAAAGTATTTGATATAAACTTGAGGCAGGAATTCCATTCTCCTAAAATAATTTTCCAATCACTGGAATTGGCCACGATACTGAAATTAAATAAAGGGGAACTTGAGCTGCTTAAAAATTTAATGGGCTGCCCTCAGGGGAGAGATGATATCGGTTTTTGCAGAAAGCTAATGGGAAGATATGATATAAAACTTGTATGTATTACCAGGGGCGAAGATGGAAGCCTGCTTATAAATGGAAGTGGTTACTATGATCACCCCGGCTATAAAGTTCCTGTTGCTGATACAGTAGGTGCAGGGGATGCTTTTACAGCAGCAATGGTAATCAGGTATCTTGAAGGGGGGACGCTTGAAGAAATTAGCAGTTTTGCCAACAGGCTGGGTTCATGGGTATGCTCACATACCGGTCCCACTCCGGTACTGGATAAGGAAATAAAAGGATTTTTTAGTAAATAATATGCTTTTTTAGATAATATAAAGATTCCAGCTTCTTAAGCTTTCATCTTCCATTTGGTAAGAATATTTTCCCGGTCAAAAATCCTAACCGCCAGCTTTAAAACCAGCGGGCATACTGCAAGCAGTACCAGACAGCCTATAAGGAGGTAAGTAACATTCAAAAGAAAGAATCCTGCCAGCTGGAGACCGATAATCAGATAGATGGGAAATATTATCACTGCACCTATTCCCTGTGCGGATCTTATATCGGTGGACCTTGAAGAAACTATTATGCTGGCCATGGTGAGGATAAAGGACAATATGGGACTTAACAGAAAAGCTACTATTACCCATTCGGCAGTGGGAAGGGGAGCATAATCCAGTTTAATAAAAGCTGCAATATCCACCACTATGGTAAGTATAATGAAATTAATGGTGGAAATGATAAAAGCCGGTACCAGGGCAGTAAGTGACTTACCCATCAGCAGTTCGGATGTTTTGAGCGGGGTGGCAAGAAGTGGCTCAAGCGTGTTGTTTTCCTTTTCCATGATTACCGAGGAAGGAGCAATAAGACTGGGGACCATTGCCGGAAGTATAAGCAGGAAAATAAGTAATTGCTTCAAGGCAAATCCTATAAGTATCTTAAGTGGGTCGCCAACCTGTCCGAACATTTTGTTTATAAAATTTATGGTATCCTCATCCTTCAATATGGAGCTGCTTCCAAGAATAAGGATAAGTGGCATAGCAATTGAAAATATGGCGGTGACTATGAGAATGGGCAGCCATATGTTTTTATTCCTTATGACCTCTTTTATTTCTTTTTTGAAAATAATGCCTGCTTTTTTCATTTTGCTTCTTCGTCTTTTATTAAATCGAGATATATTTCCTCTAAGGTCGCCTTTATTTCGTTAAAATAAAGAATTCCTGCGCCGCTACCAATAAGTTTTTTAATAATTAAAGGATTTGAGGTTTCAGGTTTTTCTATTACCAGTATTGCCCTGTTTTTATCTGTCTGGATATTCTTTATTCCGTCAATTTCTTCCATCAATTTTACATATCTATCTGCATCATCAGAAAATACAATTTCAACTCTTTTATTTTTATCATCATTTTGCAGTTCTGAAAGCGTGGCAATCCGTATAATCTTTCTTTTTATAATACAAACCCTGTCAGAAAGATTGGATGCTTCTTCCAGATTATGGGTGCAGAGAAAAACAGTAGTCTTTTCTTTTTTTAAGCTGTCGATAAAAGTCCTTACCATATGAGCACTTTCCGGATCAAGGCCTGCAGTTGGCTCATCCAGGAGTAATATCTTTGGCTCATGTATAAGTGTCCTGGACAGTGCCAGTTTCTGCTTCATACCTTTGGAGTAAGTACCGGCCAGGTCCTCTTTTCTGTCCCAGAGATCAAACATTTTAAGATACTTTTCAATATTATTTTTTCTCCTGCTGCCGGAGATATCATAGAAACTTGAATAGTAATCAAGATTGTCGTAAGCAGATATCTTCTCATACATTCCCGGTGATTCGGTCAAAAGCCCGGTTATTGACCTGATATATTCTCCATCTGTTCGCGGGTCTCTGTTATCTATGGTTATTTTCCCTGAAGTGGGGGAGATGAGGGTTGAAAGCATCCTTATAGTAGTGGTCTTTCCGGCTCCATTGGGCCCCAAAAATCCGAATATCTCACTTTCATTTATATTAAAGGAAATATTTTCGACTGCGGTAATATCTTTAAATTTTTTAGTAAGGTTTTCTACGATTATCACAGATAAGGATTTTACCTTTAAACCTGTAATTTATCAATTAAAAGGCTTAAAGTATGGTAATATGAAAATATTCCTTTTAAGATTTTGTATAGCTTCTAATATAATTTCTTTTATCTTAAAATAGCAGGTAAATATAATTTTAAGTAAAATAAATAAGTTGAAGCAGACAGGAGAGGAAATGGGTGCAGTTGCCAGGACAAAAAAGATAGATATATTAATGATAGATAATTATGATTCTTTTACTTTTAATCTGGTGCAGTATCTGGGAATTCTGGGTAAGAATATAAAAGTCAGGAGAAATGATAAGATAACCCTGGATGAAATTAGAAAGATGGCACCTTCAAAGATAGTTATCTCACCCGGACCCGGAAGGCCAGCTGATGCCGGCATAACGGAAGATATAATCAGACATTTTTATAAAGAAATACCCATACTGGGAGTATGCCTGGGGCATCAGTGCATCGGAGAAGTATTTGGTGCGGAAGTGATTAATTCAGGGACAGTTGTTCATGGAAAGACATCCATTATCTATCATGATGGAAAAAGTATTTTTACCGGTATTGAAAATCCTTTTGAAGCTGCCAGATATCACTCTCTAATCTTAAAGAAAGATACTATCCCTGACTGCCTGGAGATAACTGCCCGCACAGAAGATGGGATTGTAATGGGGGTAAGGCATAAAAACTATAAACTGGAAGGAATACAGTTTCACCCTGAATCCTTCCTAACACCGATTGGGTTGAAGATATTAAAAAATTTCACTTATCTATGAAAATCCTTTCCACAATTTCAGCTATTAATTTAAAAACCCCGCCCCAGGATGCAGCCTATGCTTTAAAGGACAGTAATTACTTATGTTTTTTGGACAGCAGCCTGATTCCAAATAAATATTCCAGATTTTCCTACATCGCCTGGGATCCAAAATTGGTTATAAAAAGTTATGGCTATAAAAATGAATTTATCAGCACTGACAGGAAAATTAGTTATTATTCCTATCAGCATCCTTTATCTTTTCTCAAGCAAAATATTAAAGAATATACATGCTGCCCTCCCGGCAGTGAAATAAAGGGTATCGACGTTATATATATAGATAAGGGGAGGGTAAAAAAAGCAACAAAAGAGATTGAAAAAAAACTCCCTCATTTTAAAGGCGGTTTTATTGGTTATTTCTCCTATGATTTAAAAAACTATATTGAAGAACTTCCCTGCAGTGCAGTTGATGATATTAACCTTCCCATGTTTTATCTTGCTTATTATGACCGTTTGCTTGCATACAGTCATAGGGACGACAGGTGGTACTTTATCAGGAATTTCGCTGTAAGTGAAAAAAATGGAAAAGACATAGATACCTGCCAGACTGCATTCCTTGAAAATGATTATATAAGTTCCGGCATAAGAAATGTGGATTTAATTGAGAAAGTCAATTCGGATGCGGGGGTTGTTTTAGAAAGTCTTAAAAAACAAGCAGACATAAAAAATAATATAATCGAGAAATATTACAAAAAAAATATTTCAAATGTAAGACTGCATTCAAATCTCACCAGA
>CAZLEB010000071.1:0-6202 GCA_964558475.1 uncultured Actinomycetota bacterium
ATTTAGGAGCAGGTTGCCCCATTTGTTGGTGAAGAGCCACAAACTGTGGCTCCCCGAGTAGGACTCGAACCATAAGAACCTTAATTGGAGTGTACTTTCATTAACTTCTCTAAATGATGGAACTCATCTTCTCTGCTAGATATCCTGCCGTCCAGCTTCATTTCGAAAAGCTTTCCCAGAACGTCTTTAAATTTCTCCGATGGTCTGTAACCCATATCCTTTAATGTCTCTCCGCTAATTTCCAGATGCAGGTCGCGAAGATGTGTGAGATATTTTTTAATATTCTTATAGTATGTATCACCCCAGCTGCATGCGATAACCTGGAGTTCAGGAGGAATCCCGCTTACTATATAATATAGGGTGGAATTTTTCATGACCGCACTTTTAAGATTTTTTTTAACCCCATTCCACTTTCTATATGTTTCCAGCATAATATCCATGTCCTTTTTTCTGACCATCATTTCAGAACACCATCTTTTAATTCCATCAGGTCCGGTTCCCTTTAAAAGAAGGATAAAAAGCAGTCTCCACTTTTTTATTTCTTTACCATTTTTCCCGTAAAAATCTTTCAGCTTCTGGTAATAAACTAAAATCCTTTTTACCTGCCTTACAAATTCCGTATCTACCTTAACTTTTATTCCTATCTTCCTTAGTGCGCCCAATTCATCCAATCTTCTTATTGCCTCCAGCGGACTGGCCTCATTAAAGATATAGATTAACTCATCTCTTATCCTCACTCCGTTAAGTCTTGAGACTATATTCATATCTATGGTGGTCCTGGCTAGTTTTTCAGTCTGTCCGTCCATTTTGAATCCGAGTCTTTTCTCAAACCTGACTGCCCTGAAAATCCTGGTAGGATCTTCTATGAAACTCATTTTATGCAGAACTTTAATCTTTTTATTCTTTAAATCTTCCCTGCCGCCGAAGAAATCAAGAATTTCACCGAAATTTTTCTTATTTAAAGATAAGGCCATAGTATTCACAGTAAAATCCCTTCTTGAGAGATCCTGTTTTATATTTCCTGATTCTACAGTGGGAAGGGCCGCCGGACTTTTATAATATTCTACCCTTGCTGTGGCTATATCTATGTGCTGTCCATCATCAAGTACAAGAACAGAAGTTCCGAATTTTTGATGGGATTCAAACCTTGAGTTAAATCTTTTTGCAAGTTCCCTGCCAAATTTTATCCCATCGCCTTCCACCACAATGTCTATATCGAAATTCGGTATTTTGAGCAGTGCATCCCTTACTATTCCTCCTACAAGATATGTGTTATATTTCAAAGCTCTTGCTACACCGGAAATGTCCTTTAATATCTTTTTTACTTTACCCGGAAAAAATCCCAATAAATTTTCATAACTGCGGCCATGAAGAAATCTTAATATATCTTTTCTGGTAACTATGCCTATGATTTTTTTCTTATCCGTAATAGGTATCCTTCCAATCCCGTTTTCTATCATTAGATTTTGTATTTCGCCGATACTTGTATTGGGCCCGGCTCTAACGATACTATGTGAACGGAAACCTTTTACAGGGGCATGAGATAGACCGTGCCCTATAGCTTTGTCTATATCTTTTCTGGTTATTATTCCCACAATATTATCATCTTTATCAACGATTGGTATTCCCGAATGACCATATTTTTTTAAAATTTCATCAACCCGGGATATTTTTACATCCTCTTTTACCACTCTTACCGGATAAGACATTACATCTTTTGCCAATATTGGTTTTTTTATATTTTTCTTGAGAGAATGGAGTAGCTTACTTTCTATATCTTCAAAACTCATATCAACTATAACTGCAGAAGCTGCCTGGGGATGCCCCCCGCCTCCGACAACTTCAAGTATTTCAGACACATCCACATTTTTATCATCACTTCTGGCAACGAGGTAAGTTTTCTCTTTCATTTTTGCCCAGCATATTACTATACTCACATCTTCGATCTGCGATAACTTTCTGGTCAGTACAGATAGGCCCTCAATAAATTTGGGCATCTCCGCGCTGGAAAGTAAAATTTCTGTTTCATTTATTTTTATTTTTTTATAATTCATTATTAACTTTTCTAAAAGCCCGTGCTGATCTTCCGAAAGAGAAAGATTTAAAAATTTTAATACCACAAACAGGTTGGATTCCTTCTTCATAAGAAAAGAGGCAGCCTCAAGGTCCATGGGGGTGGTACCGGGATAAGTAAATGAACCTGTGTCTTCATAAATCCCAAGAGTGAATAGAGTAGCATCAAGGGGAGAAATGGAAATTTTCTTATTCTTAATAATATTTATAAGTATTGTGGTGGTAGCTCCAACTTCCCTGGAATAATCATAAGTTGCCTTAAGATCCTCAGATGACTTGTGATGGTGATCATAAACTATAACTTCGATATCTTTATTATTCAATGCTTCCCTTGCCGGACCAAGCCTTGAGGCATATCTAGTGTCTATTATGATAACTCTTTTCACCTTTGAAAAATCAATACCCTTTGGGTCTAAAAGTGTTGGAAGTTCATCTTCATAAAGAGTAATAAATTTTCTTACATTTTGATTTATGGCCGTTGGTAATATAATTTGAGCCTGCGGATATATTTTCTTTGCCGCTACCATCCCGGCAAAAGAATCGAAGTCAGAACTTAGATGGGTTATAATTATTTCCATAAAATTTAGGCGTATAAGTCTTTTTTCAATCTATATACTTATCGTAGCAGACTATTTCAGAAAGGGACTTCCTTCCTCTGTTTCTACCTTCTACAGCCGGATATCCCACCGGGGTTATAGCCACTACTCTTACATTTTCAGGAATATCAAGCAGATCCTTTACCAGTTTTTCCTTGAAAGCTCCAATCCAGCATGTACCCAATCCCTTTTCAGTGGCAGCCAGGATTAAATGTTCGAGAGCCAAACCTACATCTATAGGATAGCTATTCATATAACCACCCATTGCTTCATAAGCTTCATCTTCTTTAGCACAGGCCACAATTAATATTGGAGCCTCCGCCAGAAAAGTTTGGTTGTTACATGCTATGGACAGGTCACTTATTTTTTTCTTATCTTTTACTACAACCAATTTCCATGGCTGGAGATTTTTACCTGATGGAGCCTTCCTGAAAGCTTGCAGAATATAATTTAATTTTTCCTCTTCCACTGCCTGGGGCTTATATGACCTTATACTTTTTCTCGTTTCTATAAGATCCATAAGGCTGCTGAACTGCTTCATTATTCATTACTCCCTTCTCTTGTAACCTGATCCCTAAAAATTCATTTTTCTTGCAGTCCTTGCATCTTAATACTAATCTTTAATATTTAAGTAGAAACTACTTTATATTAGCACTATGATTTTCTTAAGTAAAACTTTTTTTACCATAAATCATGGACATATTTTTTAATATATTTCTGGTACATCTCTCTAGTTCCTTCCATTTGATTATCGGTAAGCGGCGGAAGGCCGGAAGCTTTTATATTATCCTCGACCTGCGATACTCTGCTAGCACCCGGTATGATACAACTCACATTATCATTCATAAGAATCCAGCGCAGAGCATACTCAGCAAGTTTGCCCTCAGGAAATATCTTCTTGAGTTCTTCCACTACTTCAAGACCTATTTCATAAGGAACTCCTGAAAATGTCTCTCCCCTGTCAAAAACCTGGCCCTCGCGGTTAAAGAATCTGTGATCTCCTTCTGAAAATACTGTATCCTTTTTAAATTTTCCGGTCAGCATACCGCTTGCCAGCGGGACTCTTGCGATAATTCCAACATTTCTGCTTTTCGCCAGATCGAAGAATTTTTCGGCAGGTTTGTGCCTGAACATATTATATATAATCTGAACAGTGGCCATATTTGGATATTCAATTGCTTTTAAGGCTTCTTCCACTTTTTCGACACTAACACCGTAATTTAAAATTTTTCCTTTTTCTACCAGCTCATCCAGGATACCGAAAACTTCCGGATTCCGGTAAACCTCGGCGGTAGGACAATGGAGCTGGATAAGGTCTATTACTTCCAGGTCCATATTCTTCAGGCTATCATCTATAAACCTTGTTATATTTTCCCGGTTGTATCCTTCCGTGGTATGAGGTACCAGTCTTCTTCCGGCTTTCGTAGTCACATAAATTTTTTCTTTTGTACCTTTTAAGAATTTTCCTATGGCTTTCTCGCTCTGGCCCTCATTATATACATCTGCAGTGTCAATAAAATTTACTCCTCCGTCTACTGCCCTGTTTAAAATCTCTTCGGCAGTTTTAGAATTAAATTCCTCACCCCACCTGCCGCCTAATTGCCATGTGCCCAGCGAAATTTCAGAAACCTTAAAACCTGTTTTTCCTAAAGTCCTATATTTCATAATTATACTCTCCTTATCTTTACAGCCAGTTTGATTTTTTACAATCATTCATAAAATAGATATGCATAGCACATTTATTTTAACAATAAATTCCCCTGATGCAAATTTTAAAGCTCAACTCTACTCAGGTATAATTTCATAAGTCTTGCAGTGATTTTCCCGGGAATTTCTCTGGTAATTATAAAACGGTCAATTTTTCTTACCGGAACAATTCCTGCAACGGAACTTGTTTTGAATACTTCATCCGCTTCTATGATATCCCTGTAATGAATCTTTTTCTGTCTCACTTTTATTCTATTTTCATTGCATATATCTATAACTACTTCCCTGGTAATCCCTGGCAAAATATTCTGAGTGAGCGGTGAAGTATACAACATATTTCTTTTTATATAGAAAATGTTACTTGAGGCACCTTCCAGAACCAGGTGGTCTCTGGTTAGAAATATCGCTTCCTGTGCACCATTATAATGAGCCTCATCTTTTGCAAAAATATTTTCAAAATAGTTCAAAAGCTTGTGAGAATAAATGGGGCTGCCTATGGCTTGCCTTATTATTGAAGAAGAGATGATATTTATCCCTTTAGTGTAATCATCTTCAGGGTAAGGTGCAAGACTATCGGCAATTATAATAAGATTGGGCTTATAATACTTATCAAAATGAAGCTCTCCTCTATGAATACCCCTGGTTACGATTATTTTTATATAAGTGTCACCTGCGGAAAGATTATTTTTTTTAACAGTTTTATTGACTGCATCTTCAATGTATTCTTTATCAAAATAAATGTTATATTTTAGAACCTTAAGTGAATGAAACAATCTCTGAAGATGGGCATCAAGCATAAATATAAAGCCCTTATAACTTCTTAAGGTTTCAAAAAGACCGTCGCCATATAAAAATCCCCTGTCCCTGACATGTATTTTAGCCTTATTTTCTATTATCAGCCTTCCATTAATAAAAATATAACCAAACATCAATGCTCCTCATAGAAATTTCACAGCAATTTTTTTAAATTCTTTGCCCTGAAAAACTTTAAAGTCTCCTCCAGGGCAACCCCTTTGTCCAGAGTCTCTTTATACTCCTCCTCCGGCACTGAATCTTCCACAATTCCACCACCGACATTATAATAAAACCTATTTCCCTTTATAACAAATGTCCTGATTATAATATTTAAATCCATGGTGCTATCAATCCCAATATAACCGGCCGATCCAGTATAAATATTTCTGGCCGTCGGCTCCAGCTCATCAATTATTTCCATTGCTCTTATTTTTGGGGCACCGGTTATGGAACCTCCGGGAAAGGCTGCCTTTATTATATTTGAAGCATCCACTCCTTTTTTTACTTTACCTGTTACCGTGGATACCGAATGAAAAACCCTTGCATATTTTTCAACCACTGCATGTTCGGAAACCACGACTGTGCCATAGTAACAGAATTTTCCCAGGTCGTTTCTCTCAAGGTCCACAATCATATTTAATTCCGCCCTGTCTTTAATACTATTTTCCAGTTCCATTATATTTTTGTTATCACCGGCAGCATCCTCTCCTCTGGGACGGGTTCCTTTTATGGGTCTGGTCTCTATAATATCATCCTTTAAAAATAAAAATCTTTCCGGTGAAGAACTTCCTATGCTAAACCCTGGAAATCCCATAAAAACAGAGAATGGAGCGGCATTTTTTTCTCTTAAAATATAATATAAGTCCATCGGTTCTACCGGCAGATCTGTCTCAAATCTCTGACTGAAATTCGCCTGATAGATATCGCCATTATGAATATATTCTTTGGTTTTCAGAACTTTTTTAATATAGTTCCGTCTGGTGAGATTTGAATGCAGTCTTACATTTGAAATATTTTTTTTGTAATATTTC
>CAZLEB010000072.1:0-6002 GCA_964558475.1 uncultured Actinomycetota bacterium
TATTATGTCTCATACCCTGGTGCTTATCATGCTGCATATGTCCGTGATCTGGTTCCTTCATAACTTACTTACTATCATTCACAACTTGGATACAATTACTACATCTATTAATCCTTGTTATTTATTTCTACCATATCTATAAAAACACCATGCCAACTGTGGTACCAGACCTGCCCGGTATAGCCATTAACACTGAGCATTCCTGCGATAACATCGCCATCAGTTAATGTATGAATTGTGTAATATCCATAGAATTTTTCTGCCTCATCTCCTGCATATTCATTTAAATTTATTTTAGCAAGATATCTTTCTGCAAGCTCTATCGCTTCACTTTCTCCAATAGGCATATCTATTTTACCTTGAGATAAAGATATTTTTGAATGCATTCCATATTTCAAGTTCCACATCATATTAGGTCCGTATTCAGGAAAAATAGCACCACTGCTTTTATCTACAAGTAACTCCATAGCTCCAATACCCGTATCTTTTTCTTTTATTTCAATATAAAAGTTCTGTGAAAATTCCATTATTTCGACAATTTCAAGATTGGATAAATTGTTTCTCTCAAGATATTTGCCCGCCAGATCCTCTACTTTTTCAAAATCAATATCCACTATCTCCTGATCCTTTAAAAAACCTCTACACATATTGTTTATATCCTCCGGGTTAAAGGTATAACCCCGGCCTGTACCGAAACTGGATAATCCTGTATATAAATTTCCAGTAAATAAAATTGCTACAATACCTAAAATACCTACAGTTATAAGTACAACCGAAGATATTAAAATTTTTCTTAAGCTCTTCATCTTAGCCCATATCCTTTTTCATTTTTTCAAAATCTTCTTTGTTTATTTCCCCTCTTGCATATCTTTCTTTCAATATCTCCATTGCTTTATCTGTGCGAGAAAGATCCCTACCCGGATAGCTTACTCTTCTAACGATCCAGACAATTAAAAGTATTATTCCGGTAATTAGCAGAGCCCAGAAAACAAACATCAATATCATCCCTACAATACTCCAGCCTCCAAAGAGGCCTCCCATCATATTTGGCCACATCATCATTTTAATCACTCCCTTAATATAATACAAAATCTATAGTTTTAGTAGTATTATATCACATTTTAAAAAATTATTTAAAAAATTTAAGTACTAATTGATAATTAAAATAAAGAAAATCCTTTTATCTTTAAAGCATCATAAAATAAAAAAATAAACCTTGACAATACTTAAAGTCCTGAATATACTGAATTATCAGAATTTTATAGATTTTCAAATTTAATATAAAAGGAGTAAAAATTGCCAGAAAAAAATAATAAAAAAAGCTGCTGTAATGTCGAATCCGTTGTAACAGTTGATGAGAGAGGACAAATGGTACTGCCAAAAGAAATCAGAGAAAAAGCAAATATAAAAGCCGGTGGCAAGCTGGCTGTTGTAACTCTGGAGAAAGACGGTAAGTTCTGCTGCATCGCTTTAATTAAAGCTGAAAATCTTTCCGGAGTAGTAATGGATATGCTGGAACCGGTAATAAAATAAAAGAACTCCAAGCAAGGTGGAAAAATAATTTGGGTTTAAGTAATATTTTTAAGTATTTTAGGAGGTTAATAAATGGAAAATAAAAACATTAAAAAAATAGTCAGAGAAAGTTATGGTAGAATTGCAAAACAAAATAGTAATTGCTGCAGCCTGGAAACTTCTTGCTGTGGAAGTAACAATGTTACCAAAATTAGCAAGAGTATTGGTTATACAGATGATGATATAAATACTGTACCAGAGGGAGCAAATTTGGGGTTAGGCTGTGGAAATCCCATAGCTCTGGCATCCTTAAAGGAAGGAGAAATTGTTTTAGACCTTGGTTCTGGTGCCGGATTTGATTGTTTTCTGGCATCAAACAAAGTGGGAGCAAGCGGTAAAGTAATAGGTGTGGACATGACGCCGGAAATGCTCGAAAAGGCAAGGGAAAATGCCTTAAAAAGCAACTATAAAAATGTAGAGTTTAGACTGGGAGAAATAGATAATCTCCCTGTTGCAGATAATTTTGTAGATATAGTCATATCCAATTGTGTAATTAATCTGACACCGGATAAAAAAAGAGTATTTGAAGAAGCATATAGAGTAATAAAATCAGGCGGAAGAATAATGATTTCCGATATAGTTTTACTTAAAAAGCTCGATCTTCCCGATGCAGTGATTGACATTCTTGAAGCGTATGGCAGTTGTGTAACCGGAGCTATAATAAAAGATGATTATATTAATGCTATAAAAGGTGCTGGATTTATTAATGTGAAAATAACTGATGAATCAATATTTCCTACAAACCTATATGTTGACAGCCCTGATATAAAACAGATTATTGAAAATATTGATATAAGTCTTGAAGAAGCAAAAAAGATAATTAAAAACATCAATAACTCTATTGCAAGTATTAAAGTTTATGGGGAAAAACCTTTAAAATAAAACTCGAAGATTTTATAAAATCTATGTTTTACCAAAATAAATTATTCATTTATTTCTTTAATTATCCCCCGTAAATTATATAATATATAAAAATATAAATTTTAACAGACGGGTGATACACATAACCATGATAGATATAAACTCTATTATGACGGAAATCTTAAAACTTTTACCTTTCTTTATTCCATTAATAATAATTGAATACGGTCTGATGATTTATGCTATAGTGCAGGTTGCCAGAAATGAAGTAGCATACCTTCCAAAGTGGGGCTGGATATTAATTATTGTCCTTGTTAATATTATCGGCCCGATTGTTTTCCTGATAATAGGCAAGAAGAAAGATAAAGAAAATGATTGAGGTTGTTAACCTAAAGAAAAACTACGGCCGTTTTGAAGCACTGAAGTCCATCAGTTTTGAGGTAGAAAAAGGCTCGGTATTCGGGTTTATCGGACGGAACGGCGCTGGAAAAACCACAACTATGAATATCCTGACCGGACTTATCAGATTTGATGAAGGTAAGATATCTATTAAAGGTAAAGATTTTTTAAAAAATAAGCGTGAGCTTACAAAATCAATCGGATACCTGCCCGAGACCCCGACTTTTTACAATTATATGAATGCCTATGAGTATTTGAAATTCATTGGTGAAATCATAGGTTATGAGGTAAAAAATATCAGTAAACTCTTAGAAATGGTTAAGCTGACCAAACAGAAGAAGAAACGTATCGGTGCATATTCACGGGGAATGAAACAAAGACTGGCGCTGGCGGTAGCATTTATGAACAGTCCTGAAATTCTCTTTCTGGATGAGCCTGCATCTGCGCTTGACCCTGAAGGAAGAGTGGAAATGCTGGAGCTTATTGAAGGTCTTAAGGATGAAAAAATCACTATTTTTCTGTCCACACATATTTTAAACGACGCGGAGAGAGTATGCGACAGGATATGCATTATAGATGAGGGTAAGATACTTTTAACAAAGAGCCTGTCCGAATTACACAAAACCTATATACAGCCTATTTTTGATATTGAATTTGAAGAAGATCCTAAAGATGGAATTAACTTATTAAAAAAACTAAAGTGGATTGAAAGTGTAAAAGAAAATGGGCATAAAATAAGCCTTTATGTTAAGGATATAGATTATGCCAAAAAAGAAATCTTAAAAGAGCTTTCAAAATTTAATACCAATGTTATCAGTTATCAGATCAGAAAAAGCACACTGGAAGATATTTTTATGAGAATGATAGGTAAAAATGAAGTCATTTAAGGCTTACTTTAAAAAAGAAATAGTGGAGGCAAAAAGGACTCATAAATACCTGGTTTTATTTATCGGAATTATTTTCTGGCCGGCAATACTGAATCCTCTAACGTTGAAATTACTACCTTTGCTTATGAAGAATTATATGCCTCCTGATCTGATAGGTATGTTCTCCACTTTTACCCGTGATGCTGCTTTTCAATCTTTTTTAAATGATTCCTTTCAAATTGGTATGATTGTTATGGCACTTGCTTTAATGGGATTGGTTGCAAACGAAGTTCGTCTAAAGAGACTCGTTTTCCCCTATTCCAGGGGAGCAAATCCTTCCGGTATTGTACTTGCGAAATATATTCATTATGCAGTTACAATTTCTCTTTTTATTTTATTAGCCTTTTTGACCAATTATTTTTATGTTAACAGGCTTTTTACCGGCGGAATATTATCAATCGGAATTGTGTTAAAATCATCACTGTTATATATGCTTTATTATTCCGTATTATTATCCATACTGCTATATCTTAGCAGCCTGTTTAAAAGAGGTCTTATTGCCGCAATCACGGTACTTGTCCTCGGATATAGTCTAAGTATTTTCAATAACTTTAAGGTAGTAAGAGCATATCTTCCCAACTACCTGCTTTTTAAGGCAGCAGATATCGGATATGTTTTCGATAGTTCCTTAATTCCCACTGTCATTGTTTCATTTTTTATAATTACACTTATGATCTTCTTATCAATCCTGCGCATGAAAAAAATAGATATTGCCTGAAGATCATAAATTTAAATAAAAATACAAATTAGGCATCAAGCAGTAAATCTGGCATATATATCCCCGCTGAAAGCAGTTTTATAAGGTATGGATAAAATGATGTCACATATTCTGCCGGTATCAACCCATTCCGGTAAAGCAAGGACCATAGACTCGCCAAACGAGTAATTGAATTGAGCATTGCCGATAGTAGAAAGATGTTTTATAGACTCTATTGTTAGGTCAATAAGTCTTGGAGTAGGTGTAAATTCAAAAGAAATCATCTTAACTGACCGGGAAAGACCTTTAATAACCTGATATTCAAATCCTTCAACATCTATCTTACAGACTGCCGGGCTGCCATATTTTTCAATTAATTTATCTAAAGTAGTAACCGGAACTGTAACATTCTTGTTCCATTGGAAGGCTGAAGTAGATGTAAAAAACATATCGCTATCTTTGACACAATCTATCCATTCCTTTGACATAGATGAAACAGTATGGGAATTACTGAGTATCAAGTTTCCTTTACCTTCTTCCGCCCCGAGTGCCTTATGAATTAGAAATACGCTTTTGTTATTCCTATATTTTTTCAGTAATTTTCGCATACAATTGTCCTGTGGTTCAACAGCTACGACAATGGCTCCAAGCTTTAGAAAGACTTTAGTTCTGTTTCCTATATTGGCACCTATATCAAAACAAAGATCACCTTCACTGACAAACTGGGAGTAAAATCTTAGTAACTTTCGCCTGCTTAAGACATTTGATATGACTAAAACTGAAATATACACACTATTATACAGCTTAAGAATCCTGAGTACCTTAACAAAAATATTTAGTGCTTTTATTGGTATTAAACCTGATTTAGTACAACTGGGCTTATTATCACTTCTTATTTTAATTTTTCTGATATAATTCATAAATCTAATTTTATAGATTCTTCTTTAATATGGCAATCCGCAAACACTGGAAATAAATAAAGTATTAAGAGTAATTATTATAAATTGTAGCTTAAATACAATTTTAAATAATATTTAGCAGATAAAAGAAAGGGCTTCTACAACCGGAATAAAAATTTTGCCTCTCTTTTATCTGCTATTGGATTAACCTATTATCATATCGAATTTTGATTATTTCTTAATAATCTTAATATCTTCGATATTCTCTTTTTGGTCTTTCTCTTCTCGGGCGTGCTTCATCAACTTTTAAAGTGCGCCCAGCAAAATCACTGCCGTCCAATCCTTCTTTTGCCTTTTCGGCTTCGGCTGGATCAGACATTTCGACAAATCCAAATCCTTTACCTGGGATTATGTCGATCTGGTTGACTTTGCCATATTTGGAGAAGAGCTCTTCCAGCTGCTCATTAGTAGCAGAATAATCAAGATTCCCTACATATAGTTTGCTACCTTGCATTTTTTCTAACCTCCTTTTTCTCATTTCTTCAAGTCTAATAACATTGCCTTTGGAGGTAGAAGCAAGATATTTGCTCTATCACTATGAAGGAACATTATTAAACATAGGAAGAGTAAGTATTATAACTTTTTTTA
>CAZLEB010000073.1:0-5877 GCA_964558475.1 uncultured Actinomycetota bacterium
AGTGAGTCCCGCCTTCCGTAGTATTTATATTGTTGGCAAATGAAAAAATACTTTCTGAATAACCATCAGTATACTGCATCGCAATTTCTACTTCGTGGTCATCAACTACATTTTTTATATATATTACTTTCTTATGTAAAACATCTTTTTTCTCGCATAAATATTTTACAAAATCTACCACCCCGCCATCATATTGATATATTTCCTTCTTTTCCGGTTTTTCTCTTGAATCTACCAGAGTAATTTTTAAACCTTTATTTAAAAAAGCCATTTCTTTCATTCTGCTGGCCAGTATCTCGAATTTATAATCAATTTCTTCAAATATGTCTCTATCAGGGTAAAAAGTAATTGCAGTACCATGAGTCTGTGTTTTTTCGCCTTTTATAAGATCTGTTACCGGTTCTCCTCTCTTGTAATCCTGCTTGTAAATGTGCCCGTCCCTTCTTACCTCAATACTCAATTTTTCCGACAGGGCATTTACTACAGAAACCCCAACACCATGCAGCCCACCGGATACTTTATATCCTTCTCCGCCAAACTTTCCGCCAGCATGCAACTTGGTAAGCACTATTTCTACTGCAGGTTTGTTAAATTTTTCAACTTTTTTTACCGGTATTCCTCTACCGTTATCCACTACAGTAACAGAATTATCCTTATTCAATACAACCAGCACATTATCGCAAAATCCAGACATCGCTTCATCTATACTATTATCTATCACCTCATAAATAAGATGGTGCAAGCCTCTGGAGCCTGTGGAACCAATATACATACTGGGCCTTTTTCTAACTGCGGAGAGCCCCTCTAAAACTGTTATATCTTTAGCATCATAACTTGATTTTTTCAAAAAAAACTCCTCTTAAATTTATAATTTCCTTTTAAAAATATGGATAAAGGGCAATAAGTAAACATAAAAACTACATTAATACCCATTACCCTTCCTGGCTTTAACGTAAATATTTTTTAAAATTATTTGATAGTTTTTTAAATTCCAGACACTGAATATTATACCATATTTCACTTAAAATTTGCCCAAAATGAGCTTAAAGAATTTAAAGATTTTGCCTGAATCTTATACTTTTAACTACTTCTTCTCCAATAAAAGAATTTATTTTTTCAATTAACTGGCCGGACATAAGGCTCAGTTCATTTGCCCAGGTGGAAGTGGTAACAGATATATATAATATCCCTCTGGCAATTTTTTGAGGTTTCGTTTTTTTATATATTTCAGCACCAACAATTTTTTCCCAGCAGTTAAAGATATTGGATATATTTAATTTATTTCTCATGTTTAAATTTTCTATAACATTTCCGATTATACTTCCAATATCATCAAATTCATTCATAACCATATTATATGTTACGGTTTATAAATCTGAAACTGCAATTTTATTATCTTTAATTAAAAACTTACTTCCGAATTCCAAATCCAGTTTATCAAGATAACTAATATTTGTAGTGGTCACAAAAGTCTGAAACTTATTACTTACCGCTTTTACCAGTAATTTTTTTCTTTCTATGTCAAGTTCCGAAAATACATCATCCAGAAGAAGGATAGGGTCTTTCTTTATTTTTCTTTTTAAAATATCCAGTTCACAGAGTTTTAAACTTATGGAAGCAATCCGTTGCTGACCCTGTGAACCAAAGAACCTTATATTTTTACCATCCAGTAAAATTACAAAATCATCTCTGTGTGGCCCAACTGTGGTAGTTTTATACTGCAGATCCTTTTTCAGGCTCTCTTTTAATTTCCGATAAAATATATCCTTTAGGTTATTTTCTGTAAAATTTTCCTCTCTTAAGATTTTTTCATCCGGATAATCCACAAAGTCATCCGGGCTGTCTCCCCTGTCCCAGCTGAATACATAAGCGAGTTCTGTTTTAACTCCTTTAAAAAAGCCACTTATGTAATCTTTAAATTCAGCCTTGAATTCAGCCAGCAGCTCATGCCTCTTTTTTATTATATCAGTTCCATACCTTATGATATTATCATCCCACACTTCCAGGGTAGAACTACCGGCTGTATTCACTCTTCCATTAATACTTTTAATCAGACTGCTTCTCTGGGCAAGTATTTTCTGATACTGCAGCCTCTGTTTATAATACTGACCATCGATTTTCTCAAGTATACTGTCAAGGAAATTTCTCCTATCCACTGGGCCCGACTTTACAATTTTTAAATCATCCGGAGAAAATATGACCGAAGGGAGTATCGATATGAAATCTGATTTTTTTCTCCTGTATATTTTATCGACCTTAATTTTAATATTATTATCCTTGCGCAGCTCTATCTCTATAAACCGATTAGTCTCATCATCTTTTTCAGAACCAATTAAAGCCTTTACTTTCGAATAATCGCTTCCCCACTTAATAATTTCATCCTGACTGTAAGTCCTGTGAGACCTGCCCGTGGATAAATAATATATGGATTCCAGTAAGTTGGTTTTACCATTACCATTATTGCCCAGGATAAGAATGGTATTTTGATCAAAATTTAAATTGGCGTGGCTGTAATTACGATAATTTTTTAATTCTAATTTTTTTAAATACATTATGCCGTCATAAATCCCTTAACGTTTTCAACGCTTTTTTATAAAATAGTTATGTAACTTTTACCCTATTTTAAAAGCAATAACCTATTTATATGGGAAATATAATTTCAAATTTCCCATATTTAATACTTTATATAATATCACTTATAAGTTAAAACTTTAATTTTCTTGCTCCCTGCGACATGCCTAATAAATGGTGCTTCCCAAAGTGAGTTTTTTTACAATTATTATAAATATTCTGGTATAATTTTTGAAATAAATTGAAATAAAGTTTCCCTTAAACATTATTTTTTAGTTTCCCTGGAAAGGAATACAATGCGAATTGCAGATCTGCCCAAATATGAATTACAGCCTGAAGAAGTAAAAAGAATCGATGAGATAATAGAAAAATATAAAGGTAAAAAAGGAGCATTAATTCCAATTCTACAGAAAATTCAGGAACATATTAGTTTCATACCGATAGAAGCCCAGAGAAGAGTTGCAAAAATGTTAGATATTCCTGAAAAGGATGTTTATGGAGTAGTTACTTTCTATTCATTCTTTTCCATGGTTCCCAGGGGCAAGTATAATATAAGGGCTTGTCTGGGTACTGCATGTTTTGTAAAGGGTGGTAAAAGGATTTTAGATAAACTGGTCAAGGAATTTGGTATTGAACCAGGAGAGACCACTGCAGATAGGAATTATTCATTACAAATTAATAGATGTCTCGGTGCCTGTGGTCTCGCACCGGTAATTGTAGTTAATGATAGGTTTTATCAGAAAGTGAACCCTGAAAAAGTTATTGATATTGTTTATTCCTGTAAAAAATAAAATCCCATCCGTTTTTTAACGCCTGAATGTTTGAGAAAAAAAGGATTAGGTAATTGAGTAAAAAAACCCTAAAAATAAGAACAAAAGATGACCTTGATAACATTAAGAAAGAGTTAAACAGAAAAAAAGCTTTAAATCTTAAAGGAAACAAATATAGGATAACTGTACATCTCGGAACCTGCGGCATAGCTTCAGGTGCAGAAACAATATGTAATTCAGTCAAAAAGGCAATAACTTCCGGAAAACACAATAATATTGAGTTTACTACTTCCGGATGTGTAGGATTTTGTGCTCTGGAGCCTATGTTAACCATCGAATCATATAATTTACCTCCAGTTACCTACTATGGTCTTGATAAAGATAAAGTAAAAAAAATATTCGAAAACCATATAGATAGTGATGAAATAGCAGAGGAACTTGAACCAATAACCACAGATTCCAAACTAGCGGACTTTTATAAATATCAGGAATCTAGAGTTTTAAGAAATCGGGGTAAAATTGATCCTTTTAAAATTGAGGATTATATTGCAAAAGACGGCTACTTTGGTTTAGCCAGGGCTATTAAGATTGGTGATTCTGATAAGATTATTAAAACTATTTCTGAATCAGGTTTAAGGGGACGCGGAGGCGCAGGTTTTTTAACAGGCAGGAAATGGGAGCTCTGTAAAAATGCCCAATCCAGGAGCGGTATTAAATATGTAGTATGTAATGGTGATGAAGGAGATCCTGGTGCTTTTATGGACAGAAACCTGCTTGAATCCGATCCACATTCCGTTCTCGAAGGAATGCTGATATCAGCTCTGGCAATTGGATCAAACAAAGGTTACTTATATATAAGGGCTGAATATCCTCTTGCAGTCCGGACTGTGGAATATGCGATAAGACAGGCAAGAGATTACGGTCTTATGGGGAAAAATATACTGGGCAGTGACTTTGATTTTGATGTTGAAATATATCAGGGCGCAGGTGCGTTTGTATGTGGTGAAGAAACTGCACTTATAAGGTCAATTGAAGGCGGAAGAGGAATGCCAAAACCAAAACCGCCATTTCCTGCAAATGAGGGGCTTTACTCAAAACCTACACTTATTAATAATGTTGAAACATTTTCAAACATTCCGCAGATAATTCTAAATGGGGCGAAATGGTTCAACAGTATTGGAACTTCAACAAGCAAAGGGACAAAGATATTTGCTTTAACCGGAGCAGTTAATAACATTGGACTTGTAGAGATACCTATGGGTATGACTGTAAGAGATATCGTTTTTAAAATTGGCGGAGGAATAAGAAAAGGAAAGAAATTTAAAGCAGTACAATTAGGAGGCCCTTCTGGTGGATGTATTCCTGAAAAATTCCTTGATATTCCCATGGACTATGAGAAAGTGAAAGAAGTTGGTGCAATAATGGGTTCAGGCGGGATGATTGTTTTAGATGAAGATACTTGTATGGTGGACCTTTCAAAATATTTTATGAATTTTATCCAGGAAGAATCCTGTGGGCAGTGTGTACCATGCAGAATTGGCACTAAAAGGATGTTAGAAATACTGGAAAGAATCACTAGTGGAGAAGGAGAAAAAGGAGATATTGAAAAACTTGAAAAGCTATCAACTGTAATTAAAGAAACTTCTCTCTGCGGGCTGGGAAAAACTGCTCCCAATCCTGTGATTAACACCATCTGCTATTTCCGTGAAGAGTATGAAGCACATGTGAAATATAAAAGATGCCCGGCTGCTGCATGTAAAGAGATAATTTCATCGCCATGCCAGCACGTCTGCCCAATTGATACAGAGGCTTCAGTTTATATATCTCTAATTGCTAAAAGACATTTTAGGGAAGCGTTTGATATCATTCTTAAAGATAATCCCCTGCCGTCTGTTTGTGCCAGAGTATGTCACCATCCCTGTGAATCCAAGTGTCTGGCTGGTAAATGGGGGAGTCCGATCGCTATAAGGACACTTAAGAAGTTTGTTTCTGAATATGCGTTAAAGGAAGGAATATACACTAAATCGATAAAAGAGCAAAAAATGGGTGGAGAAAAAGTTGCAATAATCGGCTCAGGGCCAGCCGGTCTTGTCGCTGGTTATAGACTTGCGAATAAAGGATATGATGTTACTATTTTTGAGGAATTGGATGTTCCGGGAGGAGCATTAGCTGCTTGCATACCAGAATACAGATTGCCCAGGGATGTGCTTAATATTGATATAGAAAATATTAAAAATTCAGGCGTAAAAATTAAAACAAATACAAAAGTAGGAAAAGATATAAAATTCAGTGAGCTTTTAAGTAGCTATAAAGCTGTATTTATAGCTACAGGAGCCCATAAATCACGGAAGTTACGTATTTCAAATGAAAATGCAGAGGGTGTTATAGATGCTATGAAATTTCTAAGAGATATAAATAGTAATAAAAAGGTCAGTATAGGCAAAAATGTTGGAATTATTGGTGGTGGTAATGCTGCCATAGATGCAGCCAGGACTGCGGCCAGAATCAAAGATTGCAATAAAGTTCTTATAATCTA
>CAZLEB010000074.1:0-5718 GCA_964558475.1 uncultured Actinomycetota bacterium
TAGTTGGAGCTTCTAAAGAACATATTGTTGATGAAATCACTGCACAGGCTGCAGGCATAACAACATTCTATCCTCAAAAAGAGTTTAGTATTATTGAGTTTGGCGGTCAGGATTCAAAATATATTAATATCAACCAGGGTGTGGTTGTTGATTTTGCAATGAATAATGCATGTGCTGCCGGGACCGGAGCATTGCTTGAAAAATATGCCATGCGCAGAGGCATTAGAATAGAGGATTTAGGAGATATTGCATTAAGAGCAAAGAATCCACCTGATATAGATAGCACTTGTGCGGTTTTATCAGAGCAATCAATAATAAAATATGAGCAAAACAATATATCTTTAGAGGATTTATGTGCTGCCCTTACCTTAGCAACTGCAAGAAACTATTTAGCAAAGGTAGTTAGCGGCAGCGAAATAAAAGAAAAGGTTGTTTTTCAGGGTGCAACTGCATTTAATCTTGGACAGGTTGCCGCTCTTGAAACTGTTCTTGGAAAAGGAATAATTGTGCCTCCTTGGCCGCATATAACCGGGGCAATAGGTGCAGCAAAATATGCATATGATACCTCTAATTTGGGTAATTTTAGAGGATTTAAAAAAATATTAAATCTAAAATACAATGTAGGACCATATGAATGTATCAACAAAGATTGTGGAAATGACTGTAACATAACCAGGGCTGAAATTAAAGGTAAAGAAAAGATGTTTTATTTTATAGGTGACAGATGCCAGAGATACAGTGCAAAAAAGGATGAGAAACAGATAAAGCCGCCTAACTTATTCAAAGAAAGACAGAAAATAATGGAGGAAATATGCAAATGAGAGTAGGAATTCCAAGGGGTTTGTTATTCAATGATTTCTCACCTTTTTTTATTCCTTTTTTTAGTTATTTAGGCATAAAAACCATCGTTTCAGATGAAACAAATAGGAAAATAATTAATCGTGGTTTAGAGATAGTGCCAGCAGAATATTGTTTCCCGGTTAAGGTAGCCTATGGCCATGTTGATAATCTTCTAAAAAAAGGTGTTGATTTTATTTTTATTCCCCATATTGCCAATACAGGAGAACCAACTCGCGGCTATAAGTATTCTGTCACCTGTCTATGGACACAGTCTACACCAGATCTCATGAAATCTGCACCAAAGCTGGTTAAAGAAGGTCTCAATCTAAAAAACTTACTTTCTCCTTCACTATTTTTTGACTGGGGGTTAAATCATATTGAGGATCAGATGAAGAAAACTCTAGCAAAGATGGGTTATAGCACAAAAAATGTTAGGGCTGCACTTCAAGAAGGATTAGTAAACAAAAAAAAGTTTGATAAGAAAATTGAAGAAAAAACAAAAGAAGTCTTTGATTCTATTCAAGAGAAATGTAAAAAAAACGAACCTACTTTTTTGGTTATGGCAAGACCCTACACAGCTTATGATGCAAATGTTAATAATGATATTGTAAATAAAATTTTAGATGCTGGTTATCTGGCAATACCCCTTGAATTTGCTCCCATAGGTTCCATAGATATTTCCAAACAAATGCCAAAAATGTACTGGATTCAGGGCCAAAAGAAACTGGCTGCCATTGAATTATTAAATGCAAATAAAAACCTGTTTGGAATTGATATAACCTATTTTGCCTGTGGTCCTGATGCCCAAATAAATCAGCAAATGAGATGCAGAACACAAAAACCATTTTTAACAGTGGAAATGGATGAGCATACTGGAGATGCTGGAATTGATACCAGGTTACAGGCTTTTTTCAATACAGTTAAATCCTACCTGGGAATAGAAGCAAAGCAAATCGGCAAAGTGTTTAGTGTCAAACTAAAGGGTCTTGATAAGATTAAAGGCAAAAAAATTCTTTTTATCCCGCCAATGTCCAAACATAATTATGCATTATCTGCTGTTTTTAATGCCTATAGAATTCAATCAAAGGTTTTAGAAGTAAGCCCTGATGAAACCATGGAAAGAGCGAGAAGCTGTACCTGCGGCTTAGTATGCACCCCTTATCTACATACTACAGAGGCTATGCTTAATTTTATACAAAAATCAGGGTTTGACCAGGAAAAGTGTGCTTTTTTTCAAGCAACAACCGATTGTGGTCCATGTAGACTAGGGCAGTATGCCAGCCTGGAATCTCTTTTATTCCAGAAAAAGGGGATAGATGTTGACATAATAATAGGGGGAGAACTGGAAAGTGAATTTAATCTTGGCATGCCTTTATTAATCAAGGCATGGTATGGTATAACTGCAGTTGACCAGCTTGAAAAAATGAGAATGCACACCAGACCCTATGAGGTTAATAAAGGAACCTCAGATCAGATTTATGAGAAATATATGAAAAGGCTTCTTGATTATTTAGCAGATTTAAAAACTAATCTTGGAAAAATAAAAACCCTTTTAACTAGTGGAAAGGCATTATTCTCCAATTTATTTGATGGAAATTCATCCCCTGTTGAAGAAATCTTAAGAAAAGCTCAAGGAGAATTTTCTAAAGTTAAAAGAACGAATGAAGAAAAACCAAAGATAGGCATAATTGGTGAATTCTTTGTAAGGCTTCATGAGCCAGCCAATCAAAACATTATAAGAAAGCTTGAAGAAAAGGGGATAGAAACTTGGTTAGCTCCAGCAACAGAATATCTTATTTATTCTTATTATCTTACTTCTGTTTATGCAAAAGAAAAATTCAGTTTAAACAGAAAAAAGGAAAATTTAAGGGAATGGATTTTGAAATCAATATTATATAAAGTTATGATTGGGTATGAGCACATGTTGTTTAAAGCAACCTTACCATATATGCAAGGCTTTGATGATATAACTGCACAAGAAATAGTATCAAATGGTGAGGAATACACTAAACATTATATTGCCGGAGAGGCCATAGTAAGTATGGGAAAGGCGGTAGATTATGCAAAAAGAGGGTTGGATGGCATTATTAGTGTTATTCCCTTTAACTGCATGCCAGGATTGATTGTAGCTGGTTTTATCCCAAAATTCAGAAAAGATAATAATAACATTCCCTTTGTGTCTATAGAGTATGATGGATTTCAGGATAGTACAAGAGCAATAAGAATTGATACCTTTGTTGCACAAATAAAAGAGAGATATGAGAATAAAAAATATACCAAATCTCAATGAATGACCCTGCGGCAAGCCGCAGGGCCATTCATATAAAAAAATTAGATTTGAACCTTATAGAACTCTGGAGAGCTTTATACAAAAACAGGGCATAGTTAAAAAGCTAATTTGCTCTATAACTTGCCCTATTTTTGTATCATTCTTTCTGGGCAACTACTATCTCCTGCATAAATTTATCGATGCGAAAGATCAAGAGTATCGACAAGGCAATAGGGAAGCCCTGAAGGAATTCCTACCGTCCGTATAGCAAGAACTCTATTGGTGAATTTCTACCTTGGGAAAGATTCTTATGCAAATACCGTCGCGGGATTTTGGCTGGGTTATGATGTCGATAAATATAAACTAAATATTGGCAATGCTTCAAATTGGATCAAGTGGACAGGTACTGGATTGCAAATTAAAGGAAGATTGAGTATTGGCGGCGGCACTAATGAAGATATCTATTTTGAAGATAGTGGAATCAGAATGTATGATTTTGGAGATAGTACTATAAAATTATATAAATCTGGACTTGGTAATTTATTTCTTGCACTTGGTAGTACGAAAAGTGGAATTTTTTCTCTTGATACTAACGTGGTTGTTGCTGTAGGTTCTTCTAATCAAGTAATTTTAAGGAGCGGTAGTAGAGATATTAATCTTTATGGCACAGGACAATTAAAACTGCCTAATTTAGCTTCCGATCCTACTGAAAATAATGCAATTGGGCAAATTTGTATGGTAGGTGGAAATTTAAAACGTTGGGATGGAAGTAATTGGGTTTTAGTATAAAATTGACTTAATATAGAAAAAGGATTCACAGTATTAACAGTAACTTCCCCTTGCTTATATCGTATCATATATTGGTGGTTAAAAGATAATTTTAGGGAGTATAAGCAATGAAAAAGAAAGTTTTATTGTTGGTCCTTACCGTATTTTTAATTTCGATACTAGCCGGTTGTGGTCCTCATTTTCTTGATGGAGAGGACGAGGAAGAAGGTATTGTAGAACAGATCGTTTATGACTATTGGATGCCAATGATGAATAGGCAATATGAATTGGCTAAACAGTATTGCATACCCGGCGGAGTTTGGGATCATAAGACCGATGAATTGGAAGAGCTTATAAATACTAATTCTGAGGGTGATGCTTTGGTAATGATTTATTTTACTTACCCTTATTTTACTAGAAAAACTGAGATAATTGGAGATATTGCATTTGTGTATGTATGGGTTTCTATTGATAAAATACCTTTTCTTGGAAGTAATTCGATAATTAATATTGGCTCAGACGAATATGAAATGGAATTGATTAGGGAAAACTTACCTCAAGGCTGGATGCTTAAATAAAATTTAAAAAAAATAATTTAAGCGAGGTATAGAAGCGATGAAAAGAAAAGCTTTAATAGCGTTTTTTGTCATACTTTTAATTTTAATGTTAACCGGCTGCACTATGGTTCCCCCAGGAGAATCTCTCGAGGATATGGCAGAACAAACGGTCTATGAATATTGGCGAGCCATTATCAACAGACAGTATGAATTAGCCAAGTGGCATTGCATAACCGGCGGAGTTTGGTATAACAAGACTGATGAGTGGGAAGAATATATCAATACTAACTCTGAGGGTGAAGCCTCAGTGGTGATTTATGGACCGACTTTTTACGAAGAAACTGAGGTAATCGGAGATGATATTATCGTATATACGAGAATTACTACTGATATAACTGCTTTTCCTGGTAGTTCTTACCACGAAGGTGATTTTTTTGAATATGAAATAGAATTAATTAAGCAGAATTTTCCCCCCGGAGATTGTAAACTTAAATAAATTTTAAAAAAGAATAATTTAGGTGAGATATATAAGCAATGAAAAAGAAAGTTTTAATATCAATTTTGGTTATATTTTTAGTTTTGATATTAATTGGTTGTAACCCTATCCCTCCAGGATTACCTGAAGAGGCGATGGCAGAACAGGAAGTTTATTCTTATTGGCAGGCAATTACTAATCGCCAATATGAATTAGCCAAGTGGCATTGCATACCTGATGGAATCTGGTATAATAAAGTTGATGAATGGGAGGAATATATCAATATTAATTCTGAGGGTGAAGCCTCAGTATTAATTCCAGAACCTTATTTTCATAAACAAACTGAGGTAATTGGGAATAATGCTATAGTATATGTAACAATTTTTGTTAATAAAATACCTTTTCCCGGTAGTAGTGTAATTTATGGTGATTTCTTTGAATACGAGATAGAGTTAATCGAGGAGACCTCTCCACCCGGAGATTGGAAACTCAAATAAAATTTAAAAATTAAATAATTTAGAGCCCCTTAGAGAGCCAGATTTAAAAAGGTTTTTGACCTTTTGGATCTGGCTTTTTTTATTTTTATAAAATTATTTTTCAGAAAAAGAAGGATTTTTAATAAGTTGTATGGTATATATAAAATAGTGGCTAAAAGAAATTGAATAAGCGTATTTTTTATCTAAGCAGAATAGTTGTAATAATATTGTACTAAAATAAAAAGCTGTATTATCTAAGATTTAACCTAAGAGCAGCATTCTTTCTCTATCCCAGTAGACCCACCAAGTAACACATCCTAACTATACTAACCA
>CAZLEB010000075.1:0-5600 GCA_964558475.1 uncultured Actinomycetota bacterium
AAAAAGAAGCATGAAAAATATTTCCAGGATATTATTTCTGTTTTTTCTTTAATGTATTAATGGCTTTTAGTCTTTCGACCAGTTCCTTCTCAAATCCTCGTTCTGTTGGACTGTAATATTTTCTTGCCAGCAGTTTCTCTGGAAGGTGAGTCTGGTCAACCACTGCATCGCTATAATCATGAGCATATTTATATCCTTTACCGTACCCTATATCCTTCATTAGTCTCGTGGGGGCATTTCTTATGTGATATGGAACAGGAAGCGATCCAAACTCTTCCACATCCGATTTCACCTTATTATAGGTTGTATACAGAGAATTGCTTTTTGGAGCCAGGGCAAGGTATATCACTGCTTCGATTATTGCCAGATATCCTTCCGGAGGGCCGATAAATTCGAAGCTCTGTTTGGCTGAAATCGCAACCTGCAGTGCATTGGGGTCTGCAAGTCCCACATCTTCGGAAGCAAATCTGACCATTCTTCTTATGATATATAAAGGATCTTCACCGCTTTCAAGCATCCTCACTGTCCAGTATACTGCCGCGTCGGGATCGCTGTCCCTCAGGCTCTTATGAAGAGCTGAAATAATGTTAAAATGTTCCTCACCGTTTTTATCATAGAGGAGCGCTTTTTTCTGTATTATATTTTCGATTAGATGAGTATCTATTTCTAAAGTTTTTTGCTTGTTTTCTCTAAAATAAGCGCCTACTGCAAGCTCCAGAATATTATAGGCAATTCTTGCATCGCCGTCTGAGAATCCGGCGATAAAATCAATAGCCTCGTTACTGAATTTTATATTATATTTTCCCAGCCCACGCTCACTGTCACTTAAAGCTCTCTTGATAAGGGTTTTTATATCTTCGTGCGAGAGTTTATACAGCACAAAAGTCTTTGTTCTTGAGAGAAGTGCAGAAATTACTTCAAAAGATGGATTTTCAGTAGTGGCTCCCATTAAGATAATAGTGCCGCTTTCAACAAAAGGAAGAAATGCATCCTGCTGGGCTTTGTTAAAACGGTGAATTTCATCTATAAATAATATGGTTTTTATATTTTGTTCTCTCTTATTATATCCGGCTACTTCCATTATTTCTTTTATCTGCTTTATCCCGGAAGTCACTGCGGAAAAAGATATAAACCTGCTTTTGGTTTTCTCGGCAATAATTTTAGCCAGGGTAGTCTTTCCGGAACCGGGAGGACCCCAGAATATTATCGAATAAGGCCTGTCGTTTTCAATAATCTCCCTTAAAATTTTACCTTTTCCCACCAGATGCTCCTGTCCTACGAATTCATCCAGGGTTCGGGGTCTCATTCTATCGGCAAGGGGCGTACCGGATGCATCCTGCGGCTTGTTGGTTTTAGACTGTTCAAATAAAGTCATAATATGTTAACCTGTTTTTTTAAGTTCTAACCTTCAATTAATTTGATGTAAAGATTTCTGTTTCTGGGACCATCGAATTCACAGAAAAATATGCCCTGCCAGGTTCCCAGTACCGGTCTGCCTTTATCAATGATTACAATTAGAGATGATCCTACCACTGTGGATTTTATATGGGAATCGGAATTTCCCTCAAGGTGGGAATAATTATCTCCGGCGGGTACGAGACTAGTTAATTTGGAGTTGATATCGCGCTGTACCGAAGAATCAGCGTTTTCATTTATTGTAATTCCGGCTGTGGTATGAGGAACAAACAAACAGCATATACCATTACCCATGTTATACCTTGTGGTAAAATCGGTAATCCTATCCGTGATATCAACCATTTCTATACGGCTTGAAGTTTTAATGGTAAGAATTTCGAACATTCTTTTCCTTTCTTTTTATTAGATGTCTAATCCAATAATTATAAGAATTATAGTTAAAAAAGGTATTTTTATAAAGCTGCCATTATTTTTTGGGCCAATAATAATTGACATATATTTAATAATTCTATTAAATGATATCGGGTAAGATATAGCGGATTTTAGGTAAATTACTCGTTACTGTAATAGGCGGAAGGAAATAATGCCGGTAAAAAAATATAAAGTCGTTGGTATTGGTAATGCCATTGTTGATGTTCTTGCTAACGTAGAAGATAAATTCCTGCATGAGTATAATCTTAAAAAAGGGACGATGAGAATTGTCGATGAATCCGAGATAAGAAGACTCCATACCTGTATTAATGTAGTGAAGGAAGTTTCGGGAGGTTCAGCGGCAAATACAATTGCCGGCCTGTCATCTCTGGGAAATCCGGTAGCTTTTATAGGTAAGGTTAGAGATGACTGCTTGGGAGAATCTTTTGAAAAGGGACTAAAAAGTCTTGGAGTCAATTACTGTACCCCGAAAGCCGGCAGCGGACAGCCAACAGCCTGTTGTGTGGTGCTTACCACGCCGGATGCGCAGAGAACTATGAATACGTACCTGGGTATTTCAGGGATTCTTCGCCCCCGGGATATTGATGAGAATATTATTTCACAGTCAGAAATTATTTATCTTGAGGGTTATCTATGGGACAGCATTGAGGCTAAAAAAGCATTTAAAAAAGCAGTAAAAATTGCCGGGAAGACAGATGGAATAGTTGCTCTCAGCCTGTCTGATTCTTTTTGTGTCAGGCGCCACCGGGTTGAGTTTTTAGACCTCGTTAAAAATCATGTAGATATTCTTTTTGCCAACGAAGAAGAAATAAAATCATTATTCGAAGCCGGTACACTGGAGAAAGCAATCTCCGGATGTAAAGATATGAAAAGCATCTGTGTGGTTACAAGATCAGAGAAAGGATCTATTATTATATCGAAAAACAGGGTACAGATAATACCAGCGGAAAAAAACATCAATGTGATTGATACCACCGGCGCCGGTGACCTTTATGCAGCCGGGTTTCTTCACGGTTTTATCAGGGGTATGGACCTTAAGTCCTGCGGGAGAATGGGAAGTATAGTTGCAGCCGAAGTCCTCGGTCATTTTGGTGCCCGTCCGGAGGTTTCGTTAATCGACCTTATAAGCAGCAGAGGTTTTTAAATTTAATCTTATATTTATATTGTAATGAAATATAATTAAGATAATGGGAAAGGAAAAATATGGTTAATAGTCATAAAGCTGATATTGGCGTATTCGGGGGTTCAGGATTTTACTCATTTTTAAACGAAACAGAAGAATATGAGATGGATACTCCTTACGGTGCTCCTTCGGACAAAATAATAATCGGTACACTTGAGGGAAGAAGGGTCGCTTTCATACCGCGTCATGGAAGAAATCATAATTTGCCCCCGCATAAAATTAATTACAGGGCTAATATTTATGCCATGAAAGAAATAGGTGTAAAACATATTTTTGGTCCCTGCGTCTCCGGAAGTCTGCAGCCGCATATAAAGCCGGGACAGTTTGTAGTGTGCGATCAATTCGTGGATAGAACCAAAGGAAGAATTGATACTTTTTACGATGGTCCAAAAACCGTCCATGTGGCTATGTCCGAGCCATATTGTCCAAATTTGCGGAAAATTGTGATAGAGAGCGCCGGAGAGCTTGGTATAGACTTCCATCCGACAGGCACCGTGGTTATTATCCAGGGTCCCAGGTTCAGCACCAAGGCTGAGAGCAAATGGTATGCAGGCCAGGGATGGGAAGTAGTAAATATGACACAATATCCGGAAGTGTGCCTGGCCCGGGAACAGGAAATATGTTATGTGAACATTTCTCTTATTACTGATTATGACGCAGGGCTGGAAGGTCATCCTGAAGTAAAGCCGGTAACTATCGGGGAAGTGGTAAGGGTATTTAAGGAAAATAATGAGAAGGTAAGGGACCTGCTTTTTAAAGCAATTTCAAAGATTCCGGAAAGAAGAGATTGTATCTGTTCCCATGCTTTAAAGGATGCAGTGGTTAATTAGGCAGTTATTTACAAAAAATTGAGTGCCTTTTATAAAGGTAAAATAAAAAAAGTGTAAAGAAGTCAGGAGTATTTTATGAAACCAATAGGGGATGTGGAAATTGAAGGTCTGGAGAAATTAAGAAGCGGTAAAGTCAGGGAAATGTTTTCCTTTGACAGCAAGATTCTAATAGTGACCACTGACAGGATTTCTGCTTTTGACTTTATTTTACCATCACTTATTCCTTTAAAAGGCATAATTTTAAATAAGATATCGGTTTTCTGGTTTAATTATTTAAAGGATATAATAGACAATCATCTCGTTGAAGCCGATATGGGAAGATTTCCGAAATTTTTAAGAAAATATAAGGATACTCTGGCTGGCAGATCGGTTATAGTAAAGAAAGTAAGAGTTTACCCGGTTGAATGTGTTGTACGCGGGTATATAACAGGTTCCGGCTGGGAGGAATATAAGAAGACCGGTATGATAGGAGATTTGAAACTGCCGCGTAACCTCACTAAATACGATCGTCTGCCGGAGGCTATATTTACTCCCACAACAAAGGAGATTTCCGGTCATGATGTAGCTATTACTTTAAATAAGGCTAAAAAAATATTCGGTGCTAAAATAATAGAATTTTTTAAGGAAAAAAGCATAGAGATCTACCTCAAGGCTTCTGAATATGCCATGAGGCATGGTATTATAATTGCGGATACAAAGTTTGAATTTGGTGCAGCCGATGATGACAGGATAATACTGGCTGACGAAGTTTTAACACCTGATTCATCCAGATTCTGGCCCCTGGATGAATATATGCCCGGAAGAGATCAGAAGAGTTTTGATAAGCAATATGTCAGGGACTACCTCCTTGGCACGGATTGGGATAGAAAATCCACTCCCCCAGAGCTTCCTCCGGATGTTGTAAAAAAGACATCTGAAAGATACATTGCTGCCTATGAAAAATTAGTGGGAGAAAGATTTCTAATATAAACCCGGAAGTACCGGAAATAAAACTACAGTTGTACCTGTAAATATTTTTTTCTTAAGATTCAGTCTGGGATTCAGGCTGGCCCGTACAGGAGCTAAAGTATGATTTACTCTCCAGCATAGAGATTTCTTTTGCAGAAAACCAGCAAATACCCTCCAGAACAAGGTCAATCTGAATCACATAGTTACCTTTATAGGTAATATCATTTATTAATACTTCTACTTTCACACTTTCACCGGGTTCTACATTATCAGTAAGGACGGTTCTTGCGGTTTTATCATATTCGGAATAATCCACATCCTGGCCGTAATAGTGATAACCTACTCTAACTGGATTTTGTCCACCGCTCCTCCAGGTGAAATCAGAGGTATTTGTAATTTCTATTTTTATATAATTGTCACTGTCCGTGCATAGGAAAGAAGGTATGTAACCTTTTATTTCAGCTCCGAACTGAGCATTTTCATAATCCACTGCTTCTTCTGTTTCTTCTAATTCTTGAATTTCTTCTTCCTGTTCTTGTTGTTGTTCTTCGCTTACGTCTATTTTATCGGTTACAGGAGTGGTACAAGCGGTAAATGATGTAAAAATTAAAAATATTAGTAAAATGCTTATTGTCAGAAGATTAATGGCTGATGTTCTAAGTTTCATATTTCCTTTTCCTCGCTTTTTCTTTTTTATGTGTGTAGTCCAGTGACTTATTGATAGTTTATTATAAATTAAATCTTTTATTTTTTGAATAAAAGAAACAAAATATATATAATGTTAATTGATT
>CAZLEB010000076.1:0-5519 GCA_964558475.1 uncultured Actinomycetota bacterium
ACCGATAACCTGCTCATTACGAATGAGCTGCTCTACCAGTTGAGCTACATCGGCAATGCAATTGAATAAAAAGTAGTTTTAAGTATCTCCGTTATCCATTCTGTCCTTATCATCCATCCTGGCCTCTTCGCCTGTTTCGCCGGTATCTCCCCTAATCTCAACTCTTTCACTGGTGACCTCAACTTCAGATAGGGGAACAGATTTCCTGGTTTCCGCATCAAATTCAACAATTATAGATTTCTTTAAAGGTTCGTATCCGCATACCCCGCCACAACCATGGCTGCATTTAACCTTTATTCCTCTTTCCGGTGCCTTTTCGATAAACTCCTTATATGAATCATACTCATACTTCAGGCAGCACATAAGTCTCCCACATATCCCGGATATTTTAAAAGGATTTAACGGAAGGTTTTGATCTTTTGCCATTTTTATAGAAATTGATTCAAAGTCAGTTAAAAAACTTTTACAACACAGATTCATTCCACATGGACCCAGCCCCCCTATTATTTTTGCTTCATCTCTTACACCAATCTGCCTCAGCTCTATCCTGATTTTAAAATAAGTAGCAAGCTCCTTTACCATCTCCCTGAAATCCACTCTTTTTTCCGACGTAAAGTAAAATATCATCTTGCTCTTATCAAACAATACATGCACGTTTACAAGTTTCATTTTTAGATTATATTTTTTAGCCAGCTGATTAAATTTCTTTAACCCCTTTTCTTCCTTATCCCGGTTTAACTCATCTACCGAGAGATCATAATAAGTAGCTTTCCTTATCACTCTATTCAGAGGAGTAGTAATATCGCTTTCACTTATATCTACCGGAGGCACGACCACCTCTCCAATTTCTCTGGCTTCTTCGTCGATATGGCATATAACCTTATCTCCTACTTCCAGTTTAATCTCAGCAGGATCATGGTAGTGTACCGTATCATTTTTTCTAAACATTATCCCTACAATCAACGACATAGTTCTCACCTCTTACTTATATATTCTGAAACTGAAGGAAAATATTATCCAGGGCTAATTCAGAATTAATAGAGTAATTAAGATAATTTCTATTTCCTTCTATTACTCCCATCAATTTAAAAATTTTATCTATTTTAACATTTTTAACGTTTTCACTTATATAAGAATAATTCTTCAAAAAATTCAGGCTCTTCTTTCCAGCTCCTAATTTCACAGCAAGTATGTCTTCAAGCCAGGCAGATATTATATCAAAAACCCTGCTTATACCCAAATTATGAAATTTGTTTATTTTTCTTTTATGTTTTGATTTTAAAATCTCTATATATTTATTTATATCACTTTTTTCAAAATCACTTTTTTTTACTTCACCAAACTCCTTTTCCAGATCTGCTTTAACCCCGGCTTCCATTTTTTTAAGTATTTCAATCAATTTTAAAGTTAAATCAATAGAAGCAGCAGAAACCCCGGTACTGCTTCCCTGCAGTGTTATTATAGTTTTAATACCTTCATCCAGGTATTTATCCATTACTTCAAAATCATCCTTTCCCCGGACATTTTCATTAAATTTGAAATTCCAACTGTAAACCAGACATCTGGATATAACTGTAGGAAGCATTATTGATATATCTTCCGTGAGCAGTATGAATATACTATCAGTATCAGGAGGATCTTCCAGGGTTTTAAGCAGTCTATTGGCGGCCTCCTGATTCATAAGCTCGGATTCTTTAATAATGCATATTTTCTTTCCGGGATTATAAGAGCTCAAGTTTACAAACTTCTGCAGCCTGGCAATTTCCTCTATCCTTAATATATTCCCTTCCGGTTCAACAATTAAAATATTAGGATAAACACCTTTGCCCGTATTCCTGCAGATGAGACAACTTCCACATCCGTTATCAGGGCAATTGATAGAAGCGGCAAATGCCAGTGCAAGCCTGAAAAGAAGTTCCATATTATTTCCATAAAACAGATATGCATGTGAAATATTGTCACTTTCTATTATTTTTGAAAGTAATTTTATATTTGACTGATTAGTATTATCTTCGGTTAGAAAATCAATATTTCCCAGTATTTTCATTTCTTTTTCTCCAAATATTCGGAAACTTTGCTTTTTATCTCTTCAAAAATACTTTCAATATTTTTTTCACCATTTATAACTGCAAACCTGTCCTTGTTTTTACGGGCAATATTTAAATAACCTCTATAAATCTTTTCCTTAAAGTTATCCTTCTCAAGTTCGATTCTGTCTCTTTTTTTACTTGCGGTATCCATCCTTTTCTTGCCTCTACTTACTTTAACCGACAGTAAAAAAGTTATATCAGGTACTATCCCGCCGGCAGCCCAGAGACTCATGTCTAAAATTTGTTTCTCTCCCAGTCCCCTGGCTGTACCCTGATATACTACTGTTGAATCAAAAAATCTGTCACATAACACAATCTTTCCTTCCATTAGAGCCGGTACTATTATCTTTGACACCAGTTCTGCCCTGGAAGCTAAAAAGAGAAAGGTTTCAGCTTTAGGGGAAATATCCAGATTTCCTTTATCCAAAAGAATTTTTCGGATTTTCTGACCAATTTCCGTTCCACCTGGTTCAATAGTGGTAACCACATCAAAGCCCTTACTTTTAAGGTAATTATTTAAAAGCTTTATCTGGGTGGTTTTTCCCGAACCATCGAGTCCCTCAAAGGTTATAAATAATCCTTTTTTCATTAAAAAAATATTCCTGACTTCTGTTATTAAATTTGCTTATTATTAATTCTTATTTGAATTCGTATTGAATCCCCTCGGTTAGACACATTGTATACCAAAATTACTCAGGTTAGAATAGTTGATGAGGCAGGAAAGTTACCATTACAGGAGGCCTTTACCTTAAGAAAAAGCAAAAATTTTTATATAGGAAAAAACTATTTTTATAATGGGAAATTCTTTAAAAATTTGATCTCAGGTTACAATAAAAGGCTTAAGCTGCCATAACATTCTTTATGCTTATTCTTTCCTATAAACTACCTCGCCTTTTACCATAGTAAGCTCAACTTTTAATTCTTTATTTAAAATAACTATATCGGCATCTTTACCTGGCTTTAAACTGCCTTTTCTATCTTCAACTCCCAGACACTTTGCCGGGTTAAAACTTGCCATTTGAATTGATCCCGGTAATGAAACTCCCACTTTAGTAACCAGGTTCCGGATAGCTTTATCCATAGTTAAAACACTACCAGCTAGAGATCCATCCTTTAACCTTGCCTGTCCCTTGGTCACTGTAACCTCTTGTCCCCCCAGATCATAGGTCCCTTCCGGCATACTTACTGCTCTTATAGCATCTGTCATCAGAACCACATTTTCCATTCCTTTAGTCTGAATTAAAATTTTTATAACCACAGGAAGAACATGTATTCCATCAGCAATTATCTGTGCCATTAATTCCGGGGAAGATAAAGCTGCACCTACTACTCCTGGCTCACGGTGATCCAATCCTTTCATGGCATTAAAAGTATGGGTAACGTGGTTGAGTCCAGCTCGAATACTTTCCTGTACTTGCTCGTAGGTGGCATTAGAATGTCCTACAGAAGCAATGATTTTATGTTCAGATAGCCAGTGGATAAGTTCCATTGCCCCCGGTATTTCCGGTGCTATAGTTACAAGACGGATTAAATTACCGGAAGCCTGGTTAAATTCCATAAACTCTTCAATAGAAGGATTTTTAATATCTTCTTCTTTTTGAGCTCCTTTTCTTTCTTGATTAATATAAGGACCTTCCAAATGCACCCCCAAAATTTCAGCAGCTCCGGTTCCTTTCACAAACGCTTCATTAACACTTTTAAGGCTTTCAATAATTTTATCCTTGCTCATAGTCATCGTTGTAGGAAGAAAAGCTGTAGTACCAAAACGGGAATGGGTGTTAGCTATCTGCTTTATAGCTTCATATTTGCCATCCATAGTATCAGATCCACCACCACCATGCACATGCACATCAATAAAGCCCGGAACTACGAATCTTTCAGCGGCATCAATAACTTCTGCCTCTGCCGGAATATTCATATTTTTTTTATCTTTGATAGCTATAATTTTTCCTTCCCCGATAGATATAGCTTTATCTTCAAGTATTTGAAAGGGAGTAATTATAGTACCATTTGAAATAACAGTCTTTTTATCTTTATTAGTCATTTTATCAGTTTCCTTACTAATTCTTTTTAAAATATTAAATACTTATACAAATCTATTATGATATTATCCTCAATCATCTATCAAAGGCAGGCTGGCTGCCGCAACGGACTGGCCCACTCTCCTGCTGGATTCATCAGGAAGATTAAGCGTTATTTTACTTGCAAGCTCGGGGAATTCTTCTTCTAAAACTTGCTTTGCTTTTTGCAGGATTATCTGACCTCCTTCACCCGATGTAACCCTGCCTAAAATCAAAACAGTCTCTATTTCATAAAATTGGGAATAATAAGCAATACCATAACCTAAATAACAACCGATTGTTTTAAAAACTTTACTCGCCCGGTTATCTCCTTTAGCCATTAATCCCTGAATAGATTTTAATCTCTCGGCGGGTGTCTTACCACCATTAAGAACAATCCCAGCTCTTTTAGCAAGCCTTATAGCCGCTACCTGTGAAAAATACTGTACTCCGCATCCGCGATCTCCGGACCATTCATCAACATATCCTTCACTATTTAAATCAATAGGTACAAAAGCAAGTTCGTTTAACCGGATATTGATATTTCCTTTTCTATTTATATAACCCGCCGCTTCGCTGGACCCCAGCGCAATACCAAGCACTGCATTTTTTTTCAATGACATAGAACCGGCCAACGCTGCAACTTCACCGTCGTTTATCACTTCAAGAGGAACTTTCCACTCTTTTTGAATATCCAAAAAAATGTTTTTGACTTTTTTTTCAAATAAATCTGCGGGAATCCCACGGAATATCGAAGCAGCCATTACCCTGTTATTTATATAAATTCCAGCGGAACTTCCACCTATGGCCTGGACAGAGGGCATATAAGCAGCTGCCTTATGAAGCATAGACATAATCTCATGATAATGGTAACGGGGATCAGTTTGCTGCCCGGGATTCCACACTACTTCCTCGCTAAAAACCGCTTTACCATTGATAACCGCACTTACTTTTCTGTCACTTGCACCAAGATCAAATCCGATTCTATACCCCTTAAGATGTCCGCCCAGAGCTACAGATTTTTCTTTAACAGATGGGATTTTATCGATATCCATAGTTTCTACCGTAAAAGTTTTTTCATATATACCGGACATGAATTTAGCATCAAAAGCACGCTTCCCATCCAAAGAATATATATTTTTAATATACTCACCGATTTTTTTTGAACCACCTATGATTATCTTATATCCACCATAAATCCACAGGAGCGTTTTTACTAACCTTTCAACATAGCGATAATTGAAGGAATCAAAACCGGCTTCATCTGAAAAAACCTGAGTTTTGTAAACTAAAGCACAGTCAACTCCCTTTATAATACCAATTGATAGTGGAATACTTTTCCCGGAATTCTTAACACTTTCAAGAAAAG
>CAZLEB010000077.1:0-5507 GCA_964558475.1 uncultured Actinomycetota bacterium
CTTCCGGCATTTATCCTGCTCTCTACAGTTTTTTAATTATTTTAATACTATCTGCTTTTGCCTATCTTAAAATTACGCAGTATTCCGGTTCTGGCGACAGCATCGGTTATAGCTTTGCCCAGTGCTCCTCCAAGAAGTGCTCCGCTTATTATCCTCACTGAAAGCATTGCTATAATTATGGCCACTTTGTATTGCAAATAACCCTCGGTTAAGGATTCAGGAAAGAAAAAGCTTACCAGTGCAGTCACTATACCGGCCAATGACACTGTGAAATAGTTAAATTTTCTCCATCTGAAACCTGCAAAAACTGCTTCGGTAGCTGCACCCTGCACCAGGCCTGAAACCAGAATCCATACTCCCCAGATGCTTCCCAGGAGCATTGAAATGATTGCTGCTATAAGCTCTCCCAGAAAAGCTGCCCCGGGCTTCTGGATTATACAGGCTGCAACGGTTCCGGCAATAAACCAGAAGCCTACAAAAGCCTGTATGGTCACCGGCGATGCGCTTATGAATGGAAATAGAAATGCGAAAAGCTGGTTATAAGACCAGTAAAGTACAGCAAAGACTACACTAACCACAGCTACCATTACTATGTCAAGGGTGGTCCATCTGTATTGACCCGATAATCTTTGTTCCATTTTTCCTCCTTTTATCCTTTTGCTTTTATTTCTTATAAAAAATATTTTCTATACTGTTCTTAAGTAAGAGTAATTTCTATAACTGTTTTATTACGAGAAGGATCCCTCCCTTAATTTCTAAATAAGCTTTTTCTTCTGTAAAAACATTGCTGATTCCCCTAACAGGGCTAAATGTAAGTCTTTCATTTTCAAGTTCGTATTTTAGCCCCCTTGTTTTTATAAAATAGGTATAGGGGCTGAGCGAGAAAAGTGTTACTATCTTTCCAATCTCCCCATTTAAAGTGTATGGTTTTCTTATAATAAAGATTTCACTATCATCGGTTAAAATCCTTATATCTATATCCTTTAAAAATGGTGATGTCAGTAGAAATAAATTTGCCAGGCTGTGATCTATCCTATCTCCCAATGCACCTGCAATTATCATTTTTCTTACTCCTAAATCCAGTGCATATTCAACGGCCAGCTGTGTATCACTTTTGTCCTTATCAGCCGATGTGGATATATATCTGGTTTTATTTGATTTTAATCTGATATTTTCTTTAACTGTAGCTTTTATGCTGTCCATATCTCCTATGACTACATCAGGTATCAAATCCATCTTAAGGGCATTTTCTGCACCCCCATCAGCACTTATAATCATACAGTCTCTGAATCCGAATAATGCTACTATTCTTTTATAGGTGAGAGTAGGATTTTCAATAAAACCGTTGGCAATTATTATTGCCTGTTCATTTCTTTTACTGTTCACAGGTCACTCCTTATAAAAATAAAAAAACTACTAACCCGGCCATCGGTTAGTAGTTTACCTATTTCTACTTTTCCTACGCTAGTATTACCTAGGTCAGGTTTAAGGGTCGACGGCTTAAGTAAGTCATCCTCTCAGCTTCTATGCTCCCCCAAGTGTTTATTATTTAATTTTCAGAAAAATTTCTTTATAATATAAAAGAACAAAACAATATAAAGTATCAAGCTTAAAGGATATTATCATAAAAGGTTTACATTAACAACTGTAAAAGGATAATATCCTTAAAAGAAATTAACTGTGTGGGCAGGGGTTTAAGTGGAATTTACCGAAAGAAAAATTGAAATTTTAAAAGAAGTTGTTGATAGATTCATTGCAAAAGCTGATCCTGTTTCTTCAGAGAAAATAGCCCGGGATTCAGAGTTTAACTTGAGCTCGGCGACCATAAGAAAGGAAATGGCGGAACTGGAAGCAATGGGTTACCTTACCCACCCTCACACATCGGCGGGGAGAACACCTACGGATAAGGGCTATAGATTTTATGTAGACAATGTCATAAAAGAAGAATTAGGTGTAAATGCCGGTGATGAAAGCAGCCCTGCGCTGGATATAGCGTTTGGGAAGAATATGGAGATAGAAATAATCCTGCAAAAGTCTGCAGAGATGCTTACAAGGTTTACAAATTATCTGTCAATGGTAGTAGCTCCGACAATTCAGCAAAGCAGATTCAAACATATCGAACTATTGAAATTCCACGGTGAAAATTTACTTATGGTCTTAATTACAGATACAGGCAGAGTTTATAAAAGAAGCTCGGTTCTGGAGGGCGGATATACTGACCTTGATTTACAGGCGGCAACTAATATTTTGAATTTGCAGCTTAGAGATAAGAATATTATCGATATTGGTATAGAAGATATAAAAATACAGAAGGGCGATTCATATCTGATACTATTGGTAAATAAGATAATTGATTTGATAAAAGAGTGTATTAAAGAAAACTTTCAGTACAATAGGATTTTTATCCACGGTGCGTCGCTAATACTACAACAGCCTGAATTTATAGACCTCAAAAAGATTCAGAATGTTTTGCGTGTTATAGAAAATGAATATTTGCTTATGAAACTGCTGCTGGATTTTTCCAGGGATAAAGATTTTATAGTAAAAATCGGTTCAGAATTGTTTGAAGAAGGTACTGAAGACCTGAGCCTCATTGCATCAAAGTATAAGATTTATGGCAACTCTACAGGAGCCATAGGTGTTCTGGGACCAAAGAGAATGGATTACAGCAGAGTTATAAGAAATCTTAATCTTTTTAGAAGAAATCTTACCAGTATTTTTAGCTCCAGGGCATAATCCTTTAAATAGAAACTGGAAAAAAAAATCAAAATGGGTTATTATTTCTCCGCTAACATTTTATAAATCTTATGAATTTAGCTTTTATTTTTTTAAATTTTTTGAGGTGATTTTAACCGGTGGTAAATAAAAGAGATTATTATGGAGTTCTGGGATTATCCCGGGAGTGCACTTTATCCGATATAAAAAGAGAATATAGAAAACTTGCCCGTAAGTATCACCCTGATGTAAATAACGGTAATCCGGAAGCTGAGGAAAAGTTTAAGGAAATCTCCGAAGCCTATGCAGTGCTCAGCAATGAAGATAAAAGAAGACAATATGATCAGTTCGGGTTCAGCAGAAATCTATTCGAAAACTTTGATTTCGGAAGTGTGTTTTCAGAGTTTGGGTTCGGGGATATATTCGACACAATATTCGGCACAGGTTTTGGAAGTGTTTTTTCCGGCAGGCGAAGAAGCAGCCGAAGAGAAAGAGGTTCCGATATAAGTATTGGGGTAAAAATAAGTTTTAAAGAGTCTGCATATGGAGTAAAAAAAGAGATTGAATATAATGCAGACGATATTTGCGAATCGTGCAGGGGAAAAGGCAGTACCGTAGATGACGGGATTGTTACATGCAGCCAGTGCGGCGGTACAGGAAGAGTAAGAACTGCCAGGCAGACTCTTATTGGAAATATATTAACCACATCAACTTGCAGCCAGTGCGGCGGCTCCGGGAAGATAATAAAAAACCCCTGTAAAAAATGCAGGGGGAAAGGTTACCGGAACAAAAAGAAAAAAATTGGACTGGATATTCCTGCCGGGATAAATGATGGGGATAGCCTGAGAGTCTCCGGTAAGGGAAACTCACTGGGCAAAGACTCCATAAGCGGAGACCTCTTTATAACTGTAAGAGTAATGCCCCACGCGGGACTGGAAAGAGCCGGGAATGATATACTGTCCGGTGTTGAGATATCGTTTGCACAGGCAGCTCTTGGCTGTAAGGTGGAGGTTGAAACTATTGATGGCAAAGAAGAAATAAATATCAAACCCGGAACACAGCCTAATGAAAAGATTATCCTCAGGTCCAGAGGGATGGTTCAGCTTAATGGATACAGGAGAGGCGACCATATAATTAATATAAATGTTAAAATTCCTACCAGACTTACTAAAGAAGAAATGATACTTCTGAAAAAGTATGCTGATGGAAGAGAAGAAGCAGTTAGCGATGGAAGCCATAGTGCTTTCTCCAATATTAAAGATGCTTTTAAAAAGTAAGATAATTTCCAGGAAACTATAAAGATCCTTTTTTATATGATATTAATCTAACTATAATTATCATTTAACAGCTTAAAATATGAGTTACCCGTATTTTTTTATAAATGCCGGCAGCATTGAAGGAAATAAAATAAAAATCAAAGGAGAAGATTTAAATCACCTTATAAACGTGCTGAGAAGTAAACTAGGGGATACAGTTTATATATCGGATAATACTGACTATAGATATAAAACTGAAATTATAGATATTAAGAGGCCTGAAGCTATATTGATCATAAAAGACAAGGAGAAAATTACCAGAAAAATCCCCCAGTTGACTTTATTCCAGTGCGTACTTAAAAAAAATTCTATGGAATTTGTCATCCAGAAGTCAACTGAAATAGGGGTGGACAGAATAATACCGGTTATAAGCGGAAGGGTGATTACGGATAAGAAAAAAATTGCCGGTAAGGTTGAAAGGTGGCAGAAAATTTCAAACAGTGCTTCGGAGCAGAGCAGGAGGTATTATAAGTGCGAAATACTTCCACCGGAAGATATCTATAATATTAAGGTTTCGGATTATGATTTATTTTATGTTCCCTACGAAGAAGGTACCGGAAGCGTTAAAAATTTAACGGAAGTTAGAAATGCTTCAAGGATTGGATATGTAATAGGGCCCGAAGGCGGCTTTGAAGCTTGCGAATTAAATCATTTAAGGGATAGAGGGGCAAGGGAAATAAAGTTCGGGAAAAATATTTACCGTTCCGAAACTGCGGCAATTTATTTTTTATCTGTACTGGATTATTTAGCCGGAAATCAAAAATGAAGAAAGTAAGATTTTCCGTAGATACACTCGGATGTAAAATCAATCAAAGTGAATCGGATTTTATTGTAAAAGAACTGCGGAAGAAGGGAATGGAGCAAGTTTCCTGGAGGGGTAGTCCCGATTTCTGTATAATAAATACATGCACGGTTACTTCTCAAAGCGACAGGAAAGCCAGACAGGTAATCAGAAGGATTAGATCACGGAATAAAAACAGCAAAATAATGGTTACAGGCTGTTTTGTTGTTTTTAATAAAAAATTTCTTAAACAGTGCGGTATTGATTTTATAGTAGAAAATAAAAATAAAGATAAAATACCGGATTTGATTGGAAAAACGCAAGTATTTCGAACAGAGGCAATCCGGAAAAACCAAGATAATTTCGATTTTAATAACTCCAGTAGTTCTCTCAAGCTTTACCAGGTTCATTCAAGACCACTTATAAAAATCCAGGATGGATGCGAGCAGAACTGTACCTATTGTATAGTTCCAAAAGTCAGGGGAAAGTATAAAAGCGTTCCCTATGGTAAGGTTTTGGATAAGATAAAAGATCTACAGAAAGACGGTTTCGAGGAAGTTGTCTTAACCGGTATCCACATAGGAAAATATGGAGTAGATTTCAGTACCTGTGGCCTGGAAAAAAGAGATAAAGCTTATGACCTGGAAGATTTGCTGGAAGGAATTTTAAGAGATACCGGTATAAGAAGGATAAGA
>CAZLEB010000078.1:0-5480 GCA_964558475.1 uncultured Actinomycetota bacterium
CCTACAAGCAGTCTTAAAATATGTGGAGTTATAAGCCCTACAAATCCGATAATCCCGCTCATTGATACAGCTGCTGCCGCTATAAGTGACGCCAGCACCAGCAATATCTTTTTTACCCTGTCTACTTGTACCCCTAACTGAGCCGCTCTTTCATCTCCCAGGGATATTATATTTAAATCTCTCATGAAAAATCCGGAAATAATAACCAGCGTAGTGACCACCGGGGCAAGAATAATAAAATTACTCCAGGATGCAGAGGTAAAACCACCCATAATCCAGAATACTATTTTTGCCATATCATGAGTTTTAAAGATCATTATAAGATAGGTCATTGCACTTAACATGGCGCTAAGAGCAATACCGGAGAGAAGAAGTGTAATCACGGATACTTTTCCTTTTATTCTTGAAATGCCATAGACTAAAAATGTAGTAGCCAGAGCTCCGAACAGGGCAAAAATAGTAGTGGTGGAGATATTCAGTAAACCGATATCCTTAACAAACACCAGCCCTATTGTAGCGCCCAAAGCGGCTCCTGCAGAAACCCCTATTACAAAAGGATCTGCCATTGGGTTCCTGAAGAGTCCCTGAAAAATAACCCCGGCACTGGCAAGTGCTATACCAACAAATATTGATAGAAAGATCCTCGGTATCCTGATTTGTGATATTATCACAATATCCCGCAGGTCCAGCCGGGCAGTATCTATAAAATGATTAATTCCGGGTATAAAACTGGCAAGTATCAGACTGGTATCTTTTAAGCCAATTTTTGCAGCGCCTATAGAAGAAGCAACTATTACCATCAATATAAGTAATATAAGTAATATTAAAATATATTTTAAAGTCTTTCTTCCCGTCCCCATAAGGATTAATAAAAATTAAAAACTAAAAGAATAATAAATAGAAACATCAGTTCGGTAGTTTCACTTACTCCACCTATAATATCCCCTGTTATCCCTCCAATTCTTCTTGTAAAAAACCAGCCTATAAGGTAAAGAAGTAAAAATAATACGGCAATTACCAGCAAAGCTTTTATTAGGATAAAAAGCACCAGATATATACCTTCAAATCTACTGGCAAAAATCGCGCAATACATTTTTCCACCTGCACAGTAGTATTCCAGAAAGACAAAAGAGATTAAAAACAATAAAGTCATATATATGCTTGAAATGTAAAGATTTTTTCTCCTGTCCCCACTATCGGTAAATACCCTGGCAAGACTTGCGTTACCGCCTGCATTTCTATATCTTGCCACGAGGTAAACCATACTCCATCTACCAAAAGAAGGCATAAAAACAACAGCAAGAAAAAATATAGGTAGATATGCCGGATTAATTTTTGCAAGATAATACAATAAAGATATCTTGAGAAGAACTAAAAAGACTACTACCAATATACCATAGACACCAATATCGCTTTTCCTCATAATCTCTATAATCTTGTTTTTATCACTTTTACCGGAAAAAGTGCCGTCAAACATATCTGCCAGACCATCAAGATGAGCACCCCCTGTTAAAAACACCTCAAGTATCAGCATCAGGATAATTGATAAAAATACCGGTAAGATAAAACTGATTGCAAAATAAAATAAAGCCATAAGAGAACCAATGATTAGTCCGACTACCGGAAAATATACTGTAGAGCCGGATATTTGTTTCGTTTTTAAGATATATTTACCAGGAATTCTAATAATAGTAAGAAAACCCAGAGCGTTTATAAACTTACTCATTTATTTTAACCTCTGTTTTAAACCGGCTACAAAAAGATAAACTTCATCTGAAACAAGCACTGCTTCCTTATTAACAATTCCCATTAAATCCCTGAAAATTCTTCCCAGGGGGAAAGCCGGTACCACTCCCATACCAACTTCATTCGAAATTATTATTACGTTTAAATTGCTGCTTTTAAGCCGGCTTAAGATTGTCTTAAAAAACAATGTAACTTTCTTTTCAATTTCCTTCTCAACCCTATTATTTATAATTTCTATGTTATCCAGATTGTACCGGTCAATAATCCTAAAGAGTAAATTGGTAAGACAATCAATAAGTATAGTATTTATTTCCTCCAGTTTGATATCTGAAAGTATTTTATCAATATCACCAACTTTAACCTGTCCGCTTTTAATCTCGTAAGTTTTCCAGCTACCCCGTCTCCTTCTTCTATGCTGCGAGACCCTCTTTTTCATTTCTTCATCAATAATTTTTGCCGTGGCAATATAAGCAACCCTTCCGGAGAGAGACGACGCCAACTCCTCTCCAAAAATACTCTTTCCGCTTCTTGCTCCGCCAAGTAAAAGATAAATCTTTGACAGGATAAACTCCTTTCTTATTTTAATTTACCTGCTCTAAATATATTTACGCTAAGTATACTAAATTTCTCCGGTTATTGGTTTACCTTATTCTATTATTTCAAATTCTCCAAAAATTTCGGGGTGGATTGCTTTTGATAGCATTTGTAGTGCTTTAATCAGGTTCTGGTTGGGGCGTGAAATAGGATTATCCGGAATAACATAAACCCTTCCATTTTTCACTGCATCAATGCTTGAAAACCTCTCATCTTTCATTATTACCGAGGGATCTGCCGCCAGGCTCATGGGAGCAATTATTATATCCGGATTTTTCTCTATCAATGTTTCCACGCTATATTCAGGCCAGCCGGTCAGATTATCTTCTGATAATATATTTACTCCACCTGATTTTTCGATTAAATCACTTATGAAGGTGTCAGCTCCTGCGCTCATTAAAGGATCATTCCAAACCTCATAAAAAACTCTTGGTTTCTCTTCATTGCTTAAATCCTTAACCTTATTATATATTTCATCAACACCATTTTTGAGATCGCTCACAAGTTTTTTTCCCTTATCTTTAAGTCCAATTATTTTACTGATGTTGGCTATTTCATCATAAACGCCTTCAATACCCTTAATATCAATAACCCTGTAAATTTCAATTCCCAGCTCTTCCACTTTCCGATAATCATCTTCAGGACCACCGGTTGTAGTTATTAAAATATCAGGGCTAAGTTCAGCTATTCTCTCTACATTTGGTCCAAGTGCATCCCCGGCACCCTCAAATCCTTCCGCCAGCGGTTCACCTTCCGCTACACTCCAACTACTAACCTCTACTACAAATTCCATTGCACCAAGACCATCAACTATTTCCAGCACACTCGGTGCAAGGACAATAATTTTTTTGGCAGGTCCGGCAAGCTCTATTACATTTTCTTCACCATCCACCACCTTTATTGGAATATTTTCTGCTTCTTCTATCCCTGCGACTTCAACAATCCCTTCAGTGTTTTTGCATCCCGGCAGTACACTCAGGGCAGTTACAATAAATGAAATTGTAATCACCGCTGTTATTAGTATTCTCATTTTAGACATTTTTTCCTCCCCCTAATCTTTTATGGTTTATAAATAAAAAAACTCCCACCATTCTTCAGCTGGGAGTTTTTCATAAAATGAAAAATCACCCTCTTTCCACCGAAGAGAGGTAATTAATACACTTTTAAGGTTTCCTGGCTTAAGGGACTTTACTCTCTACCTTCCCGGCAACATTTTGCCAGTGGTTTAATTAGAGAGCACACACCCTATTACAGTGGCGGGACCGCTCCAGATTTTAACTGGATTCCCTCAATTAAAACGATATAAACAATATAATCTACTATTTATTTTAAAAGAACAATTTTGTTTTCTAGTTTTTAATATTACTATAAAAAAAAAGAAATGCAATTTATTTTTTATAAAGAATATTCACCACGGAACCTTCGTTTGTACCTGGAATAGCTTGTCTGACCAGGGCCTTTTTTTACCTTCTCATATCTAATCGTCATATGGCAAATCCTCGCTCGGTGCATTGAGGCTGGCTAACGATTGGATTCAGTGGCGGTGTTTGCGCCGTCCGCTGCAATGATTTGTTAGATGTTTTTTCCATTCTTTTTTCAGGATACCATAGCTCACTATATCTTCATACTTTTTCCATTTAATTACGTGTTCTCGAAAAAATCCTTCTTTCTTCATTCCAATTTTCTTCATTACTTCTCCTGACGCAGGATTTCTAGTGATGTGAGTAGCAATAATTTTATTTAAACCTAAATTTCTAAATCCATATTCGAGCATAGCTTTTGAAGCCTCTGTACAATAGTCTTGATTCCAATATTCCTTCCCAATCCAGTAGCCTAATTCCGCTCTATTGAACCTTTTTTCTATATTTAAACCTATTGCTCCAACTAATTCTTTTGTAGATTTGAGAATAATGGCATAATTTGCCAATTCTCCCGATTCAAATTTGGGCTGATGGGTTGATATCCATTGCTCTGCCATTCCATCTTTGTATGGATAAGGAATATTTAATGTTGTATCTGCAATAGCTTTATCTCCAGCCAATTCTTTCACACGAGGTGCATCTGATAATTCAAATGGCCTTAACAATAATCTATCAGTTTTAAGCTGTATTCTCTTCTTCATATTTTTATGCATCTAATAGCTTCAATTTTCCGCACTTGCTCCAATGTATAGTTGAAAATTGGTCCCTATTATTAAATTCGATTAATTACAATATTTTATTTTCATAGAGCCATTCGAAGGTATCTTCAATTGATCTTTTTATTGTCATAGACTTATATCCCAGTTCCCGGCTGGCTTTATCATGGCTAATATATGAATTACTTAACAGAGTATTCACAGAATAATAAGTAAATCGTGGAGTTTTATTTGATAACTTATAATAGACAGGAGTAAAAATACCAGCAGTCTTAACCAGCCAGGTAGGAACCTTATATTTCGGTGGCTGTATTCCACTAACTTCATTAAGCATTGACATCATTTCATCCATAGTAACTCTCTCGCCGGACAATATATAATACTGGCCGGTTTTCCCCTTTTCAGCTGCCAGAATATGACCTATAGCCGCATCCCGGACATCAACAAAATCGTAAGCTCCGTTTGTAGTTATTTTCATCTTACCTCTGGCAAAGTCAATAAATGTCCTGGTTATTAACGATCCCCTAAAATCATAAGGACCTACAACACCGGTTGGACATACTACTACTGAATCAAGACCATCTTTGGCTGTCTCTATCACCTCCAGGCTGGCAAGGGCTTTTGACCTGTCATATTCACCTCTATTGCAGTTCGGGTCAAAAGGCATATCCTCATTAATAACAGTTCCGATATGCGGCTCTTTTAATGCATGTATACTGCTTGTATAAACTAGCCGCTTTACACCACATTTAAGACATGCAGTTATGACATTCCTAGTTCCCTCAAGATTGACCCTGTGGATTAATGCTCTATCTCCAGGCATTATCGTAATTATGCCAGCCAGGTGATATACAATATCCGCTCCTCTGAAAGCATTCGCAAGAGAGTCCAGGTCACCAATATCCCCGATAACCTTTTCGACCTTTAAACCTTCCAGTGAAGAAACATCAGAAGTGCGGCGTACCAAAGCTCTAACTTCTTTACCTCTCCAGAGCAATTCCCT
>CAZLEB010000079.1:0-1703 GCA_964558475.1 uncultured Actinomycetota bacterium
GATTTTAATTTGTTCCTTTCGGATTCTATAACATGCTCTGCTTCTCTTTTTTCAGTTACATCTGTACCAATTCCCATTATATACTTTAATTTCCCATTTTTCTTTATAGGAGTTGATGTAATATCTAAATACCTGGTTTTTCCATCTTTAGTCAGAAATAATGTAGAGTAAAAGTGAACTCTTTTTTTAGATATTTCTTCAAGAATTTCATCACTTTTTTTGTGCATTTCTTTTTCCCACCATGGATAAGGTGGTTTTTTGCCAATCACACTGCTTAATTTGTAACCTATCAATTTTTCAAATGCAGGGTTCATAAACCTCATAGAATAATCTGCATTCAAGACCATAATGGGAGCGGGAGAATTTTTCATCAAGCTGGAACTAAATTCTTCACTTATTTTTAATAATTCTTCTGCCTGTTTCTGCCTGGTTCTATCATCGAAAACGGACACTATTTCACCTGAAGGCAGTTTATAGATATAATTACGCCTCCAACCGGAAATCCTGTTATCCTTGTAAAAAGATATGGGGTGTTCTTCAGGTTTACCGGTTTTGTAGACCCTTTTAAAAACATCAAAAACTCCAAAGTTCTTTATTTCCGGAAACAATTTCAAAACACTTTTTCCTATAACATCCCTTTTTTTAATTTTATCAATTCTTTCTCCAGCCTTGTTAATATCTTTGAAAATGAAATCATTCCCATCATTTATAGCTTCATAGACTGCTACACCACTACTTATATGTTCAAATAATTCTTTGAATATTTTTCCGCTTGTCTCCACCTTTGTAAATGATTTTTCTTTTGACATAATACTCAAAACTAATATTTTTAATATTTATATTACATTAGTATAATATCACTACTAAAATTCATTATATCCATGATATTGTTACACGTCAACGAAACCAGGGCTAAGTTGAACATTTAAAAAGCATTCTTTATACGCTTTATTTAAATAATAGAATTGTCTCAGGGTTTATAAATCTTTTAACACTAAGGAAAAGCCTTTTTCTTAAAATAGGTCCGAGCTGCGTCTAATAGACACAGCCAGCAGGTATTTTCTTAATAATAAAATGTTTAAAAAAATAATCAGAATCGGACAAATCCTTTAATTAAATTAATTAAATAAGGCTGCAAATTCTTTAAAGTTATTCCAAAAATTTAATATGAACTCCGGATATTTTTCAGTTAGAATGTTTTCTTTGTTTTGCTTTATATCTTTTTCATAATTTAAATCAATAATTTCATCAAAACCTATAACCGCTATAATCTTATAATTTTTGATTATTTTCTCGATATTTAATAAGTCTCCTATACTATTCACGTTTATATTCAGGATTTCTATGATTTTATCTTCTTTACTATTCAATAACTTTTGTAACAAGTGATTGAATATGGGTATAGATTTTTCTTCTGATTTAACTAGTTTCTCATTCAATTTACTCAAATCATTATTTAAATTTTTAAAATCTCCTTTTTTCTCTTCATCTTTGCTTTGTGTAAATTCATTAGACTCAGAGATATTTTCAGTGTCGTTATCTTTATTTTTTAATTTTATATTAGCGACATCTTTTTTATAAGCGCCATCATCATCAGTTACCGTAAGAGTAACCTTATAATTTCCAGGTTCATTATATGTATGGGTGACAGTAACACCGCTTCCTGTACCGCCATCTCCAAAGTCCCAGCCATAGGAAACAAT
>CAZLEB010000079.1:1803-5423 GCA_964558475.1 uncultured Actinomycetota bacterium
AGTAAACTGTATTCTATTTTAGAATCAGGTTTTTTATTTTTCTTATTATCTTCCTTATCCTTATCTTTAGTATCATCTTCAGACTTTATATCCTTATCCTTATCTTCCTTATCATCTTCAGACTTTATATCTTTATCTTTAGTATCTTGCTCGCCATCAGTTTTTGTTTCTAATAAACTGTATTCTGTATTGGTTTTAGATTCATTATTTTCTTTTTCAGAATCAGCAGAGATATATTTCGGGAAGTTCAAGGATAAAAGGAAAAATATTGTTGTATATAAGATTATTAAAAAAGAGTATTTTAATAATTTGCTATATTTAATTTTTACCATATAATCGACCTCCTATCCAATAATTAATATTAATTTATTTAATATATAACAAGACTAAACTGCATGTTCTTTTATAAGTAATTGATTCATAAAAGTATCTATAAGTGCAGGATCAAATTGGGAACCACTGCACTTATTTAATTCATTTATAGCCATTTTTTTAGACAGAGCTTTTCTATAGGGCCTGTCGCTAAGCATAGCATCATAAGCATCAATGACACTTATAATTCTTGAAGTTATCGGGATTTCAACCTCAGCTAGACCATAAGGATAACCTTTTCCATCCCATCTTTCATGATGATGTAGAATAGATTTAGCTACATGAGCAAGGTCGGGAGACGACAGGGCTATCCTATAACCAATTTCTGAATGTTTGCTCATAATTTTCCATTCGCTTCTACTAAGTTTGCCAGGCTTTAACATAATATTATCAGGAATACCAATCTTTCCAATATCATGGAGAGTAGACAGAAGACTTAATTCATCCAGTTTAGAATCAGGAAGTTTAAGTGCTTGACCGAAAAGTAAACTAAATTTTTTCATTCTTCTAGTATGTTCTTCGGTTTCATAATCCCTTTCTTCTAAAGCTTTTCCCAGCGAAGTGATAATTGAACTACGGGCGCTTTGATTCTCTATGAGTTTGTGCCTGTACATTTTGTCTTCTGCTTCTTTTAATAGTTCTTCAATATTTTCGTTAGCATTTTCTTTAGTTGCGACTCCCATAGATATACTTATCAGCATTGTATCTGTACTGCATTCCATGCATTTTTTATGTACCCGGTCTACTATTTGCATGGTGGCAGAATATGATGTATTAGGTAATAAAACACTAAATTCATCTCCTCCCCACCTGGCTACAATATCTTCCTTTCTAAAGCATGCTTTAAGGATATCTGCAATTTTTCCAAGAAGTTCATCTCCATAAAAGTGTCCAAAAGCATCATTTATTATCTTAAGTCCGTTTACATCTCCAATTACCAAACTTAAAGGCATCTGCCTGGCGGCATCAAGTCTTTTTAATTCAATATCAAAAAAAGCTCTGTTATAAACACCCGTTAATTTATCATAAAAGCTTAAATATTTTATATTCTCTTCTGCTTTTCTTATCTTAGTTATATCTCTTAGTACAATTACTTTACCTAAAGGTTTTCCTCTATCACTTTTTATCTCCGTTTGCCTGGTATTATAGAAGTATTGACTCCTGTTATTTCCTATCTTTAAATCTTTATTTCCCAGAAAAACATTAGGATTTTCATCTAAACCTGCTAATAGATAATTTACCGGTTTCCCGGCTACTTTATTTATTGAGGTGTGAAATATCTTCTGGGAAGCCGGGTTTAATTTCAAAACATTTTCCCTCCTGTCTATAAGTACCAGTCCATCATCCATATTGTCAAAGATGGTTTTAAAGGCCATGGGCATAATTTCTCTTATCTTGGTTCTATTAAGAACAACAATTACAACCATGGTACAGATTACGGTTATTATAGGAGTCTCGTCTATATATGGAAAAGGATTAAAGCCTAAAGATTTTGCTAAAATGATTAACCAGGGAAAGGATATATATGGAATAAGGAAGAATTTTTTCCAGCGGTTTTCACCATCAGGTTTTATAAATAACTTTATTGTATTTATAAGTATAATTATTATACCGGATAAAATTAATATGCCGGTATAGATAACAAATACAAAATATATGGTGTTATATTCCTTGACAATTACACTAAAAGAATTAAACAAGACCAGCTTTGCATCTACCCAGACTAGTTTATGAAGTTCATTTGTTAAGACCAAAAAGAGGGTAACAACTGGAAAAGCACTAATAATAGCAATATACTTTAATTTAAAAATTTTATTAAAATTGACATATCTGGCTATAAGGAAAAATAATCCTACGGGTATTAGAATAGAGCCGGTATATTGAATCTTATCAAAGAGTACCTTCAAATGATTAGCTGTAATGCTTTGTTCAAGTATAAAAGCCACCATCCAGATAATTGAAAGAACCATTATTTCTATACCAACAATATCTTGCAATCCTTTTCTATATATCCAGATATAAAAAATTCCAAGTATAGACATGAAAACTATGGTTATTAAAGGAATAAAGAAGTTAGTATTTTGCCAGATCATTTTAAATAACTTTCTTAAAAATAATAATGACGTATTTAATTTGTTTTTTCATTACTGTGATTTTTCTATGAATATATCGGTTAATAATACTTAATAAACAAAAAAACCGACTAAATTAGCCGGTTACGCTATTTGCTCTGTCTCCCCCAAGCGTCCAAATTTAAGGAAAACTTCAAAGCATCTAATTTATTTTTATTTATATTTTATATTTATGTTTTTCACAGTCTATAACATAATTATACAAATGTCAACTAATTTATATATATTACTAATAATTATAATAAAATAAATAGTTTAATAAATAAAGCAATTAAATTAAACATAATAATATAAATTAATTGTTTAATTTTAGTATTAATTAAATGTTTAAAGACAGTAGAGGGTGAACATAAGAAATCCAAAGCCTTATAAAATAAAATTTAATCGATTAAATACATATTGGCTTTTAACATTTTAAATAATATTGACATATTTAAATATATAGTTATAATACTGGAAAAAGGAGTTAAAATGTCAGATCTAAAAAATATTACCAGAATACTTAAGGCCCTGGCAGACGAGGGGAGACTGAGGATAGTCATGCTTTTGGTAGGAAAGAAAAAACTATGTGTATGCGAAATAAAAGAGCTGATAGGTCTTTCCCAGCCTACCATATCAAGCCATCTGAGATTGCTGGAAAATGCAGGTATCCTTGAGTCCAGTAAGGAGGGCTTGTGGGTTAATTATAGTTTAAACAGTAATACTAACGAGGGATTCAGAGATTTAATCAATCTGATCTATGGTCTGCTCAAAGAAGATAAGAAATTAAAAAATGATATTGTTAGGGCCGACAAGGTAGACAGGAATAAAATCTGTAAAAAAATAAGTCTGTAGAAAAATGAATAAAAAAATTTTAATTCTATGTACAGGGAACTCCTGCAGAAGTCAGATAGCGGAGAGTTTTTTTAAGCATTATAGAAACGATTGGGAGGTGCATAGTGCCGGCGTAAGCCCAAGCAGAGTTCATCCTATGGCAATCGAGGTAATGAATGAGGTAGGAATTGATATATCGGAACAGAGATCCAAAAGTGTGGATGAGTTTTTAAAAGAGAGTTTTGATTATGTTATAACTGTCTGTGATGATGCAAGGGAGTCTTGCCCCATCTTTCCTGGAAA
>CAZLEB010000080.1:0-3725 GCA_964558475.1 uncultured Actinomycetota bacterium
TGAGATAAAGCCAAACCTTTCCGTACTGGGTAAAAAGTATGGTCCTCTGGTTCCTAAAATAAAGGATAAGCTTCTTTCGGAGAGCCCGGTCCGCACCGCGCTCAAGGTTAAAAATGGTAAAAATGTGAGTTTAAATGTGGACGGAAAACAGGTAGAGCTTCTGCCCGAAGAGGTGCTTGTTGATATAACAAGTAAAGAAGAATTCGGAGTGGAAAGTGACGGAGAATTTACGGTAGGATTTTCCACTGCAGTATCGGAGGAGCTGCTGGAAGAAGGATTCTGCAGGGAACTTGTGCACCAGATACAGAACTTGAGAAAAGAAGCGGGATTTGAGATAGAAAATACCATAGATACGGCCATTGAGTCGAAAGTTAAAGAAAATGTTTTAAAGAAATTTAAAAACTATATAATGAAAGAGACCTTAAGTAAATCTATAAGTGCTGATTTCAAAGAAGATATGTTTGTAAAAGAAGTTAAGGTTAATGATGAAAAAATAAAAATTGGCATAAAAGTAGTAGGGAGTATTGTTTAAATGTTAAGCAGGGGAAGCAGAAATATTTTAATGAACGTATATTTCTTATTAAGTGCCGTCTGTGTTTTGATAGTGGATCAGATAACAAAATATCTCATAATACAGAATGTCCCCGTAAACGGTTCAATAGAAATAATCAGGGGATTTCTTTATATAACACATGTTAAAAATACCGGAGCATCGTTCGGGCTGTTCCAGAATTATACCAGGGTTCTGATAATAGTATCATCCGTAGCCATTGTCCTTATCATTCTTTTGAAGATAATACTAAGGCTTAATTTTGCTTTCTATAATGTCTCCCTGGGCTTTGTACTGGGCGGAGCACTGGGAAATCTTATTGACAGATTTTATATGGGAGAAGTTACCGACTTTATTAATCTTTCGTTCCTGCCGGTATTTAATGTAGCGGACACGTCTATTATAATTGGTTTTTGCCTTATTATAATATTAATATTTAAAGAATATTTTAAAAAGGAAAAGACCGGGGGAGTTGAGTAAGAAAGAAGACGGCGTTTTAAACTTCACAGTGGATGCCGGGGGTTCGGGGCAGAGAATTGATAAATTCCTAACCGGTGAAATAAAAAATACATCAAGAAGCCATATCCAGAATCTGATCGGAAGTGGTAAGGTAAAAGTAAACAGCAAGGCTGTAAATAAACACTACAGACTTGCGGAAAATGACAAAATTACCGTTTATTGCTTCGAGGAAGATGAGCCCTATACTAAAATAGAACCACAAAAAATAAATCTTAAGATAGTTTACGAAGACGACTATCTTCTGGCGATATCAAAGAAACCGGGAATGCTGACACATCCGGTACCGGGCTTCAGTAAAGATACAATTGTAAATGCTCTCCTCTATCATTATGATAAGCTGTCAAACTTATCCACAAGAGACAGAGCTGGAATCGTGCACAGGCTGGATAAGGATACCTCTGGTCTTCTGGTTGCAGCAAAGGACGATAATACCCACCGGTTGCTTTCAGGCAAGTTTAAGGAGAGAGAGATTAAAAAGACCTATGCCGCGCTGGTATGGGGCGGTTTTTCCGAAAAGAGAGGCGAGATAATTCTTCCCATTGGCCGCTCCAGACTGGACAGAAAAAAAATGAGCATATCAATCGACAGGGGCAGGGAGGCGGTAACCTTATTTGAAGTCATAGAAGAATTCAAAGACGCGGCGCTGCTGGATGTTCACCCGCAGACAGGAAGGACACATCAGATAAGAGTACATTTAAGTTACATTGGCCATCCCATAATAGGGGATGAGATATACGGAAGCAGCAAGTCAAAAAAAATGGCAGAGGAGCTGGGGATAGAAAGGCAGTTTCTACATGCAAAAAAATTGGAATTTTCCCATCCTGTAACAGGAAAACAAATAGTGATTGAAGACAGGCTGCCGCGTGATTTGCAAAAGTATCTCAAGGTCTTAAGGGTAAGGGGGAGAGATAAAATGGCAGATTAGTAAGCTTATTTTTAGGTTTTTATATTAATTAAAATTTTTTAAAAAGGAGATAATAAATTGGCAAATATAAGAAGAGTTGTACTGGATGTGCTGAAACCCCATACGCCAAATATAATTGAGCTTTCAACAAAGATTGCGGACCTTCCCGGAGTAAATGGGGTGGATATATCCCTAATTGAGATGGATCAAAAGGTGGAGAATATAAAGATCACCTGTGAAGGTGATTCTATAAATTATGAAAAGGTGGAAAAGGTAATAAAAGACAATGGCGGTTCCATTCACAGCCTTGACAAGGTATCAGTAGGCACCAGTATGATTGAAGAAGTAACCACCCCTCAGGATTAAGTTGACCTTATTTCCTGTCTCATAAATATAATATATGATATTGCAAAGCATATAATTGCCAGCGCAACAATAATCACAAGCTGCGGCCATACCTGTATAAGACTCTGCCCAATGGACAGCGGATTCAGTATCATCCGGCTTACTTGTGATTCAAGGAGGGGTATGAACATCAGATTTCCCCCCGCAGGCACAAGCAGTACGACAATAGCCTCGGTAAATAGAGTTGCCGGAGAAATTCTTGAAATGCTGTGTTCTATGGTGTAATTTCTTACCTGATCGGCTACGGAGGCAGTATCTGACAGCGGAACCATTGCATTGGCTATAGCACTCGCAATTATGGGAAGAAAGAACATAAGAAATATCCATATTGCAATGGCGGTCAGTATTGATGCAGCGGTTTTTTCCATAATAACCGAAAATAATATGGAAAGACCCATCCAGAACCCGCCGTAGAAAACGCATATAAATATGAAAAATAATAATCTCAAGATCTCTTCTGCGGTCGGCGGTACCCCGATTGCGAAAAGGCCCACTCCCGCAATAATAAATACAATGCTTGCTATAATTATGGTAAGTGTGGTAACGCCTGCCAGAAATTTACCGTTTATAACACTGTCCCTGTAAATTGGCTGCGATAAGATCCTGCTAAGATTACCGCTGTTCTTCTCGCTGTTAATGGCATCAAAGCCAAATATTATGCCGATTATGGGAATAAAAAAGCTGATAAAAGCTATAAAAGAGGGAAGTATATCTCCTTTTGTAGTAAATAAAAACAGAAATACATTGCCGCTCAGTGAACTTGCCTGCTCCCTGATAGTGGTAAGGGCAACATAAGTTGATGAAAGCCCTGCTATATATATTAATGCTAAAAGAATTAAAAATTTATTACTGCTAAAATGATCGGAAAGCTCTTTTCTGTATACGGTTAAAATGCTTCTCATTTTACTCCTCTTTAAAATATTTTAGATAAATTTCTTCCAGTGCGTCCTGCTTCATATCCATCCTGGTCATAAGTATGCCTTCGTCGGCAATCAGTCTGGATATATCCTGCCTTATATCTTTATCGCATACAATCTGAAGCTTTTTGTCGGTCTGGGTAACACTTACCACTTTATCCAGTTTCTTTAACTTTTCTACTATTTCGCCGGTTACTTTTTCAAGCTCCATCTCTATTCTGTATTTTCCCCCGCCAAATAGATTTCTCCCCAGGCTCTCAACGCTTCCCTCGACAATAAGCTTGCCCTTTGACAGTATACCCACCCTGGGGCATACTCTCTGCATCAGGTTTAGCTGATGGGATGACAGAAGGAAGGTTATATTTTTCTGCTTGTTAAGGTCCAGTATGGTCTGCAGGATCTGATTTGCCACCTTAACATCAAGGCCTTC
>CAZLEB010000080.1:3825-5194 GCA_964558475.1 uncultured Actinomycetota bacterium
AGCGGTTCCCTGGTTGAATTAAATCCTGCCACATTGATACTTCCGGATGTGGGCTCTGTAAGCCCCAAGGTCATGAGGATAATAGTGGACTTACCTGCACCGTTTGGACCAAGGAGCCCGAATATCTCGCCTTTTTTTATAGTGATGTTAAAATCATCAACCACCAGATGCTGGTTATATTTCTTGGACAGATTCTTGGAAATTATTATATTGTTGTTGTCACTCATAATTTATCTTCTTCCCAATCTTGTAAAGATAACGGCAACACCGATTATAACCACTACAATAATTCCTATTCCAACGATTCCCCAGATAGTAGGGGTTTCTACAGTTACCCTTAAGTCGATACTTGAATTGCTGTTTTCACTGGATGCGTTAAAGCTCAGCATATAGTCACCGGCAATGGTTTTTTCAGGCGGATTTATAGTTACGTCAATTTCTTCCTTCTCTTCGGATTCAATTGATTCGATTTTTTCCTTATCAAAGCTGACCTGCCAGCCTTCGGGCTCGGTCGAGTTAAGGGTTATATTTTCAACAGATATGGTACTGTTATTTGTCACAACCAGTTTATAGTGATTATCTTTTCCCGCAGTCAGTTCCGTGCTCAGCGCTCCGGTTTTTGTGGTAAGCACGATTTCATAGCTAGCAGTTATTACTGCCGTAAAATCTATTGATTCTTCCAGGGTGTCACCTTCAACAGCTGATTTAAAAGTCACCTTAAAGGGATATTCACCGGGCTGCTGTTTTACAAGTGCAACTGCAGCCAGTATCAAGGCTTGCCTGCTTCCTGATCTTAAAATAATAGCAGGTATTTCCTGGGTGCCGCTTCCAACTGCAGCAATCCAGCCGGTAGGATATTCAACTGTAATGTCAAAGGTTTTATCGATTTCACCTTCCTCAAGGCCAAAAGGTTCATCTCCTGCAATATAAGTTGGATTGAAGTTGAAAGTAAATGTCTCGCCTTCCTTGGCCTGTATTTTGGGAAGAGTGGTCTCAAGGAGCAGCTCTTCCGGTACAGGCTCAACAACTTCTTCTGCGGCTGCTTCGTCTTCCTGGGCAAATAATGCAGCCGGGATCATCAGAATAATTGACAGTGTAAGAACCAGAATGATAAAAAATAACGGCAATTTTCTTTTTGTGATTTCCAATTTGTACCTCTCCTTTGCTAAATTCGCTTAAAATTATTTTGATTTTTAATTTATTGACCGTAACACAGCTATATTGAAACTAAATGAAAATTCTAATCACTTTAGGTATGGTTGTCAAGGAGAAGTGTGGGGGAGAAAATTTCCTCTTATAGTTTCACTGGTTATTCTAACTTAATTATTTTTGGTATACAATGTGTCCAAGGGAGTGGGTTAACTCCATC
>CAZLEB010000081.1:0-5124 GCA_964558475.1 uncultured Actinomycetota bacterium
AGAGCTTCAATCGGACCAGCATTCGTAATAATCCCATCTGCACCCCTGGCTATCATATCCTCTACATCTGACGTCAGTTTTTCGGCGCCGCCTTCGGCATCAGTAGTGAGAACCTCTATGTTTTCAAAGTAGGCTGCCTCTTCTACAACTGCATCAGACATTGCAATAAAGTAGGGAGCGGTCAGAACAAAGTTGGCTACACCGATCGTAAACTCTTTAGCTCCTTCTTCTTCTGCTGCTTCTTCTTCTGCTTCTCCCTTACAACCTGCTAAAGAAAAAACTCCTACCATTGACATACTTAATACTAATATAAGTATCCATAATAATGTCTTTTTCATTTAACGTTCACCCTTCCTTAACTTATTCGTTACTTTTAGGAAAATTTTTGATAAAATCACTCAAGAGATTTGTCTAGGTATGACCGTTGGCTTCAACTTGTATCTATGCAAATCTCTTTTCTTTTATAGCTATTAACTATCACCTCCTCTTCTGTAAAACTATCTCACAATAAAACTTTTTTTTATCACCTCCTCTTTTATTTTTTCTAGAACATTTACTCCACTAACTTTAATTGTATCGAACACATAAAGGTAAATCTGAATTTAAAACATTTTTTATCATTTATCTTGTTAATTAAATTGATAACATAAATAAGTCTTTCTCTTTTTTCCCCTCCATAATAAGATGAATATATTATATATAATACTTCCTACCTTTGCTTTCGTCTGGCAAGCACGGCAAACAAGATAATAAATCCCTTAAAAATCTTCTGGTAATAGGATTGTACATTAAAAAGATTCAATAGGTTATCAATTAGCCCAAGGGTAAGCACTCCGCCAAACGCACCGGCAGCGCCTCCACCGCCTCCTCCCAGGATTCCACCACCAATTACAACTGCAGCGATTGCATCCAGTTCATAGCCTTCACCTACACTTGGCTGAGCGATTCCCAGACGTGCAGCTAATAAAACTCCTGCCATAGCCGATAACAGTCCGGATATAATGTACGCCATTAAGATATTATTGCCCACATTTATACCAGCTAATCTAACTGCTTCCTCATTGCCTCCTATGGCTACAATTGATCGTCCTGTAGTCGTCCTGTTAAGAAACAACCATATCAAAGGAAAACTGACCACCATAATGATTGCTGACACAGGAACCGGTCCGATGAAACCGCCCAAGATACCACGGAAGGCAGGGTTAGATGGAGTCTGGGGAATTTCTGAGTAAACAAAGATCAATCCACGGACAATACCCAGAGTAGCCAAGGTAACGATGAATGGTGCCAACTTGAAGCGAGAAATCAGAAAGCCATTTAAGGCGCCAGCCAGCATCCCTGCAGCTAGAGCAGCAAGTATTGCCAGAGGAAGTGGTATATATCGTTGCAGGCCAGCAGCTAAAACTGCGGATAGACCCACAATAGATCCTACCGAAAGATCGATACCTCCGGTTAAGATTACGACCAACATCCCAATACTGACCAACCCATTAGTTACAACCTGCCGGAATATGTTGCTCACATTTCGTAGAGTAAAGAATACATTCGAAACCGAGGCAGCAATAATAATCAGAATGATAAAAGCTGCTATAAAGGCATAATCTACCCAACGGGGCCGTACCTCCTTTTCAAACCAAACACGAAACTTAGCAGACAATGAAGCATGTACATTTTGTACTTGTTTACCCTTCCCGCTAGAAGAATTGTATGACATTTGTATTAACCTCCCATTATTGAATTACTCCTGCAGCAGCTGCAAGCAGTTTTTCCTCGCTAGCCTCAGCCCGCGTGAACTCTCCGACCAAACGACCTTCACGCATAACTAGAATTCTATCGCACATACCCAATATCTCCGGTAGTTCTGAAGAAATAAATAGAATTCCCATCCCCTTATCGGCCAGATCACCTATGATGTGGTAGATATCGACCTTTGTAGCTACGTCTACTCCTCTAGTCGGCTCATCCAGCATGAGTACTCTAGCTTTTGTAAGGAGCCACTTGGCCAGAACCACTTTCTGTTGATTACCTCCGCTTAGTGTTCGAACTAACCGTCTTATTTGAGGGGGGTTGATATTGAGCTCCTGAACCTTTGATTGTACTTGAGTATTTTGTTGCCTTAGGTTTAGGAATCCCCATCGGCTCATTTGCTTCATAGTGGCTATGCATATATTATCACGAATCGAACAACTTAATACAAGACCATCCCTCTTCCTGTCCTCTGTTAAAAGTGAAATACCAGCATTTACTGCATCATACGGCGACCTAGGCCTAATCTCTATATCATTCATATATATTTTTCCAGAAGTAAATCGCTCTGCACCGAAAATACTCCTTGCCACCTGGGTTCGGCCACTACCTACAAGCCCGAATATTCCAAGGATCTCACTCCTGGCAAGGGAAAAAGAGATATCCGAGAATAACTTTCCTTGGCCTAGACTTTTTACCGATAAAATATTTTCACCCGGTTGCTTATGGCGCTTTGGATAGATTTCGCTCAGGCTTCGTCCCACCATCATTTTAATCAGCTGACCTTCATCTGCTTCTTTAGAATTTACTGTCCCCACTAGTTCCCCATCTTTGAGCACAGTAATTCGGTCGGCTATTTCAAAAACCTCATCCAGCCGATGTGAAATATACAGAATTAAAGTAGACTGTTTCTTAAGCATCTGTATCAGGGTAAAAAGACTTTCCAGCTCTTGCTGGGAAAGTACTGCCGAAGGTTCATCAAGAATTAGGATACGGGGCTTTTCCGCTATAGCTTTTGTAATCTCCACTATCTGTTGGTGAGAAACACTCAAGCGTGAGACAAGTGTCCGAACATTAATTCCTGTAAAGCCAATTCTCCTCAGGATATCCTCTGCCTTTCTATACGCTACAGACCAGTTAATCCACCATTTCATTCTATAGGTAGGCATTTGTCCAATCAAAATATTTTCAGTAACATTCATATGTGGAATTAGACTAAACTCCTGGTATACGGCACGTATACCCAATTTACGAGCACGAAGCGGAGTCCCTATTTTTACCAGATTACCGTCTACTAAAATTTCCCCCCCGTCTTCTTCAATAGCTCCAGCAAGAATTTTTACTAGAGTGGATTTCCCCGCTCCATTCTCCCCCACGATCGCGTGCACTTCTCCGGCAAAAGCAGAAAAATCAACCTTTCGCAGAGCTCGTGTTCCGTCATAACTTTTACTAATTTGTTTTATATCTAGAAAAATCTTATTTTCCATTATTTTTTACAAAAAGAAAAATAATATTTTATATAAGTTCATTCATTTATTATTGAATATCGATAGAGCATCATGCACCAGGATAACTTTCTGTTCAGTCATATCATCTATAGTATCCAGCAGTCCTTCTCTCCCATGGCCACTCATCTTTATCCCACCGAAGGGTAGACTTTCAACCCGTATCGCTGACGACCAATTAATAATTACTCCTCCTGCTTCCAGACGGTATGCAATATCAAAGGCTCGAGAGATATCCTGAGTGAATATTGCCGCCTGCAAACCGTAGATTGTATCATTGGCCATCTCAATCGCTTCATCTATGTCTTTAAATGCTACCAGGGGTGCAACCGGTCCAAAGGTTTCCTCGCGAAACAGCTCAACATTAGGAGGTACATCAGTTAACACTGTAGGTTCAATAAAGGCATTGTTACGGTTACCACCTGTTCTCAGTTTTGCTCCTGCTTTAACAGCATCGATTATAGCCATCTCCACTTTCTTGGAAGCCTCCTCATTAATCAGTGGTCCTACATCAGTGTCCTCATTCAACTGATCACCTACTTTTAGAACTTTGGCCTTTTTAGTTAAGATTTCAGCAAAACTGTTGTAGACTTGAGCATCCACAAGTATTCGCTTAACTGCACAACAAATTTGTCCATTCCCCCTGGCTAGGCGACCCAGGACAACCGCTTCGGCTGCCTTTTCTAAATCAGCATCAGCACAAATAATTGTGGCATCGTTACCACCTAATTCCAGATGTACTTTTTTAAGATTCCTGGCCGCCAGTTGTGAAATTTTTATACCCACTTCTGTACTGCCGGTCACAGTTATCATCTGTATACCCTGGCTACTTGCTAAGAACTCCCCAATTAATCTCCCAGGTCCTGTAATTACCTGGTGCGCTGACTTAGGTAGTCCTGCTTCCTCCATCAAATTAGCAATCTCCAGTAGAGTTAAAGGGCAATCCATTGGGGGCTTTACAATAACAGCATTACCTGCTGCCAATGCTGCACCGTCCTTATGCGCACAAAGCTCTACAGGGTAATTGAATGGTATAATTGCTGCCACTACCCCTAATGGTTGTCTAATAGTAAATGCCAAATGCCGTTCCTGGCCCGGCACTGCGTCCATGGGTACCACTCGACCCAGGATACGTTTTGCTTCTTCGGCAAACCCACGATAGATACGTATCGCAGCTGCTATTTCTTCCCGGGTTTGCTGAATTGGTTTGCCATTCTCACGGGCCAATAATTCACTTAATTTAGCTTTTTTAGCTTCTATAGACTCTGCTATATGGAACAATATTGCCGAACGCTTATGAGCTGGTAACCGACCCATTGCTTCTTTTCCCTTTTGGGCAGCTTTTAATGCTTTCTCTGCATCCTGTAAAGTAGCCAGCGGGATCTTATCAATAACTTCACCGGTACCTGGGTTACGAATATCCTGCCAATTTTTATCTGATGCTTCTACCCACTCGCTATCGATTAACATCTTCATAGATATTCCCCCTATTTATATATATTATATTTGATATTGCTCGCTTTAAAACCCAAACTTTCTGAAATAAGATTGCCTTTTTCCAATAATACATCCTTAAAGGAAAGTAGATTTGAGAGATTCATTCTTGATACTAACGCAGATACACTAAGAGCACTATTAGCTCTTTTACTATAATCCCTTATAGGAATTGCTATGCAACAAATACCTTCTTCATGCTCGCAATCATCTACAGCATAGCCATGTTTTCTTATCTCCTCTAAACAATTTCTAAATTCTTTTTCATTAGTAATGGTATTCTTTGTATAACGAACAAATTTTACTTTCTTTATAATCTCATTTATTTTTTCCTTTTTCTGAAAAGCCAATATCACTTTTCCAACTGCTGTACAGTGCA
>CAZLEB010000082.1:0-5103 GCA_964558475.1 uncultured Actinomycetota bacterium
AAGAGTAAGGGCACTACTCCGAAGACGAAAAGAAAAGCTAGATATAGTGTTATCCGTGGGTGACCTTAAACTTGATACTGTGACGAGGGAAGTCAAAAGAGGAGATAAATTAATCGAACTGACTTCAAAAGAGTACTCGATCCTTGAATATTTCTTAAGAAATAAAAATAGAGTCCTGACAAAATCACAGATTGCAGAACATGTCTGGAATTATGATTTTGAATATAACTCTAACATTGTAGAGGTATATATAAGATATTTGAGAAGAAAAATCGATGAAGATTTTATTTACCTGATCTTTTATTTTCTAAGTACTCTGAAGTATCATCTTTTCGTATCATTAAAATATGCTCTATACCTGCTTCTATAAAAATTTTACCTTTTGTTTTAAATCCCAACCGTTTATAAAATTCTTTGTTACTAACTTGTGCATGAAGTTTATATTTAAATATTCCCATATCCTTCCCAGTATTTACCATATAATTTACTAACTTTGAACCAATTCTACGTGATCTCCATGCCTTCCTTACAGCTATACGTTCGAATTTTAGCCAACCATTAATTACACACATTCTTCCTGTCGCGATAGGCTCATTGCCTTGCATGCCAAGTATATGAATTCTATTCAATTCATTTTCATCAGTTTCTATGTAATACGGGATATTTTGTTCTTCACAAAATACAGTAAATCTAACATTGTAAGCAGCAATAAGTTCTTCGAGGGAGTGTATAATTTTAAAAGAAATATCTGAATTATTTTTCATATGTCTCTATAACTCTATCTTTACTATCTTCTAAGGTTATATGTTTATCAAGATTGTTTATAACCAAGGTCGAGCTTAAGAATCAACGTTATGAAGCATTATACTGTCATCAGCAAATCTTTCTCCACTGGCACGTTCAAAAGCAATTACCAAGTCGTTAACAGATAGGTCGGACTTCTTTTTCTGATGTATGTCAACAATGATTTTACCTTTATGCATCATAGTTAGCCTGTTGCCATAGCGTAGAGCATGTTCCATGTTGTGCGTAACCATTATAGTGGTCATCTTCTCTTTCTGCACAATTATCTCGCTTAGCTCAAGGACTATCCGATTTGTTTGAGGGTCCAGAGTAGCTACATGCTCATCAAGGAGTAGTAGTGATGGTTTACTGATAGTAGCCATAACAAGAGCCAGAGCCTGCCTCTGTCCACCGGAAAGTGTGCCAACCAGGGCAGATAGCCTATCCTCAAGTCCTAATCCCAATGGGACTAATACTGATCTGAAGAGTTCCCTGCGCTTTTTATTGGTAGCGATTCTTAATCCCCTTGATTGGCCACGTAACATAGCCAGAGACAGATTCTCTTCTATGGTCATTTTTGCGGCAGTACCTATATGAGGGTTCTGGTAGACTCTGCTAACATATCGTGCACGCTTATGTTCGCTGAGCCTTGTAACATCCTGGCCATTGATTGTGATCTTGCCACCTTTTTCTGGTGGATAGACACCAGCAATAATATTTAACAGGGTAGTCTTACCGGCTCCATTACTGCCAATGACAGTAATAAAATCCTCAGCACCGACATCCAGCCTGACGTTATCCAGTGCTGTGACCTCGTCTACAGAACCTCTTAAAAATACTTTGCTTACTTTTCTGAGTTTTACCAAGCTTTGATTCTTAATCATATGAACTCCCACTCTACATCCTTGCTGCTGGCGGTATCCATTCACCCCGCACCTTTTTTTGTATGTATGGTATTGCCAAGGCTATGATAACAAGCAGTGCTGTAATCAGCTTTAAATTGTTTGGAGGTAATCCCAATCTAAGAGCGATACCGAGAAACAGGCGATAAACCAAAGATCCACCTATCACCGCAAGCAGAATGGTTGTAACACCCCGAGGGCGAAATAATCTCTCACCAATTATCACCGATGCCAGGCCCATAACGATCATGCCGATACCCATACCTACATCAGCGAAGCCCTGCTTTTGGGCTATTAACCCTCCTGATAGAGCAACAAGGCCATTTGAGAGGGAAACACCTATTATCGTGGTCATATCAGTACTAACCCCGAGACCTCTTACCATCTGCTCATTGTCACCTGTAGCTCTTAGGGCCAGGCCGATCTCGGTGCGTAGAAACCAGTTCAAAATGCCGAGAATGACAATAGCAAGAACTACCATAAATATAACTGACAGGGTGGTGGTAGGTTCAACACCAAACAATTGGGCAGTTTTTTTAAAGACCGTTGCCTCGCGGAGGACAGAGATATTGGATCGCCCCATAATCGCCAGGTTTATAGAATATAGAGAGACCATCATTAGTATACCGGCGAGTAGGGCATTTATCCTAAGCTTGGTATTGAGCAAGGAGGTCATCAGCCCTGCACAAATACCAGCAATGAAGGCAACCAGGGTTGCCAGCCAGGGGTTGACACCACCTACGATAAGGGTAGCAGCCACGGCCCCACCCAGAGGAAAGCTTCCATCTACAGTAAGGTCGGGGAAAGCAAGCACTCGAAAGGTTATGTATACTCCAAGGGTTACAAATCCATAGACCAAGCCCTCATATAAAGAACCCGACAGAAAATTTATAACATAATCCAAGAGTGCTTATCCCCTCATGTTATCCTTGTGGATACTTTTTAATATCTATAAAATTTTTAAAACTAAAACTATTAACCTCTATTCCTCATATACTATTTCTGCAGCATCTATTAATTCTTGAGGAATGGTAACACCCATTCTTTCTGCCGCAGCGATATTTACTGAGAGACTGACTATCTTGCCTTTCTCAACAGGAGTCTCGGCAGCATTAGCTCCCTCCAGTATTTTAACTATCATCTCACCTGTCTGGTAGCCAATATCGTAATAGTCAAATCCGTAGCAGGCAATACCGCCCCTTTCTATTGACTCGTGATCAGAGGGGAACAGAGGAATGCTTTCCTCTTCGCAGACTCCAATCAACGCTTCCAGGCCAGAGACTACAGTGTTATCAGTACCAACCCAGATAACGTCCACTTGTCCTACTAAAGATTGGGCTGCTGTAAGAACATCGGCACTGGTAGAAACTGGTCTTTCCACCACTTCAATGCCAAGTGGTTGACATGCTTCTTTGAGCTTCTCTACCAAGAACACCGAATTTGCCTCACCATCATTGTAAAGAGTGCCTATAGTCTCAACACCAGGTACTATCTGAGTTATCAGGTCAACATCATCCGCCACAGCAATCATATCACTTACTCCAGTTACATTATCGTTAGGGTGGGATTCCCAGCTCTCAACCATCCCTGAACCAGCCGGATCGGTAACGGCAGAAAAGACAACTGGAATGTCTGTACCTTCTGCAGCAGCTATAGCTGACAGGGTATTGGGAGTGGCAATGGTGACAATTACATCTACCTTATCCCCTACAAACTTATCAGATATTGTGTCCACCAGTGACATATCTCCCTCACTATTCTGATAATCGATCTCAATATTCTCACCATCTACATAACCATTATCAGCAAGAGCTTTAATGCAACCCTCTCTGGTTGCATCCAACGCCGGATGAGAAACAATCTGGCTAATACCAACTTTTTTTACACCTTCCCCTTTACAGGCATTCATCAGCGGTAATACCAAAATCAACACCGCCAGTAAACATATACTCATTATTATTTTTGTGTTACGCTTGATCTTCATTTATAACCTCCAGAAAAATACATTGACAAAAATCTAAAATTACGGTTTTATTTCTCAGCACCTCCTTCCAAATGCCATAAATAACTTTTTATATTATCAGTTTTATAGTATTTAGTCCACACTCTTAGCAAACGTCTAAGTATGCCATGATAAAGTAAATAAATAATGCATATTAATAAAGAATTTTCTTTAAGTCTCAAAAAGTATTACTATTTATATAAAACGAATTATATAAATCAAAATTTTTACAAGGAGACTTAAGTGACAGATTCAAAAGAGTGCCCAAAATGTAAAGGTAAAATGTCCGGAGGAACTTTAAAGAAAATTGGATATTACGGTAATCCACCCTATGAATTTGCACTAGATGGTGAGGCCCCATTTCCGGTAAAAGGTGTCCCGAGTAAAAGAAAACAGCTTGAATTATATTGCTGCGAAAATTGTGGTTTTATTGAATTCTATGGAAAATAAAATTTCTGATATCTATCTTGTTTAGATATTAAGTAAAGTTAATAATATGATTTGCTACTCAACCGGTATTTTTATTCCTTCTTTTAGAGACTTTTCAACTGCCTCTAAAATCCGCAGATCATCTAAGGCTTTCTCTGTGGTATAGTAGGGTTTTGAATTTGTTTCCAGACAATTGATAAAAACCTTCCACATTGCATAATACGGATTTTCATATTTCATTTTTACGATATCTTTCCTGCCGCTATTTTCTTCTATTGTGATTTTTAAATCTTCATCATAAAATGCAAGTCCCTTTGTTCCTCTAATAATAAGAAAGTTCCTATTCCCATCCAGGAAGTACGAATTGCAAAAGGTACCGATTAAATTATTTTTATATTCAAAAATCATGGATTCATAATCATAATCCCCATATTTCTGTCTGTATTTAACTCCTGTTGCATAAACCGTCAGAGGTTTGCTAAAAATTTTTGAAAGCACGGCAATTTCATGAATACCACCATCCAAAAGCATGCCCAGAGGGAATGCCGGTCTGATTCTCCATTCCGTATTTCCATAATCTTTAGCTCCCTCTTTAAAGCCTATGTAGCCGTGAATAAGCCTGTCGAACATAAGAACATTTCCGAGCCTGCCGGAATTTATTATCTTTAACATTTCATCTGTGAAGTTTCTATAAACATACTGTTCTAAAATAAAAACCTGCTTTCCTGTCTCTTTCTCTCTTTTTACCAGTTCCTTTCCATCTCTAACATTTGTAGCCATCGGCTTTTCCATAAATACGTCTTTACCTGCATCAAGAGCTTCCATGGCAACTACCGGATTTAATGGTATGGGGGTCATTATAATTACAGCATCTATAAACGGCTCTTTAACCAATACTTTATAGTCTTTATAAAAAGGTATGCCCGGATATTCTTTGATTATTTTACTTTTGCTTTTTTCACTGGTAGCGCAGAATGCAGCTATTTC
>CAZLEB010000083.1:0-4899 GCA_964558475.1 uncultured Actinomycetota bacterium
GTCCAATCTCTGAAGCATGCATCAACGCAGTCCAGCCGAGGAAATATTTAGCGTTAACATCAGCGCCTTTTTTAAAAACGCCTCCTTTTAAAGCTTTTATTACTGCAGTTATATTACCTTCCCTTGCTGCTTCAAATAGATCCATAGTTCCTCCTAAAAAATTATACTTTATTAATACTTATATCCTATTTTTGACAAATTATACTAGATAAATATATAGATAGAAAATAATTATTTTAAAAGATATTAGGTAGTTCATTTATAATCTGGTTCGAGATTGTAATACTTGGGGCTACCATTATTTTATCAATTTCTTAAATATCTCAATCTCCATCAATATTTGGTTTAGATTTGTACCGCTTAGGCCCACCAACTTGATATATCTAATTGGAAGTTTTACTCATGAGATAAATATAATTAAATTCTTGATTGGCATATTACTTTCTTCTTTGCTATTAGAACTATACTGCCAATAATCCCAACAAGCAATGCTAGCGGGCATATAATTGTAGCCAAAATAAAAAATACTGGCTCACTTCCTTCAATTCTCAAGTGCTTCCTCAAGAGCGGGTATTAAAATGTGATCAAACTTTTCTGAATATGCCAGATCATTGGGATGAAGCCCATCTCCCGAGTCATATCTGTTATCCAGAGTTCTATTATCCTCGCTTACTCTTAAAGCTGCTTCCAGGTCCAGAACCGAGATATTTTCGTCTCTGCAATAATCACGGATCCAATCATTAAATTCAAGGAGGGATTCAAGCTGGCCTTCCCAGTTACCGGGATTATCGGGGTCGATAGGAACAACTGTGGTAAGGACTGGTATTACTCCTTCACCTCTGCAAAGGTTGACCCAGTCTCTTAATAGATTCTTATAAGCTTCAATAGATGTTTCAGGAGGAAAATAAGCGGCACATTCCTTGATTATCATAATGTCCGGTTTATCGCTCTGTAAAATATCTCTGATAACATTACCTTTATCAAATTGATACTCATCATAAACAGTAATATTCAGATCAGGAAAATGTTCATTTATGTTCCAATTCGAGCCTACAGATGCGCACATGAAAGCAATTTTAGCATCGGCCAGTTTGCTTGAATAGGTAACTGCTGATTCGGTAGTTTCTTCTTCCAGCTCATTGTCTCTGTTTTCTACTGGCTCTTTTGTTTCTTCAGATGCTTTCTCTGCAGTCAATTTACAGCCACTAACTAAAAACAATATAAATATTACGGTGAGAGATACTAATACCTTTTTCATACGTACCTTCCTTCCGGTAATTAAGACTTCTTTGAAATAGAAAGTGCAATATATAACTTTAAGGACTTTATTTATTAATACTTTGATATAAAAATAAACTGTCTACACATCTAGAATATCTATGCTATCCTTAGAAGAACTGACTCGTTCAAATCTGGTTTTCATTAAATCGAGCGGTGTTGAGGAAGTGGGATCCACGTTGTTTAATACTGCCAGATAAACACTGATCCAATCTGCAAGGAAGATACCGGAAAATCCTTTTATAGTGTCATTTGAGCCTTCCAGTATAATTTCTTCAAAGTTAATTCTTTTTTCTAACAGAATTCCCTTGAGTATTTCCACTCTTCTTAAAGTTTCTTCTTTCGAGTCTTTATCGGTAATAAAAAGTACAAAAAATTTATTTCTTAACTCGTGTTTCATTCCCCATGCAGCTATTTCATCATGATCCAGCTCAGGGATAGTATTAAAATGTGCGAAGTTATTGCTGTTAAGACAGATCTGGCTTTTTAACCAGTATCCTACTGCTCCGGTCAGCATACTGCTTCCATATATAATTGGGATATTGCCAAACAAATTGACAGCAGTTCTTTTGGCGATGTTTATATTTGTTCTTACATCGGGACCCAGTTCCTTTGATAATCCGGATAAAGCGCTTTCAACCTCATTCCAGTCAATTCCCAGAAGACATTCTTTTCTGTCACTGCAGATGTCCACGGCACCCGCTTCGTTTAATATATTCAAAACGAAAACATAGATATAGCCTACTACCATTCTTGACATGGTATCTGATTCATATTCAATGAGTCTTATATCTTTATTATTGCTGGCTATTTTTTTCAGTTTGCCGCCGGTAGTAATAGCAACCACATCGGTACCTAACCCGAGGGCTTTATCTACTGCCTCGAGTACTTCAATTGAATTTCCACTGTGAGTTACGGCAACCACCAGTGTGTCCCTGTTTACCCAGGAAGGCATGGTGGATCTTGAACAGAGATAGACAGGAATATTTACCCTGTCTATATCTATTGAATTTATCAGCCTGTATACCACATTGGACGAGCTGCCCATTCCCAGAATAATTGCATTTTTAAACTTTTTATTGAATGATAATTCTTGTTTTCGGATGATATTTTCTGCTGTCTTAAACTGCCCGGGAAAATCATAAAGAACCTTTATCATTTTTTCAGGTATACTTTCGAGAATCCTTTTTTCATTATCCAGTAAATCCAATATCTCTCCTTTGAAAATAGTAAGTATGACTTAAAGAATGTCTTTTTATTTCAGATTAAATATTATAATATTTATTCTAATAATACAATTTTACTTAAGTTAAATGATTCTTGAAGAGCTTGCTTTATGCCTGGATAAAATTTTTAAAAAAAGCCTTGCTCTAAGCTGGGATAAGGCAGGCCTGCAGATTGGAAATACCCAAAGGGATATAAAGAAGATCCTTGTAACTCTGGATATAACCGGTGATGTAGTAGATGAAGCAATAAGCACAAACTCCGATTTGATATTAACCCATCATCCATTGATATTTAATTCTCTTGATACTATCTTAAGTTCAAGAGCCGGTGAAAAAGAAGTACTGGCACTGGCAGAAAGCAGAATAGCAGTCTACTCTGCCCATACCAATTACGACATGATGGCAGGAGGATTAAATGATCTTGTTGCCGGCACTCTAGGACTAACCGATATAAAAATAATCGAAGATAAGTACGAGCAGTGGTATAAATTTGTTGTCTTTGTACCTAAAGAAGCAGAGGAAAAAATTAGAGAAGTTATTTGCCGGCATGGCGGGGGCAAATGGCAGAATTATTCATGCTGTACTTTTAATATAGAAGGCAAAGGTACTTTTATTCCCCAGAAAGGCTCAAAACCTTATACAGGTAAAGTCGGCTGTATAAATTATGTTGATGAGGTAAGAATAGAGTGCATTGTAAATGAAGGAAACCTGAGTGATCTAATTAAAGCAACCATAGAAGCCCATCCTTACGAGGAAGCGGCATATGATTTGTATAAGATTGAGAACAAATTCAAGGAGATTGGGATTGGAAGATGGGGTAAGCTAAAAGAACCTCTGTCTTTTAAAGATTTTGCCGTAAAGATTAAAGAAAAGCTTGAGATAGATGGTTTTGGATGGCTGTGCAAAAAAAGTTTAAAGGTTAATGATAAAAAAATCTCTAAAGTGGCAGTGGTATGCGGGAGTGCCAATTCTCTTACCAGAAGTCTCACGGATATAGACTGTGATCTGGTCATAGTGGGTGAAATTGGTTATCAAAATGCCCTGCAGATTATAGAAAGTGGTAAGATACTTATTGCGGCAGGGCATGGCAGCAGTGAAAAGCTGGCTATCACTGGTATATCTGATAAACTGGAAGATTTTTTTAAGGAAAAGAAAATTAAAGTCGATATATTAAAAAGCAGGTCAGGATATGAATCATGGAGGTATAAGTTTGACTGAACCAAAATTTAATGTAATAGATCTGGTAGAGTTGCAGCTGATAGAAAATGCAATTTCTGCAAGGTCTTCTGAGATTGAAAGGATTAAAAATAATAAGGAACTGGTTTCTACCCAGGATGAATTTGAAAAGGTTAAGGAAAAATTTGATAAAGTAGATAGTGAATATATTGGTTTAGAAGGTAGGCGTAAGAAACTTGAGGATACTGTAGGGATGCAGAATGAAAAAATTAAAAACGATGAGAGTAAGTTATTTAGCGGTACTATTACCAGTACGAAGGAACTGGAAAATTATCAGCAGGAAGTGATATTTTTAAAACAAAAGAATTCGGAGATGGAAGATCAAATCCTGGAACTAATGATTGAATTGGAAGAAATATCGGAGAGAGTAAAACTGTCTCAAGCAGAGAAAGATAAAGCAGAAGCGGGTGTCAACCGGATAAAGAGTGAGATAAATGAAAAGACAGAGGTATTAAAGAATATCGTAGAGGGATTAAAAAAGAGAAGAGAGGACGTTACTAAAAGGATACCCAATGATTATTTAAAAAAATATAATGAACTTAAGGGCAAAAAAGGCGGTATTGCCGTTGTAGTACTTAAAGACAATTTTTGCAGTGTATGCAATATGCAGATACCGGCAATTGCAGCTGAAGAGATAGAAGATATAGATGAAATCTACCGGTGCCCGCTGTGCGGCAGGATGGCCGTAATTTACAGGGAAGAAATAGATGCAATAAAAAAGGAACTGGAGTCTTAAATGGCAAAAGAAACTCGCAAGTATTTAAAGATATATTTTGATGGAGGTTCAAGAGGGAACCCTGGCCCATCTGCTGTTGGTGCTGTAATATTTGATGACGGGGATAATAAACTTGAAGAGATGAGTGCCTATATTGGCGAATACACTAACAATGTGGCTGAATACCTGGCGCTGGAGAGGGTTCTTGATCTATTGGAAAAATACAATTGTAAAAAAATAATGCTCTTTACTGACAGCAAGCTTCTGAACAATCAGATTAAAAAATTATGGAAGATAAAAGACAAAAGTATCCTGAAGATATACCTTAAAGTATCCGAGAAGCTCGCTAAGTACGATATTGTGGATCTAAGGCTTATTCCACGGGAGAATAATGTGGAGGCAGACAGGCTCGTAAATAATGCGCTGGATAAAAAAGATTTAACC
>CAZLEB010000084.1:0-4779 GCA_964558475.1 uncultured Actinomycetota bacterium
ACCTGTGCAGAGACTTCACCCATAAATCCTCCAAAAATTGGCGCCTCTTCCACACAGAGCAGCCTGCCTGTCTTTTTAATTGAATCAAGTATAATATCAATATCAAGAGGTCTTAGTGTTCTTATATCTATTACTTCACATTCAATACCTTTTTCATGTGAAAGGTTTTCTGCTGCCTCCAATGATTTTTGAACCATATATGAAGTAGCAGCTATGCTTATATCACTGCCCCTTCTTTTAATGTCACCTTTCCCCAGCGGAATCCTATACATCTGGCGAGGAACATCTTGAATATATTTTTTATTTTTATAAAGCAACTTGTGCTCTATAAAAATTACCGGATTATCATCATCTATTGATGATATTAGAAGTCCCTTTGCATCATATGGACAGGAAGGCATAACAACCTTCAAACCCGGGATGTGCGCAACCAGTGCTTCCAGGCTCTGTGAATGCTGGGCAGCGGCACCTGTCCCGCCGCCGCCTGCAGTTCTGATTACTAAAGGGACTCTGGCTTTTCCTCCAAACATATACCTTATTTTTGCTGCCTGGTTTACAATTTGATCCATAGCTATGGTTAAAAAATCCGAAAACATTATCTCAGCTACTGTTCTTATTCCGGTAACTGCGGTTCCAATAGCAATTCCTATTATGGCTTCTTCAGAAATAGGAGTATTTCTTACCCTTTCTTTGCCGAATTCCTCAAGCATTCCTACAGTTACGCCAAATGCTCCTCCATATTCTGCTATGTCTTCCCCTATGAGGTATATGCTGCTGTCTTCCCTCATCTTCTGCTGCAACGCTTCTCTTATTGCTTCAAGATATGTCAGTTCTCTCATTGAAGTAAAATATCTCCGCAAATTAGAAATTAGTAATAATATTTTCAGGCATAAACATCATCTTCAACTTCCGAAGGTTCCGGAAAAGGGCTCTCTATGGCAAACTTGGCTGCTTCCTTCAGCTCGCCTATTACTTCCTTTTCTAGATTCCTGTCTTCTTTTTCAGTCAATACCTTCTCACCAATTAAAATTTTCTTATATCTTTCTATAGGATCCCTTTCCATCCACTGTTTTATCTCTTCCCTGGTTCTGTAAACCTGGGCATCACTTTTAGAATGGCCTCTCCACCTGTATGTCAGGCTTTCAATTAAAACCGGACCTCTTCCGGCCCTGCATTCATCGCTAAAATGCGAAACCGTATTGAACACCGTAGTAAGATTATTACCATCGATAGTAAGTCCTTCTATGCCATAAGCATATTTTCTATCCGATATTTTTCCTATATTAAATGCTTCCTTTACAGATGTCGACATGCCATAAACATTATTCTCGCAAAGATAAATTATAGGAAGATCCCAAATAGAAGCCATATTAATAGAACCATGAAATATCCCCTGATTGGCCGCACCATCTCCAAAGAAACACACTACAATTTTCCCATTCTTTTTCATCTTGCAGGTAAGTGCCGCTCCAGTAGCAATCCCGATACTTCCTCCCACTACTCCGTTTGCGCCAAGATTTCCCGAATCAACATCAGCAATATGCATTGATCCGCCTTTACCCTTGCAATATCCTGTCTTTTTGCCCAATAGCTCAGCCATCATAATATTCAGGTCTGCACCTTTTGCAATACAATGGCCATGACCTCTATGAGTCGAAGTGATGTAATCATCATCATTCATGGCATAAATTGCCCCAACAGCAGTTGCCTCTTCACCGGTATATAGGTGACATGTGCCGTGAATCATCCCCCTTATAATAAATTGCTCAGCTTCATTCTCGAAATGCCTTATCTCGTACATTTTCTTAAGCATTTCTATTTTTATACTGCTGTCCAGCCCGGTAAATCTATCTTCCATTTTATTTCCATCTATAGTTATATAGAGCTTTTCAGCTTTTAAATCTTTTCCCATAATTTACCCCAAACTAATAATATTTTCCGCTATTTCTTCGTCAGTAAATAAAATATTTATAAGGCCGCCTCTTAAGGCGCCAAGAATAACTTTTAATTTTCTTTTACCAAAAGCGACTCCGATAACATTTTTAACTTTTTTTAACCTATCCGGTGAAATCCTTACGATTCTCTCATCTATATTATTTGGGACATGCTTACCATTTTCATCTATGAAAATGAGATTAACATCCCCTACCACTCCTAAACTGTCCAGATATTTGAATTCTTCTAAACTGAAATTGCCTGTTTTAATTAATGTGGAATCCGGACCAATATCACTTAAACCTACAAGGGCAGTTTCAATTTTTTTAGATAACTTTATTATTTCCCTGGTATTGCTGTCATTTTCTACAACTTCTCTTATCTCTTTGGTGTCCAGGATAGCCGGGGAATACATTACATAGCTTATACTGCCAAGTCTGTCGGCAATGCTTTTAGCAACGGAATTGGTATGTACCCCTGTTCCTATTTTCCCCAGGCCTCCAATAATTGGCACCACTTTTATGTCAGACTTACCATTTACATTGATATGATCTGCCACCGTCTTAAGTGTACTTCCCCAGCCTACTCCCAAATAACTGCCATTAATCAATACTCTTTCAAATAAATTATTCAATGGATCCGCCATCATCTTTACTATTTCTTCCTTCTTATTAAAAGTAGGTACGACAACACATTCCTTTATTTTAAATTTCTTTTCTATGCTATATTCAAGATTGGAATAATCCTCTTCCGGAAAGTTTATTTTTATTTCTACAATCTTATCTTTTCTTGCCTCGTCTAAATACCTTGAAATCTTAGTTCTTGAAATATTTAGCCTTCCGGTAATCTCCTGCTGGGTTAATCCCTCCAAATAATAAAGTCTTGCTATCTTGGATAAGAATTTTTTTCTTTCTATACTGTTCATAAATATATTTTAAAAAACTGCACAATTGTGCAATAGTTGAACATTTGTCTAATATTATATAAAAAAAAATTAAAATTTCAAGATGAAGGGACGAATATTGTTACAGTTCAGCTATACTGCTAAAATATTTTTATTTGCTGCAAAGCTTTTTGACTATGTAGATTACTATTAATTTAACCACATCTGTTTTTAAATAATGGGGGGTACTGCCGTCAAACAATACTCTGATATTTGCTTCAAATTCCGTACTTTTTTCATCCAGGACCATAAGAACGGGAAACATTTTGAAAGGATGAATAATCGCAGCAAACTTAAACTGGTCATACTTTTTTCCACCAGTTTCAAGTGTCTTTTTCAGAAATCCTTCTCCATTACTTTCATACTCTTTAACCAGAGGCTCCAGCACTTTAGGTATCGTTTGCCAATAAAAGAGCCCTCCCGGAAGTTCTCTGTAAGATATCCAGCTGGCTGCAAGAGGAGTCCCGTCTGCATTAAGTAAATAATGTAAAATAAGGGAAGATGAATATATATCTATATATTTTTTCTCATCTTCTTTTTTATTTTTAAGGTAATAGATTTTCTCTTTACCTAAATCTGCTATTAATTCTTTTTCAAAAAAACTTATTTTAATCCTTTTATCATCAACCAGCTTACCGTTTGCATTGTTTGTAATACTTTCTATGTCTCTATCTGCTAACTCTTTAAACATTTTATTATAAATATTCACAAAATTTTCCTTACTATTATCAGATTCTTCGGAAGATAGACCGGTTTTACAATCATTCATAAGTGTTCCCTTCATTTTATAGTAAATAGTAAGTATAATATAAAATCATTAAAAAATTGAAAATTTTATTTTATGTCAACTACTTATATAGTTGTCAAATATATAATAGAATTAGGACCGGTTATTTTAATTCCGGCTATATTACTTATAATAAGCCTGCTTACCACCAGGAGCCCGCTAAAAAACTTAAAAAATTGTACATTTATATTTATTGGTATGGTTGGTATCTCCGTACTTCTTACCCTTTTTGTAAATTTCTTTACACCTATTACTAATACCATACTTATAAATTCTCCTAAAAAATTTGAAATTATTGATACCGGATGGCTCGTTTCCAAGGCAGTCATATTAAACTCTCCAATTATTCTTCAAATAATAATAGCTGTAATAATTCTAAATCTTGTTATGCTCTCATTAAGATTTACCAGGACCATAAATATAGATTTCTGGAATTACTGGAGCTTCCTGCTGGTTGGTTCGCTTGTTTTTGCAATCACAGAAGTAAAATGGATAGGAATACTGATTGCTATGATAGTCGCAGCCATAACTTTTGTACTATCAGACATATATGCAATTTATATTGAAAGTTATTTTGGTCTGAAAGGCATTTCCAACCCGCAGGCACAAATTATTTGCTGGGCGCCTGTTTCACATCTAATTAATGCTATCTTTAACCGGATTCCTTTCATCAGGAAAATACATATCTTTTATGAAGAAATCCAATATAAGCTCGGCATTTTTTCGGAACCTTTAATCATGGGTTTCATTATCGGATTTATAATCGGTGCAATTACCCGTTATAAGAATTTTTACTTGAATTTAGGTCCCAACCTTCTTTATGCTTTATCAAGCGGTTTAATATTGTCAATTATCATGATACTTCTACCAAGATCATTAAATCTACTTTTAAAAGGTCTTGTCCCTACAATAAATGATATAATTAATTTTATAAGGCAGAAGATTACAAAAAGAGAACTGTACATTGGTCTGGATGCTGTAGTTTTAGTCGGTCAACCCTCTATAATTATTTTATCGGTTCTTATCATTCCTTTGACTGTTTATTTTTCAACTATTCTACCGGGTAATAACGTGCTCCCTAACGCTGACCTTATAATGATCCCATTTATACTAA
>CAZLEB010000085.1:0-4767 GCA_964558475.1 uncultured Actinomycetota bacterium
AAAAATACCTGTGCTAGTTTCCACCATTTTTTATCTACCAATTTAAGTTTGCTTACCGCTTCTTCTAAAGGTACTCCTATTACTTCACTGCCTTTAAGGGCGGCCATATAGCCAAATTTTCCTTGAGCAATCAGATCTACAGCAGAAACTCCACACCTAAGACCTAAAATACGGTCAAAAAGTGTAGGAGAACCCCCCCTTTGAATATGACCTATCACTGCATGGCGAGTTTCAATACCGGTATTCTTTTTAATTAAATCAGCCAAAAGATTCCCCACTCCCCTATCCCGTAATATCATATGCCCAAATTGGTCCAAGCTTTCCTTCTCAATATCTATGCCAGGAAGTGTTACTCCTTCCGATATTACCACAGAAGCATATTTATTCTTTTTATAGACCTCCTTTAAATGCTGACACATCTTCTTTATATCTGTTTTTTCTTCAGGAATAAGAGTCCAATCTGTACCAGAAGCCATACCGGTAAATAGAGCAACCCAACCGGCATGTCTTCCCATTACTTCTAAAACCATTATTCTGCGATGAGAGCGTCCACTATCTTGAAGGCTTCGCATCGCCTCAATTGCCCGGGTGACTGAACTATCGAAACCAAAAGTGTAATCTGTCCCGCTAAGATCATTATCCATAGTCTTAGGAGCACCAACCAACTTAATATTTTCCTCTTTAAATAATTTATTAGCTACACCTAAAGTATCTTCCCCGCCAATAGCTATTATCGCATCTAATTTAAACCTTTTTATTGAATCAAGAACTTGTTTAATACCATTATCTACTTTATAAGGATTTAATCTCGAAGTTCCTAAAACAGTTCCTCCCCTATCAACTATTTCCTTTACTTCACTTAAAGATAGGGGGTTTATATTTTCCTTTACCAATCCCTTCCATCCTTCTTGAATGCCATAGACTTCGTAATTATAATCCTGAGACCGGTACACTGCTCCTCTGATAGTCGGATTTAATCCAGAACAATCTCCTCCCCCGGTTAAAATGCCTACTCTTTTAATCATATTCATCGCGCCTTTCCAGTACAACCAAAAACTCTCATTCTATCTCTTATGATTTCTTTGGCTGCATCTTTTGCTGGTCCCAATATTTTACGCGGGTCAATCTGGTTTGGATTTTCTTCAAGTATCTCTTTCATCTTTTTTGTAAAAATCATTCTGATGCGGGTATCTATATTTATCTTGCATATTCCTGCAGCAATGCCTTTTCTGACCTCATCATCATTCGCCCCGGAGGCACCATGTAAAACCAAAGGAACTCCAGTTAATTCTCTTATTCTCTCGATACGAGGGATATCTAACTTTGCAAAAGGAGTACGACATCCATGAATTGTCCCCACGGCAGCAGCAAGAGAATCAATTCCTGTCAACTCTACAAATTTTGCAGCTTCCTCTGGAACAGCCATACTCTCTTTTACTTTTTCCAAAGCAACCCCGGGTTCATCACTATCTCCCATAGTACCTATCTGACCTAATTCTGCCTCTACCGGAATTTCACAGGTATGAGCCATCTCTACTACTTTTTTAGTCATATCAACATTTTCATTAAATGGTAATTTTGACCCATCAAACATCAGAGAGGTAAATCCTGCTCTTAAACATTTTATATTTTGGTAATAATCTGTACCGTGATCTAAATGTAAAGCTATTGGTACTTTTACTTTTTCAGCCATGACTTTAACCATAGCTACAATAGTATCTAACCCCGCATATTTTATAGCTCCCTGAGAAGCCTGTAAAATCACCGGCGCTTTTTCTTCCTCGGCGGTTTCTACTATTGCCTGAATAATCTCCATATTATTGGCATTAAATGCACCAATACCGTATCTTCCTTTCTGAGCATCTTTTAACATTTCTTTAGTGGTTACAAAAGTCATTTTTTCTCCTTTCGTCATTTATATTATTTATTTTACCTTAAACTATCTATAAATATTATCTTTTTCTATATCAATTTGATAGTTTCTAATTTTTAACTATTATAACTTGTTTAATTTTTCATTTCAAGGGCAATTTAGTATCGAGTATCGAGTATATAGTATATAATCAATACTATATAATAAATTTGAGAATAATCCGAATTAATGGTATAGTTTTAGAAACAAATATTAATTAAAGGAGGAAATTATCATGCCAGATTATGATGATGAAGAGAAAGAGAAGATTATTAATCTTGCTGAAAAAATACCAAAATTAATATTTTCTAAGAAAATATTTGGTATTATTTTAGTATTAGTAATTGCTCTCTATCTTGCCAGTGGAATTTTTGTAGTTGCCACTGATGAACAAGGAGTAGTTAGAAGATTCGGCAAATTTGTCCGTATAGAAAGTCCGGGACTTAATTATCATCTACCTTATCCCATAGAAACAGTGGTTACTCCAGCAGTTACTCGGGTAAAAAGAGTGGAAATAGGATTTCGCACTATTAGCCCTGGCCCGCCTGCTCGCTATCAGAAATTTCCGGCAGAGGCACTGATGTTAACCGGGGATGAAAATATTGTTAGTGCGGAAGCGATCGTCCAATACAAAATAAAAGACCCGGTTAGCTATCTCTTTAATATTATTTTACCTGAAGAGACAGTCAAAAATGCTGCTGAGGCTGCTTTAAGGCAGGTAATTGGAGAAAGAAAAATTGATGAAGCGCTTACTATAGGAAAATATGAAATACAAGAGGAAACAAAAAAACTACTTCAAATACTTTTAGATTCGTATAAATCAGGAATCTTCGTAGTGGCAGTTCAATTACAAGATGTTAACCCTCCCAATGAAGTACAAGAAGCTTTTAAAGATGTAGCCAGCGCAAAAGAAGATAAGAGTAAGTATATAAATCAAGCTCAAGGATATGAAAACGATCTAATTCCAAAAGCTCGCGGAGAAGCAGTACAAATAACTAAAGAAGCAGAAGGTTATAAAATCGAGAGAATAAAAAAAGCAGAGGGTGATGTTGCAAAATTCAATAATATTTTAACTGAATATAAAAAAGGTGAATATATAACTCAAGCTCGTCTCTACCTGGAAACTATGGAAGAAATTTTACCGAATATGAATAAAGTAATAGTCGATTTAAAGGAAAATCAATCTTTAATAAATTTATTGCCCTTAGGTGATTCAAGTATCCTAACTGCTCCTTCCAAGGAGGTGACCAAGTAATGAAAAAAGGAACGCTATTAATAATACTTATTGTTGCAATCTTATTCTTAGCTAATTTAAGTTTGTTTATTGTTGACGAAACTAAACAAGCAATCGTTTTACAATTTGGCAAACCGATAAGAGCGATTAAAGAGTCTGGTTTAAACTGGAAAGTTCCCTTCATTCAAAATGTAGTACTTTTTGAAGACCGGCTGTTAGTTTACGATGCTGCCCCGACCGAAATCATCACTAAAGATAAAAAGACTCTAATTGTGGATAATTATGCTCGTTGGAAAATTGACGATCCTTTGAAATTCTTACAAACTGTTAAAGATTTAAATGGCGCCCAGGCAAGATTGGATGATATCATTTATTCCGAATTAAGAGTTGATTTAGGTTTGTTTGACATGAGCGAAATAGTCTCGGAAAGAAGAGAAGGTATTATGAAAAGAGTCACTGAGATAAGTAATGAAAAAGCCAATACCTATGGAATACAAATTGTAGATGTAAGGATTAAACGGGTAGATTTACCCCCAGAAAACGAAAAATATATCTTTGATAGAATGAAAGCAGAACGAGAACGAATCGCCAAGCAATATCGAGCAGAAGGGCAGGAAGAATCAGCTAAAATTATTGCAGAAACCGAAAGAGAGAAAACAGTTATTTTAGCGGAAGCTTATAAGACTGCTCAAACTTTAAAAGGTGAAGGAGAAGCAGAGTCTGTCAAAATCTATGCAGAAAGTTTTAATCAAGACCCTGAATTTTATAAATTTTACAGAACTTTAGAAGCTTATAGAAAAACTTTTAAAGAAAAAACCACTGTCTTGCTTTCTACTGATTCTGAATTTTTAAAATATTTAAATAAACCCTAAACTAGCGTGGAGCGTATAGCGTTTAGCGTATAGTATAATAAAGAAGATAAAAAAGAAAAAGAAATAGGAAGGCTCAATTTATCGAGCCTTCCTATTTTGTATGCACTATCCGTTTTATTCTCTTTATAATATTCTGGCTACTGACTTCTGTTTTCTTAACCAGTTAACCATATAACCAAATGTATACGCTCTACGCTAAACGCTATACGCTAGTTATCCTACACGCTATGCGCTAATTATATTAATATTCTAATTCAGGATTTATTCTGCTTTCTGGTTCTTCCCCGTAATAAATCTTCACTACATTATCAAAAACAGACTTTATATTTTCTTCTAATGCTCTATCAGTATAGCCTGCTGTATGAGGACTCATCACTACATTAGCTAATTTATTAAAATCATATTTACTGGGTAACACTTCTCTCTGTTCCGAAGAAGGATATTGATACCAGGTATCTATTGCTGCTCCAGTAAGATTACCTTCTTTTAAAGATTTAAATAAAGCTTCCTCATCTATTACCACTCCTCGGGAAATATTTATAAGATATTTTCCCTTCATTAACTTTAGCTCTTTCTTTCCAATTAATCCCTTAGTTTCCTTAGTCAGGGGAACAGCTACCACAATAAAACTTGATTCCTTAATCACTTTTTCTAAATCTTTTTTTTCTCCTAAAAATTCCAAAATATTTTTCTTTTTTAAATCCTTCTCCTCTATCTTCCTTTTTAAAGCAAACACTTTCATGCCTAAG
>CAZLEB010000086.1:0-4752 GCA_964558475.1 uncultured Actinomycetota bacterium
TTTACTGTATGCTTTTTAATTCTTACCCTTGCCCATCCGATTACAGGAATAAGAGGGACCATTAAAAGCATCCACCTTCCAAATAAAATATTGAATGTAATGACTACAAAAGTTATCCAGCTGGTGTGCAGACTAATTTTCCAGAAATAGGTTACAACAGTTAAAATAATACTGGAAACTATACTTACTGCAAAAATGGATTTTAAAAATAAAGGCCCCTCCAGAACATTTAAAATAATAAAACATACCATATAACTTATACTGGACACGACGAGCGGCTTTATCCTGTCCTCTCTTCTTGGTATATGCATATCATTTATTTCTCTTTTCTTGTATAAAAATCCTATATAGAGATAGGGAATTACAGTTCCAAAAAGCAGGCAGATGGAAGCCCATTTAATTGCTTCGATTTTATTATCCACAACCACCATACATATAATTAAAAAGACGGGTATAGAAATAAACGATCCGTCAAAAATATATGATATTGTTCTTGCAATCTTATTCATATAATTTTTTATCTTTTTTCTCTCTTAAAAAATAAACGACTTTATATTTCTTGTTAAATAAAAATAGACTCTTTTAAACTAAGAGTCTATTATATAAAAATCAATTAAATTTTAAAATAATTTCAATATATTATTCTATTACCTTTTCATTAGATTTTTTAGCCGTATAAACTTTCTTATCAGCTCCGACTACAAAATTTTTAATTTTCAAGTCGTCTCTATAATATTCTATACCCATACTTAAGTCTAAGTTCCTATATTTTAATTTTAAAAACTTTTCTCTAATCCTGGTTGCGATTTCTAAGGCAATTTTCCCTTCTGCCTGGTTTATTATTATTAGAAATTCATCTCCCCCAAACCGGAAGCCCAGGTCAACACCTTCTCTTATGCTGTTACGAATAATATTACCTAATCTTTTAAGTAATTTATTTCCACTTTCGTGGCCGTAATTATCATTATATTTTTTAAAATTATCGATATCGAACATTATAATAGCGATTTTTTCTTTTTTCCTCCTTCCCCTGCTTATCTCTTCACTCAATCTCTTATATAAATACCTGATATTATAAAGGCCGGTTAAATAATCCAGGTAAGTAGATTCTATAAGTTTCTTCTGGAGCCGTTTGTAAGAGGTAATATCAGCAAGAGTAGAAACCACAAATAAAATATTTCCATCATCATCCCAGACAGGAGAATTACTTGCCAGGGCATTTATAATAGTACCGTCACTTCTTAAGAATTCTACCTCATAATTTAACGCTTTTTTATTATGAACAACTGTTTTAAATCTTTTTCCCTTATGTTTGGGGGAAAGGAGGCTTAAATATTCCCTGCCTACCAGGCTATTAGGCTCATATCCATAATCTCTAACCTTCTCATTCACGAAAAGGATATTATTTTTGGTATCCTTTATAATAAATATTTCATTGGTGTGCTGGAGTATTTTCTCCATGTATGGCAGAAGCTTTTTTAACATTTTTTTCTTTTAAAAAAATATTAGATAATTTGTAAAATTTATATAATTTTAATAATTTTAAATAACTTTGACAAATAAATCAACGAAATATTTATATAATATAATAATATTGAATTGTAGTAAATCCATCTATAATGGCATTTATTCCGTCGCAGCTTGATTCTTTACTGATTGCTTATATAAATTATTGACAGTAGTCAAAATCAGTGATAGCTTTTTCTTCGCATAATAAAAAATATTAAAGGAAATAATGAATAGAAACTTAAAATATATCTATTTCGACCATAGCGCCACTACTCCAGTCCTGCCGGAAGTGGTAAAGGTGGTCAGTGATTGTTTTACGATTTATTACGGTAATGCTTCCGAACTACATTCACCCGGACTTAAAGCTAAGGAAATCTTAGAACATTCCAGAGAGATAATTGGAAAATCTTTAGGAGCTAATCCAAAGGAAATAGTATTTACCGGTTGTGGAACAGAAAGTGATAATCTTGCAATAATTGGAGCAGCGGAAGCATATGAGAAAAAAGGTAATCATATAATTACATCCGAAATTGAACATCCTGCCGTTCATATGCCTTTAAAAAAATTAGCCCGGAGAGGTTTTGATATAACTTATATTCCCGTAGATAAATTCGGAATGGTTGACCCTCAAGATGTAAAAAAATCCTTAACTAATAAGACCATACTGGTAACGATTATGCATGCAAACAATATTGTAGGAACCATCCAGCCCATTAGTGAGATAGGAAAAATATTAAAGGAACGCAGTATTATTTTTCATACTGATGCAGTTCAGACTTTTTCTAATATAAAAACAGATGTTAATAAATTAAATGTTGACCTGCTTTCAATTTCCGGCCACAAGATATATGGCCCTAAAGGAGTGGGTGCTCTTTACGTAAGAAAAGGCACGAGAATAAAGCCTCAAATTCTCGGAGGGGGACATGAGAGAGGAATAAGATCGGGAACTGAAAATATACCGGGAATTGCAGGACTGTCAAAAGCTGCAGAATTTGGGCAGAAGAATCTTTCGGATAAAATATTAAAAGTTACAAAAATGAGAGACTATTTAACTCGCAGTGTTTTAGATAAAATTGACGAGGTCAAATCTAATGGTCACCCTACCGAGAGATTGCCTGGAAACTGTAATTTTTCATTTAAATACATAGAAGGAGAATCAATGGTATTAAGGCTTGACCATGCCGGCATCGCTGTATCGAGTGGTTCTGCTTGTTCTTCTTCATCATTAAAACCTTCTCATACTCTGATTGCAATGGGCCTTTCAAATGAGGAGGCTTATGGATCTCTAAGAATTACCCTTGGTTTTGAAAATACAAAAGAAGAGATAGATTATTTTCTGGAAGTTATTCCAGGAATAATATCGGACTTGAGAAAAATTTCCCCCTTATATAAAAAGTAAATTAAATCAATAAAAAGAGTTATAATTAAATTATAAATAAAAATTACTGGTTAGCAGTTAATAAATCATAAAAAGGAGTAAAAATATCTATCATAAGACTATATCTGGCACAAATAAATCCTACCGTCGGAGACCTTAAGGGAAACTGCAACATCATTGCTTCTCATATCGAAGAAGCAAAGAAAAAATACGTGGATATAGCGGTTTTTCCGGAGCTTTCCATTACCGGATATCCGCCGGAGGATCTGCTGCTTAAAACTGCTTTTATTGATGAAAACATCAGATACCTGAAGAAGCTTAAAAAAATAACATCAGATATCATTGCCATTGTTGGTTTTGTCAATAAAGAACACAATCAAATATATAACTCAGCAGCTGTTCTCTACAATAATGAGATAAGAGCCATATATAATAAACAATTCTTACCAAATTATTCTGTTTTTGATGAGGAAAGATATTTTAAAAAAGGAAGCATAAATTATATTTTTAAAATAGCCGGAACACTTATCGGAATTAATATATGCGAAGATATATTTCATCCTTCCGGGCCAACAAGAATTCAGTCTATAATAGGTGGAGCAGAACTTATAATAAACATATCTGCATCCCCTTACCATACTGAAAAAGCAAGAGAAAGAGAAAGAGTATTATTTAATGCAGCTACTGATAATCTCGTAAATATTGCTTATGTAAATCTGGTAGGAGGTCAGGATGAACTGGTATTCGACGGAAACAGCCTGATTATAAACGAAAAGGGAAAGATCCTGGAACGCTCAAAGCCGTTTATGGAAGATACTTTAATTTACGATCTCGATACCGGATGCATTGCAACCGCAAGACTAAAAGATAACCGCTTTAAGAATCAAAGAATTAAATTATTGGAATATCATGAGCCGCTGCCTCTGGTTGACTTAAAATATAGCCAAAAAAGGAATAAGAAAAAAGATCTGGAACATAAAACCGGCCGCAGATATGAACACGGTATTTTATGCAAAGAAGAAGAAGTACTTCAGGCTTTAATTCTGGGTACCAGAGATTATGTGGTGAAAAATAAATTCAAAAAAGTAGTCATTGCTTTAAGCGGGGGTATAGATTCGGCGCTTACGGCAGTAATTGCTACTCTCGCTCTGGGGAAGGAAAGTGTTAATGGAATCCTGATGCCCTCTCTTTATTCAACAAAGGGAAGTATTGACCATTCAATAGAATTATCCCGCAACCTTGGTATTAAATATACTATTATTCCCATCTGGGATATTTATGGCAGCTATCTTGAAAGCTTAAGAGATATATTTAAACACTCTGAGGTTAACATTACTAAAGAAAACATCCAGGCAAGAGTCAGGGGAAACATTTTAATGGCTGCAGCCAACGAAAACGGCTGGCTTGTGCTGTCTACTGGCAATAAAAGTGAAATAAGTGTTGGATATTGTACTCTCTATGGTGATATGGCAGGAGGATTTTCACCAATTAAGGACGTATATAAAACAATGGTTTACAGAATCTGCAGGTATATCAATAAAAAATATTCAAATATAATTCCTAAAAAAATAATTACCAAAGCTCCCTCGGCAGAGCTTAAACCTAACCAGAAAGATGAAGATAAATTACCTCCATACAAAATCCTTGATCCCATACTTAAGGCATACATAGAAGATGATCTGGATTACCGCTCAATTATAAAAAAAGGATTTGAAGAAAGAATAGTAAGAGATGTAATTAGAATGGTCGATTCCAATGAATATAAAAGAAGACAGGGCTCTCCTGGCATTAAGATAACCCCCAGGGCATTTGGTAAGGACAGAAGATATCCTATTACTAATAATTTTAGGTTATATTAAAACAAC
>CAZLEB010000087.1:0-4682 GCA_964558475.1 uncultured Actinomycetota bacterium
CTATTCTCATTTCTTTTGAAACTGCCTTACACATATCATAAATAGTCAGCAGACTGATGCTTACAGCCATAAGAGCTTCCATTTCCACTCCGGTAACATCAAAACCTTTTACCTTTGCTATCACTTCTATTTTATTTCCTCTTTCTAGTATCCTGAAATCTGTGTTTACATCCGTAAGCTTTATCTGGTGACAGAGTGGAATCAGTTCCCAGTTCTTTTTTGCCGCATTCATCCCGGCAATTTTTGCTACAGTTAAGACATCGCCTTTTTCTAATTGGTTATCTTTAATCTTACCGATGATATCTTTATTCAAAATAATATATCCCCTGGCTTTAGCAGTCCTTAAAGTTATCTTTTTATTACTCACATCAACCATTTTAGCCCTGCCCTGCTCATCTATATGAGTAAAGTTTTCCGAATCTTTCATTTTTATCTACCCTCCAATTTTATTCATGGAACTGCCAATTTGCAGATCACTTTTTCTTTTCCAACTTATATTGTGATTTCTGTCCTTTGGTTTTTCCCTTACAAAATCTCTAATAATTTTTTTCATTCTATCACTATCAGAGCCACCTCTAAGCTCTTTTTTTATATCAAGTTCTGAACTGGAAAACAAACATAATTTTATGTTTCCGCTGGGGGTAAGTCTTATCCTGTTGCAGTAAAAACAAGAGTCTCTTTTATTCACAATAAATCCGATTCTTCCCTTGCTTCCTTCGATCTTATAATAGATTGCTGGACCATACCTGTTAAACTCTTTTACTCGCCCGTAATCTCCATATTTACCTATATATCCAAGAATATCGTTTATACTTATTTCCGGCCTGTCTGCATCAACCATATTGCTGCTGCATTCCACTGCATCCAAGCCTGATATAGGCATCATTTCTATAAACCGAACACTTACAGGTTTTTCCATAGCAAGCTTAATAAATTCTAAAGAATCTTCGCAGTCAAATAAACTGGTGAGCACCACATTTATTTTCACAGATTCAAAACCCATATGGATAGATCTTTTTACAACTGCTAGGACTTTACTAAGATCTCCTCCCCTGGTAATCTCCCTATATTTTTTTGGATCCAAACTATCCATACTTATATTGATTCTTCTTATACCAGCCCTGTAAATATCTTTTAAAAATCTATCCAACAATGTCCCATTAGTGGTCAGGGAAATGTCTTCAATTTTCGGAATGCTTCTTATACTTTGGATCAAATCCAGTATATTATCTCTGAGAAGTGGTTCTCCCCCGGTAAGTCTTATTTTCTTTATTCCCAGTTCAGACAGTATCCTTACCACTTCCAATATTTCTTCAAAAGTTAAAAGCTCTCTTCTATCCATCAGATTGATTCCTTTTTCAGGCATACAGTATATGCACCTTAAATTACAACGGTCGGTAACTGAGAGTCTTAGGTAATCAATCTCTCTATTATAATTATCTATCAATTGTTCTTTCATAACTCTACTTATTATCCACGATACTCCATTAAATAAATATTATCCCTTATTTCCTTATCTCTTAAACATATGTATGGAACTTGCCTTTACCGCTGCAAAAATTTTCCTTCCCACAGACAGATTTAGTCTGCTGATGGAATCCTGGGTAACAAAAGAGCTCAATGTAAAACCACAGTCTATTTCTACTCTTTTAAATATTCCAATATCCTTAATTTCTATTATGTTCCCTTTAAAAAGATTCATGGCAGAAGATTCATTGGAAGATATATCTGTATTATACAATGTTACATCTTCTGGTCTTATAGCCAGAGTAACTGCATTATTCTTTTTTTCACTGCCAACTACAAATATTTCATTATTGTTATTTTCTTCACCTGTTCCAACTCGACAGACATTTCTTCTGCTTTCAAGGATAATCCCGTTTACTATCGTCTCAACTCCCACAAATCTGGCTATAAACTCATTTTTAGGCTTCCTGAACACTTCTTCCTTCCCGGCGAACTGTAATATTTTCCCCTTATCCATTACTGCGATATCATCTGCCAGCACCATAGCTTCGTTACGGTCGTGGGTGACATACACTACCGATTTACCGTAACTCTTCAGCACTTCAAATAAATCCAGACGTAAACTTTCGCGTGAACTCTGGTCAATATTTGCCAGAGGTTCATCCAGGAGCAGCAGTTCAGGATCAAGAACCATGGCTCTGGCCAGTGACACCCTCTGCTTTTCACCACCGGAAAGATTCCTGGTGCTCCGGTTAAGTAGACTTTCGATTTTTAATTTATTGATAAAATAATCAACTCTATCCCTGACTTCTGATAATTTTATTTTTCTTATTTTCAATCCCATTATTATATTGTTGTAAACCGATGTATTGAAAAGAAGGGGTTCCTGAAAAACTACTGCCATTTTTTTCCTTACTTCTATAGATTTGACACCTCTATCGCTTATTTCACAATTGTTAAAATATATTTTCCCGCTATCCGGCTTTTCCAGAAGATTAATAAGTCTTATTAAAGTAGATTTACCAGAGCCATTTGGTCCGATTATGGTAAGAATCTTTCCCTTTTCTGTATAAAGATCATCGACAGTCAAACAGAATTTAATATTATATCTTTTTTTTAATCCGGTAATTCTTAAAATCTCCTGAACCATCCTACACTTTCCTTTTGCTGTATTAAAGTAAGTAGAAAATTTACTCCGAATGCAAGAATCAGCAGTATTACCACCAGAGCGATTGCTACAGCGAAATTACCCATTCTGACCATCTGAACGGTAGCAGTAGTAAGAACCCTGGTTTCCCCCTTAATATTTCCGCCCACCATGGTCACCGCTCCTACTTCCGATATTATTCCTCCAAAACCGGCCATAATTGCTGCCAGGGCAGGCAATCTTGCTTCTCTTATCAGGATCCAGAATACCTGAAATCTATTTGCCCCCAGTGATAATGCCTGCTGCCTGAGCTTGGGGTCAATCTGCTGGACAGCCGCCAGAGTTATACCTGCAATTATAGGGGTGGCAATAAGCACCTGGGCTATCACCATGGCAGCAGGAGTATACATTAGCTCTAAAAATCCAAACGGTCCACTTCTCCATATAAACAATGCAACTATAAGACCTGCTGCCACTGGTGGCAATCCCATTCCGGTATTTATTATTGCTATAACTAATCTCTTTAGAGTGAATTTATTTAATCCTACAAGCACTCCTACCGGTATCCCCAGAAGCATAGAGAAAAATACCGCACTTCCGGAAACTTTCAAGGTCATAAACAAAATCTCATATATCTCCCGATTTCCGGTGAAAATTAAAATTGCTGCTCGTTTTATTCCCTGCCAGATAATATCCATAAAATTATTTAATTACATCCGGGTAAAATAATGGCTGACCATATTTTTCCATGCCAAATTCTTTAATTATAGCCTGACCTTTCTCTCCAGTTATAAAATCTGCAAAGGCCTGGGCTCCTTCATAATTTATATCTATGTCTTTATGCCTTTCCGGGTTTACCGCTATTACTCCATAAGGATTAAAGAGTATATCATCACCATCCACTAAAATAACCAGTTCAAGACTATTTTGCATGGATAGATAAGTTCCCCTATCGCTCATAGTGTAAGCTTGTTTTTCATCAGCAATCCTTAAGGTTTCGCCCATTCCCTGACCGCTTTCTATATACCAGTCACTCTGAGGGGCGATTCCGGCTTCTTCCCAGATTTCTATTTCCTTTTTATTGGTACCGGAATCATCACTTCTTGAAACAAATAGAGCTTCATTTTCAGAAATAGCTCTGTAAGCCTCTACTGCTGTAAGTCCCTTAATATTTGCTGGATCGGCTTTCAGACCTATTATTACATAATCATTATGCATTACATCTCTTCTGTCTATTCCGTAGCCTTCTTCAACAAACTTATCTTCTGCCTCTCTTGAATGAACCAGTATAATATCTGCCTCTCCTCTCTCACCCAAGGTAATAGCTTCTCCGGTACCAACTGCTATTGGTTTTACTTTATAACCGGTTTCCTCTTCAAAAGCAGGGATCAATACATCCAGAAGGCCACTGTCGTAAGTACTAGTGGTAGTTGCTAGAATGATTTCAGCATCTTTCCCTTTACAAGAAAATGTAAAAACTAAAGCAATAATTATAAATATAGATATTACAAAAATTAAACTTAGTTTTAATGATTTAAATTTTTTCATTTTATGCTTTATCCCTTTTTATTTTTAATCTTCTTTTACTCTTTTTCGAATATTAAAAATACCAACTTTACCATTAATATTAATATGACTTAAGGAAATTCAATATCAACCAAACAAAATACAATAATCTAAAAAGCCAGCAAGGAGCTCTTGCTGGCTTAATATAATAATAACCCAAACTAAGTCTCCTTTCCAAACATGGGAGGCTAATCCGTTTCCAAATTAACCCTACCGCTTAAACTTCATAGCTTTAAAGCCTTAGAAAATTTAAGTCGGAGACAATATTTATTTTTTTTAAATATTACTTATTTATAATTTATGCTTGCACCTGATTATATTATTTGAAATATAAATTTTCAAACTTTTTCCGGATCTCCTTATACTATGACCCCGCATACTATTGCAACTTTTGAATTTGCCTACCCTTTTAATAAAAAAACTTCAACTTCACTATCCTTTTTAATGTCCCCGGCATCTTCCGGAAAAACTGCAATGCCATCAGCTTTCACCATAGAGGTTA
>CAZLEB010000088.1:0-4611 GCA_964558475.1 uncultured Actinomycetota bacterium
GGACCGGAGAACTTGACTTCAGATTTATTCTTAAAGAACTCTCTAAAGTATATTCAGGATTTGTAGGATTTGAGTTTTTTGTTAAGGGGAAAGATTTTACTTATAGAAAACTCTACGAATGGATTCAATCAATTAATTTTTAAAAAAGAAATAATAATCATTCAAAAGCATAGATAGATATACCATGATTATAGAATCAGTTCTTTCTCTTAAAAAGAGGAAGTATAAAAATAAAGCCAGGAGGAGGTGGTGAAGGAATAAGGCTGCTTAAATATTTTTACATTATAAAAAGGAGGTCAAGTTAATGTTTAAGAGAATTTTAAATACTTGGGTAATAAGTTTATTGTTAATTGTAATGGTTTTGGGTATTTTTTCTTTAAATATCGGCGCTCAAGAAAAAGTTAAGTTGGTATATATAACTGCCGGAGATGTAAATATGCTAGCACTTGGTCAACAAGTAATTGGTCCTCAATTTACTGAAAAGTATCCTAACGTAAGTGTAATGACCGTTCATGTTGGTCCTGGAAACGCAGGCTCTCGTTTAATTTTTGAGAAACTTATGGCAGATAAGGATAAAAAAGAAGGCGATATAGATGTCGCAATGGTACACCAAATTTTCTTGAAATGGGCACTAGAGGAAGGTGGCCTTCTTCTTAATTATGCTAAAGACATAGATACTTGGAAATATATTACTTCTCCCTTTGCTAAAAATTCTCTTGGTGTTGATGTAGAAGGTTATTGTATGCCGATGTTTCATAGTCAAACAGTTCTTGCCTATAATCCAAAATATGTTCCCGATCCACCCAAAACTTATGAAGAAATAGTGAAATGGACTAAAGAAAACCCCGGAAAATTTGGTTATAATGGGATAAAAGGTGGTATGTCAGGAGTAGCATTTGCGGTAGGATGGATCTATTGGAAGACCGGGAAATATGAAAAGTATGCCGTTACCGGACCTTTTGATAAAGCTGAAATTGCCACCTGGGAAGAACCAATTAAAGAGCTGAAAGAGTTTAATAAAGATGTTACTTTAACTGGTGGAAATGTAGCAACCCTTGATGCACTTAATAGAGGTGAAATTTGGATAGGACCAGTCTGGGTTGATATGTTCTTAAGCTGGATGGCAGAAGGTAAGTTAGATCCTGCAACCCGCATTCTTCTTCCTGAACCAGGCATGCCTGGACAACCTATGTATTTTGTCATTCCTAAAAATACAGCTTATCCCGAAGATGCGAAGAAATTTGTTGAATTGGTAACCTCACCGGTATTTCAGGCAGAAGAGATTGTAAAGAGGTTTAATTGGTATCCAGGGATTGACGGAAGTAATATTAAAGATTTTGTCAGCAAAGAAACTTTTGATGTAATATATCAAGATGTAACTACGGAAATGTTATCCAAGTATGGTTTGGCGTTTCCACTTGGCGATTATTTTGATGCTATGTTAGAAGCCTGTGAATAAGATGCAACCAATTTAGGAGAAATTAAATGGGAAACAATTTAAAGAATGAATTGGCTGTTGGAAAGAGGGGAATAGGAGTCGGGGTCGAAAGGCCCCACTCCTATACTGATTTTCTTCCTTATATATTGGTATTTCCTGCAGTAATGGTAATTTTGTTATTATATTTACACCCTCTCCTTACTTCATTTTGGAAAAGTTTTATCAGTAAAGAAGAAGTTTTAAGTTTAGCAAATTATGAGAAAACACTTCGTTTATATCGGTATGATATTTTATTTACTTTGGGAGTAACTGTACTTAGTACTTTTATTGCTACAGTTTTAAGTATCCTTGTAGCAGTATATTTAAGATTATCTAAAGGATGGTTAGCTAACAGTGTCGGAATTTTATATCGGTTGCCCATTTTTCTTCCTTTTGTAGTTATTGCCCAGATGATGAGAAGTTTTTTGGCTCCCCATGGAATATTGAATCTTTTTTTAGCAAAGCTAAATGTAATTGATATTGAAAATCCTTTACAGCTTTTTAATTGGGTTGGCCTAACTTTTGGTTTTGTATGGAAAGAAGCGCCATTTATGATATTAATTATCTGCGGGGGGTTTCAGATGATTGACGATTCTTATATAGAAGCGGCAAAAAGCGTAGGAGCAAAATTACCACAGATTATCACCAAGATTCTTATTCCTATGAATAAACCCACTATTCTTATTGCGGTAACTTTAGTTTTTTGTTCTCTGGTAGGATGTTTTAGTTTCCCCTATATGCTTATTGGAGGGAAGTCCCCGGTTACTATAACTGTAGACATTGCTCATCGTGTAAATTATTTTGGTGATTATGGAGTAGCAAATGCATTAGGAGTTTTTTCATATATTATGGTTAGTTTATTAGCAATCTACTATGTACGAAGTATGATGAAAAAGGGTCTTTATGAATAAGAAGGGGGTATTTGAAGATATAATTATGAAAAAAAGTATATTTAAAAAAACTATTGAAATTGTAATATTTGTGGTTTTTTTATTCTTTTTATTTACCCCACTTTTTAGTACTATTATTTGGTCGGTGGCCTTAGTATGGTATTGGCCTCATACCCTTCCCCAAAAGGTAGGATTTGATTACTGGCTCCAGGCTTTAGGAATTACTAAAAGCTTAACTCTGGGGGCAGTAAACGTAGTACCGGCTTTTTTGTTGAGTTTAGGCATCGCCATGATTGTAGTTATAATAACTATGGCGATTGCTATTCCGGCAGGTTATGCATTGGCAAAACTTAAGATACCTGCTCTTTTAAAGGGTATGATTTTAATATTATTTTTATTGCCTCGGGCATTTCCTCAACAGCCGGTATTTGTTAATTTGATGTTGATGTTTAATAAAATAGGGTTAACGGGAACTGTGTCTGGGGTAATTTTAGTGCACCTGGTTGTAGGGTTGGTCTTTGCGGTTTGGATTACTGCAAGTACTTTTAGTTCAATCCCTCCGGAGTTAGAAGAAGCTGCTCGAAGCGTTGGGGCATCAAGATTGAAAGCATTTTTAAAAGTAACTTTGCCCCTTTCAGCTCCCGGGCTTGTAGCCAGCGCGGTATTTGTATTTCTTACTTCAATGGACGAATTTACCGGTACATTCTTTGTAGGATTGCCTTTTGTAACCACTCTTCCTATGACTCTCTATTCAGCAAGTGGGTCTAATATTCAGTTTGCATCGGTAACCGCTATATTGTTATTAATTCCTTCAATTATTTTTATGATAGTGATTCAAAAATTTCTCAAAGCTGAACATTTAGGAGGAATGGGAGGATAAATTAAAGTTTTAAAATAACCATATATTTCTTGGAGGTAAATTATTTTTATGGCAATTCTTAAAGTAGATAATTTAAGCAAAAATTTCGGAAAGGTAAAAGCAGTTCAAGAAGTTAGTTTTGAGGCAACAGAGGGTAGGGTTTTAAGTCTTTTGGGCCCGAGCGGATGTGGTAAAACGACTACACTTCGATGTATTGCCGGTTTTGAGAATCCTGACCGAGGGGAGATATATTTAGATGATAGAAAAATTACCCCCACCCCTCCTGAAAAGAGGGGTATCGGGATGGTTTTTCAAAATTATGCACTTTGGCCGCATATGACTGTTTATGGAAATTTAGCTTTTGGTTTGCAAATTAGAAAAGTACCCAAGGATGAAATAACTAAAAAAATAAAGAAAATATTAGGCATGGTACAATTGGAAGGTTACGAAAATAGGTATCCCCGGCAGATGAGCGGCGGGCAGCAGCAGCGTATTGCTATGGCGCGGGCATTGGTATTTGAACCGGAGATAATGCTGCTTGATGAACCATTAAGCAATTTAGATGCAAAATTAAGGGAAGAGATGCGCTTTGAATTTACTGAATTGCAGAAAAAACTTGGAATTACTGCAGTTTATGTAACCCATGATCAAGCAGAGGCGTTAGTAATTTCTGATAAGATTGTAATTCTTGACCAGGGCAAGATAGTTCAATCCGGTACACCGAAGGAAATTTACTCGAATCCAAAAAATAAATTTGTGGCAGGGTTTATTGCAGTTACCAGTTTTATTGATGGCAAAATTGATTCATTTACTGAAGGGAAGAAAAAGGTTATGGTAAAAACCGATGAAGGCTTGGTTATTCATAGTTTTAATCATAGTTTTGATATAGGGCAAAAGGTTTCGGTTGCTATGAGAATGAGCGTAATTAAATTTATTCAAGATCAAAATAAAAGCGATAAAAGTACAGCAAATATATTTAAAGGAAAGATTATTCAATCTTCTTATTTAGGAAATACCATTGATTATAAGATAAGAATGGGGAAATGGGAAATTAGGACTAATGCTGAGGCGAAGTATGATTTTAAACTTGGGGAAGAGGTAACTTTTCACCTGCCACCTGAAGATATTATTGTAACTCGAGAAAGTTGAATTTTATTTTAGAGAGAGAAATATGAATGCAACTGTTCTTTATTCTCAAGCGGGTATTGCCACTCAGATAATGATTTCTCTGGAAGAAGATTGCTTTATTGTTGATACGGGAGATGGCACCTTAAGAGATCTATTGTGTCGAAAGATTGATTTTAGAAAATAAAAAGAAAGGAAGTGTATGTTATGGAAAAAGTTAATATAGGTATTATTGGTGTTGGCAGAATAGGAAGATTACA
>CAZLEB010000089.1:0-4569 GCA_964558475.1 uncultured Actinomycetota bacterium
GGTATTGTAGGCGAAACCGGCTGCGGTAAGAGCGTAACTGCTCTTTCAATTCTTAGATTGATTCCGGAGCCAATGGGAAAAATAGTTGAGGGTGAAATAATCTTTGACGGGAAGGATTTATTAAAACTTAGGCAAAAAGAGCTTCGAAATTTCAGGGGCAATAGAATTTCAATGATTTTTCAGGATCCAATGACTTCTTTAAATCCTGTATATACAGTTGGCAACCAGGTTATAGAATCTTTAGTAGTGCATAGAAAATTAAGTAAAGAAGAAGCCAGAAGAGAAAGTTTGAAACTTCTGGAAATGGTTGGAATACCGGAACCTAAAAGAAGGTTTGCGAGCTACCCTCATGAGTTCAGCGGGGGTATGAGACAGAGAGTGATGATTGCCATGGCAATTGCAAATAGTCCCAGTGTTCTTATAGCTGATGAACCAACAACTGCACTTGATGTAACAATTCAGGCTCAAATACTGGAATTAATGGATGAGCTTAAACATAAAACAAATTCCTCGATAATAATAATAACACATGACCTCGGCGTGGTGGCAAAATATGCAAATAGGGTAATGGTAATGTATGCGGGTAAGCCTGTTGAATTTTCAAATGTTGATAATATATTCTATAAGCCGATGCATCCATATACAATTGGATTAATGAAATCCATAACAAGGCTAGATGAGGAAAAGAGAAAAAAATTAAAACCAATCGAGGGATTACCTCCAAGTTTAATAGATTTGCCAAAGGGTTGCATTTTCCGGGCAAGATGCAAATATGTCGGGGATAATTGTAAAAGAGAATACCCGCCTTTAGTAGAAATAGAGAAAGACCATCATGTCTCATGTTACAGGGCAAAAGAATTCATGGATGGAGTACTTGAAAGATTTGGTAATTAAATATGGAAAATAATATTTTATTAGAAGTTAAAAATTTAAAAAAATACTTTAAATTAAGAAGCGGATTTTTGTCTCAAAGATTTGCAGGTTCTGTAAAAGCGGTAGATGATATAAGTTTTTTTATTAGGAGAGGAGAAACCTTTGGACTTGTAGGTGAAACAGGCTGTGGTAAAACAACTGTTGCAAGGGTGATATTAAGGCTCGTACCCCAGACTGGTGGGGAAGCAATATATAATAAAGTAAATATATTTAAACTTACGAGCAGGGAAATGTTTAAAATAAGAAGAGAAATCCAGGTAATTTTTCAGGATCCTTATGCGTCGCTTTCTCCTAGAATGACTATAGGGGATATTATAAGTGAACCAATGGAGATACATAAAATCGACAGTAAAAAAAATAGAATGAAAAAAGTGAAAGAATTTTTAAGTATAGTTGGTCTTAATCCAGAACATATAAATAGATATCCTCATGAATTTAGTGGTGGTCAGAGGCAAAGAATTGGGGTGGCAAGAGCTCTGGTTTTAACTCCAAAATTACTGTTGTGTGACGAACCTGTATCTGCTCTTGATGTATCTGTTCAGGCACAGATTCTAAATTTACTAACGGATCTGCAGAAAGAATTTAACCTTACTTATCTTTTTATTGCCCATGATCTTTCTGTAGTAAAGCATGTAAGTGATAGAATAGGTGTAATGTATCTCGGAAAACTGTTCGAAGTTGCAAATAGTGAAGATTTGTATAAAAAACCGCTTCATCCCTATACAATGGGTTTGTTATCTGCAATTCCTATTCCTGATCCTGAAATGGAGAGGAAAAGGAGGAGAATCGTTCTAGAAGGGGATGTCCCAAGTCCTATCGATCCTCCTTCAGGCTGCAGTTTTCATCCAAGATGTCCGAATGCTAAGGATATCTGCAGCAGAGAAGAACCTGAATTAAAAAATTATTCAAAAAATGAAAATGAGCATCTTGCCGCATGTTTTTTTGCGGGAAAGCCTATTTAAAAAAGAAATTGGATTTTAAAAGGTTGATAAATGATTAAACTTAATAAAATAATATTAATTATTCTAGTGATACTTATATTCATAAGTATTTTTATGTATTCGTGTGAATATAATGATATGGGACTATTTAACACGGTAAATGAGGAAGATGAAGCTAATAGCGAAAAAAATACTATTGAAGAATTGGACATAAACAGCAAGGAGTTTTTTCTGGAATCAAAAGAAAAGCAAATGAATAAGAATCTTCTTAATGACATTAATATCAGGAAAGCCATATTTTACGCAATAGACAGGGAAAGGATTGTTAATGAATTGCTTGGTAAATATAGCGAGGTGCTCAACAGTTTATTTGATAAAAACTCCTATTATTATAACCCCTCCTGGTCCGAATACGATTATGATTTAAATAAGGCAAAAGAGTTTTTAAGTAAGGCAGGGTACAGTGTTGATAATCCATTATATATTACTATAGGTGCTACAAGTGATAAAAGCGCAGAACAGATAATAGAGGATATAATCAAAGAAGATCTGGATAAAATTGGAATAAAATTATGGGTATTCAATAAGCCTTCCGAAGAATGGTATCAGGATTTTGTTGGAAAAGGAGACTACGAATTGGGGATCTGGTCAATTTATAATTTTGATGGAAGCAGATTAAACTACAATTTTAGTTCTGAAAAGATACCGCCTCTTGCAACAGATGAAAATAAAAATTGTGAAAATTTTTACTGGTATGAGAATGCAGAAGCCGATAGGATTCTGCGAAAGATTATGGTTGAAATCGATAGTGAAAAGAAGAAAGAATTATTTAAGGATTTACAGGATACCCTGGCTAAGGATGCAGTGATATTACCGCTGTATAACAGGTTATTTTCTATTGCATATAGTAATAAAAAAATAGAAAACATAGATATCAGTGTTAAAAATAATAGAATTTTTTTAAATATTGAAAATTGGATTTTGTCAGGTGAAGAACAGGAAAATAGTGAGATAAGTGAAATTATTATCGGGTATGAAGGAGAAGGTTGCAAGCTTTCAAATCCGTTCGATTTGGATTATATAAATAATCTTGTGCTAAAGGGTTTATGGGAGATAAATGAAAATGGGGAATATGAAGAAGTACTTGTAGAAGGTGTAGAAGGGGACTTCTTATCTGAAAATAATACAAACAGTGTACCGGATCTGAAAGTAAGGGTTCTGCTTAAAGACGGAATATTCTGGGAAAATGGAAATCCTATTACATCCGAGGATGTTAAGAGTACTTATGATACCATACTGGAGAATTATAGTAATATGAGTATTGATGAAGATTACTCTAAAGTAGAAGAAATTGAAGTAATAAATGAAAAGGAATTTAATATTATATTTAAAGAAAAAGTTAAAGACTGGAAAAAGCTTTTTGGTGTTGTGCTGGAAGCAGGATCATTGGAGGGGAAGGATATAAATAATTTTTCTGTAGAGAATATTGTAGCCAACGGTCCCTATAAAATAGAAGAGTGTGCGGATGGAGAGTATTTATTACTGAAAAAAAATGAATATTATTTTGTGGAAATATCCAAAATAGATTCTGTTAGGATTTTGTTTGATACAGATATTAATAACCTGGTTAGTATGCTCAAAGATGGGGAGATAGATTTACTGAGTATTCCTGTTGATTTGGACTTAATGAAAGATCTGGAAGAAAATGAAAATCTCAGTTTATTGGTTAAACCAGGAAACCTGCTGGAACATCTGGCTATCAGCCTGAAACCAAAAGAGGAGTAGGAACTATAAAAGCCTGGTAATTTTCGGTTTCATCTAACAATCTAATGGTTTATTGACAATAATAAATATTATTTTTAGAATTAATAAAGCCAAAAATTATTATATAATCTTCAATTTAAAGTTAGTAAAACCTTCGGTATGTCGGAATGGCGGAATTGGTAGACGCGCAAGGTTGAGGGCCTTGTGAACAATATTGTTCATGGGGGTTCAAGTCCCCCTTCCGACACCAGTAAAAATATAAAATTCCCCAAGTAAGTTAAGAATTAATTGTATGAAAACATGCTAGATGCATGTTTTCAGGGACTTGAAAGGACGGACCGAGTATAAATTATTTTTAAATTTATTTAATACTTTCTGCTTTTTTATGTACTATTTCAGCTTCTTTATATTTTCCCTGTTTTTGTAATATTATATGTAAAATTCTCCAGGCTTCTTTATTATTTTCATCCAATTTTATCAATTCTTTAATAGTTTCTTCAGATTGGGAATATTTATGCTGTTTAAAAAGAGTGGCACCAAGACAAAGCAACGCATCAATATATTTTCTATCTAATTCCAACGCTTCCATACAGGCCAGTTCGGCTTCATTGTACTTACCCTGTTTATAATAATTAATACCGGAATAATACCACGCTTCTTTGAATTTTCTATCCATTTTCAGAGCGTCATTGCAGGCCCTATCAACCTCATCGTATTTGCCCTGTTTGATGAGTATTTCAACAAGATATATCCATGCTTCTTTTTCGTCTTCCATTTGTGAAACTGCTCCTTAATAGTATAAGTTATTTAAATAATTAAATACTAAAAATTAAATATTTTCAATTAATAATAAATATTAAATGCACCTGTGTCCGGGCTTTTTATATAGTAAATGTTCTTTTCCAATTATATCAGGTTTGTAAACTTCTTC
>CAZLEB010000090.1:0-4317 GCA_964558475.1 uncultured Actinomycetota bacterium
AACTGCTTCTTCCATTGCTACCACTGATTCATCGAAAGTCTCAAATTCCGCTTCCCCTCTAGCTGCTTCTGCCCTACATCCGGTAAAAATCATCCCGGATATCAAGACACTCACAAGCAAGATGAATAATAATCTTAGTGATAAGCCTTTGATTTTCATTTATACCTCCATTATTCTAAAATTACATTTTTGATATTAAAATTATAACCTATTCTATAATACTTATTAACAATTATCACTCCCGATATATTAAAAACCTAAAAAAGGTTCTTCCGGAAGATCAAATTTATAATATATATTCGTACAGTAGCAGTATTATTTAAGGTAATTATGGTAAAAATTTTTAAATACAAATCTTACTTACAGTTATTGCCATATACCGGTTCTGATATATTCATCCATAGCTTTTGCCGCATTCTTCCCGGCACCCATTGCCAGTATGACTGTTGCGGCACCGGTAACTATATCTCCACCTGCAAAGACACCTTCTATATTTGTTTTTCCGTTCACCGGGTCAGCTTTTATATTACCCCATTTAGTGAGCTCCAAATGAGGGACCGAAGATGTAAGAAGTGGATTGGGACCCTGGCCTATTGCCATTATTACTACATCAACATCTATATCAAATTCCGACCCTTCTACCGGCAGAGGCCTCCTCCTGCCTGAATCATCGGGCTCTCCAAGTTTCATTTTAATACATCTTATTTTATCCACCCAGCCATTTTTTCCTATTATTTCAACCGGACTGGCCAGCAGTTTGAATTCTATTCCTTCTTCTCTGGTATGTTCTACCTCTTCGTCCCTTGCAGGCATTTCTTTTTCACTTCTTCTATATATCAAATATACCTTTTCTGCTCCCAGTCTCTTAGCCGTCCTTGCAGAATCTAAAGCTACATTACCTCCGCCAACTACAGCTACCCGTAATCCCTTAACAATAGGGGTATCACACTCAGGGAATCTGTAAGCTTTCATTAGATTTGACCTGGTAAGATATTCGTTTGCCGAGTAAACTCCGTTAAGGTTTTCTCCGGGGATTCCCATAAAATAAGGAAGACCTGCTCCTGTGGATATAAAGACTGCTTTAAATCCATTTTTAAATAAATCGTCTATGGTTAAAATTTTTCCTATTACCATATTTACTTCAATCTTGACTCCCAGGCTTTTTATATAATCTATCTCTTTCTGTACTACCTCTTTAGGAAGCCTGAATTCGGGAATACCATAAACCAGGACTCCCCCCGGTTTATGCAGTGCCTCAAATATGGTAACCCTATAACCCATTCTGGCAAGTTCGGCTCCACAGGTAAGGCCGGCCGGACCTGACCCGATTACTGCAACTTTTCCCCTTGTACATTTTTTGGTAACCTCTGACCAGGCGCATTCTTTAATCCCTTCTGCTACTTGTCTCATTTCCCTATCAGCTACATACCTTTCAAGTCTCCCAATTGCTACCGGTTCATCTTTAATACTCAGTATACACTCTTTTTCGCACTGGTCTTCCTGAGGGCACACCCTACCACACATAGCAGGAAGGCCATTTTTCTCTCTTATCTTTTCCAGAGCCTCATCAAATTTTTTTTCCTTAATTAATTTAATAAAGCTTTTTATGTCAATTTCCACCGGACAGCCTTTTATACATTTAGGATTTCTGCACTGAATACATCTGAATGCTTCACGCAGGGCGTCTTCTTCGGTATAACCCAGTGTAACTTCATTAAAATTCCTAATTCGCTTCTCCGGGTCCTGTTCAGGCATAGCCACCCGGGGAATCTTTTCCTTCTTAAATTCCTTTTTGTTTATTTTTTCGGTCATCTTTAAATTATCCTACCACGTATCTGCATCCTATCATTACTCCGGCAACTTGCATTTATGTTGATAAAGATCCATGCATACACCTTCATGGTCACAGTAAATCTTTTGCCTTGACAGAAGAAGGTCAAAATTTACCAGGTGCGCGTCAAATTCAGGTCCATCCACGCATACAAATTTAGTTTTACCTCCCACTTCCACTCTACATGCCCCGCACATACCGGTAGCATCTACCATTATGGAATTAAGGGATACTATGGTCTTTATACTAAAAGGTCTCGTTACCTCTGATACGGCATTCATCATTAGTGCCGGACCAATGGCAATCACTCTCGCAATATTCGTTTTTCTATCTGTTTTGCCGGCTGAATTCTTCTCTAGATAGTCTTTCAGGAACCCGGATACAAAACCGTGATATCCTATAGAACCGTCATCGCTACATATGTATAGTTCATCCGATGTGTCCCTCATTTCTTCCTCTAAAATAAGAAGGTCTTTACTCCTGGCACCAATGATAGAAATCAAATAATTGCCGGCTTTTTTTAGTTCCCTGGCTATGGGAAGTATGGGAGCTACACCTACTCCGCCTCCTACACAGATTACCCTTCCAAAGTTTTTAATCTCGGAAGCATTTCCAAGTGGACCTACCACATCCAGTATGGTATCCCCCTGATTTAAACTGGATAGCAGGGCGGTAGTCTTCCCCACTCTCATAGAAACTATGCTTACTACCCCCTTCTTCCTGTCGTAATCTGCGATAGTCAAAGGAATTCTCTCTCCTTCTTCATTTATCCTTATAACTACAAACTGACCGGCTTTCGCTTTCTCTGCTATCAGGGGAGCTTTGAGATAAAACCTGTCTATATTTTCTACCAGCTTTTCTTTCTTTATAATCCTATACAAATACCCACCACTTTTTATTTTTACAAATGTTTCTTATTCTAATTGAAAAAAAAATAGGTGCAAGACTTTTTAATAAGATACCTGTACATTGCAGAAAAATCTTATTTTTTATCAATATATTTATCTAATTTAGCGGCAATTTCTTCAATTGATTCCTTGAATTTCTCGTCCGCATCACATGGAGAAAAGTGCTTCAGATCCGATTCCCTTACTTTATCGCTGTAAGGAAGCTCACCCAGGATTACAAAATCACCCAGATTATCTTTTATCAATTTTTTCTCTTCATCGGTTCTTAATTTATTTACCACAACAAAGAGGATTTTAATTCCCAGATCCTGGGACATCTTTCTAACTGTCCAGGCAGTTTGAACACTTCTAAGTCCCGGCTCCACTACAATAATCAAAGCATCCATATTCTCACAGGTTCCCCTGCCCAAATGTTCTATTCCCGCTTCCATGTCCAGGATTATAATCTCTTCCCGGTTGACAACGAGATGCCTGAATAGACTTTTAAGCAGAACATTTTCAGGACAATAACATCCACTGCCGCCGGCTTTTATTGTTCCGGCAACTAGTAGTCTCACACCACTGATATCTATCCCAAATTTCTGAGGAATATCATCCACCTTAGGATTTAATTTAAAGAACGCCCCATATCCTCCGGGCTTTGCTCCTGTTCTCTCTTCAATTAATTTTTTCATTTCTATAAGTGGTGTAATTTTTAAAGCAACCTTATAATCTATTCCCAGAGCTGAAGCCAGGTTTGCGTCAGGATCTGCATCAACAGCAATTACCTTAAAATTTTTATGGGCATAATATTTGGAAAGACATGCTGCCAGAGTGGTCTTACCCACTCCGCCTTTACCGGATATCGCAATCTTCACTTAAAAAAACTCCTTTTGACATTAAAGTCTCCATCACCATCTCCCGCTGGAACCACCGCCACCTGAGGATCCTCCGCCAAAACCTCCAAAACCTCCTCCACCGGAAGAACTGCCGCCGCTTATTCCACCTCCGCCGGTCCAGGATGACGATCTCGTCTTTTTAGGTATAGGCACTTCCTTTTTATCATTAAATCCGCAATTTAAACAAAGCCTTTCTATAAGTTCTTTACCTTGTTCAGTGTACGTAGCTGGTTTCAATACAGTGGATTTTATCTTCAATTTGAATTTTCTGCACCTGGGACATCTTTTTCTAAAAAAGTTAACCAGAACTATTATAATAGTTATTATAAAAGGGATTGGGAAACAGCATGCCCATCCCCAGGGAAATCCTGAAAGAGTATTGGACGGCGATGCAATCTCAGTGGTGACCGGCGCTGTACCTTCCCCGGAGCCAATAGGCTCCAGACCTTCTTCTTCATAAATCTGTTCAGCAATAGTCAGGATCGCATTATTCAGTCCTGTATAAAAATCACCTTTCTGAAAATTGGGAACAATTATGTCATTAACGATTTCACCTGCTTCAAGGTCTGTTATTACTCCTTCAAGACCATATCCCACCTCAATTTTTAAAGGTCTGTTTCCAACTTCTCCCTCAGTGCAAATCAGTATGAGAATCCCGTTATCTTCTTTCTCTTTTCCTATTCCCCATTTTTCAAATAGC
>CAZLEB010000091.1:0-4233 GCA_964558475.1 uncultured Actinomycetota bacterium
AATAATATCAGCACTCTTATATATAGACTGCTAACATTAAAAAATAATATTATAATGAAACTAAAAAATCAAGAATAAAACTAAAAGAAATTTAAACTTTTAATAGTATAACCAAACTTAAAGATCTTATAACCGGTTATAAGTCATCTGTAAGGAAGGCTACCGGCTAAATGTCGCTTCTGGAATAAACATCGACTTTCAGGTCATCGAATTTTCCCTTTAAATATCTATAATGCCCCAGACAGGCAACCATTGCCGCATTATCCATACAAAGGTAAAGAGGAGGAATGAATATTTTAATATTATTTTCTTTGCCCTTTTTAAAAAACTCCTGCCTGAGTTCGCTGTTAGCCGCAACACCTCCGCTAACAAGGATATTTTTTACACCAAATTTATAAGCTGCTTTAATGGTTTTTTCGGTTAAAACTTCCACTATTGATCTCTGGAAACTTGCAGCAAGACTGGGAATGTTTTTTGCTAAGGTAAGCGTCCTGTCCTTTTTTGTCCTGTAAATCAAAGACGTTTTCAGCCCGCTGAAACTGAAGTTAAAGTCTCCGCTGTCTATCATAGGTTTTGGGAAATCTATGTAATAAGGATTTCCCTTCCTGGACAACGCATCAATAATAGGACCCCCGGGGTAACCAAGACCTAAGTACCTTGCAATTTTGTCATACGCCTCCCCTGCCGCATCATCTACGGTATGCCCTATCTCTTTTATATTCCAGTCCCCATCTACAAAATACAGACTTGAATGTCCCCCGGAAACAATAAGCCCTATGAATTCACCTCTAGTACCAGGATTTCCTAAAATATTGGAATAAATATGAGCTTCAAGATGGTTCACGGCTATAAACGGTATGTTTTTAGAGTAACTTATAGCTTTAGCCGCTCCAACCCCTACAAGCAGAGAGCCTAATAGACCGGGCCTATTGGTGACACTGACCGCATCAATCCTGTCAAAATCAATACCGGACTTCTCCAGTGCCTCATTTATAACTATATCTATAACTTCTATATGTTTCCTTGACGCTATCTCGGGGACAATACCGCCATATTTTTTATGGATCTCATCCTGGGAAGAAACTACATTGGAAAGTATTGCCGAACCGTTTTTTACAACAGAGGCACAGGTGTCGTCACACGAGGTCTCAATGCCCAGTATATATGTGTCTTTTTTATTTTCTGCCCTTCTGCTATTCATTTTTTCTAAGTAATAGATTAATTTCCCCTGTCATTACATTGTTATTATATCAATTTTAATTTAACCAGCTTCGTCTCTATTAACCAGCCTCATCCTTACCTTCCGCCAAAAGGTACGAACTCCCTGACATAAACGGGAATGAGATTTTTTTCCTTTACTTTCCTTACCGCATTAAAATACGCACAAATATTCAGGTACCTTGCCCGGGGATAAACCGTTTTTTTATCCAGCCTGAAAATCTTATTTCGCCTGGTTATATCCGACAATATCTTGCCATAACCGGCGTAGCAGTTTCCCCCGATTAATATTTCAGGATTCCTATATTCTTTCCTGCAGCCAGGTATCTTTAAAACCCCGCCTTCTGCTAATTCATTTAAAAGGCTTTTGAGTTTATCACTTCGTATTAAAAAATTTTCTCCTGCCTTATTTATATAGTAATGCCTGTCTCCTGTTTTAATCTCAGCCAGATATTCACCTATATTATCGGCTCCGGAGGTAAGATTATAGAAGGCAAAATAAACTTCACCCTTTCTGACATCAAGGCAGGGCATAACCAGTACCGGGATATTTTTCTTAAGGCAGCGTGCAGTAAAACTGGTGTTTTTCAAGCTAATCCCCAATGCAAAAACATCCAGCGAATTTATGCCAAAAGCAGGTTTTTCTTCCAGCCAGGATAAAATTTTTACAACGCTTATCCCTATTCTGGTGCTTGTAAAATCACCAGGGCCGATATTTACACCAAAAACATCTATATCTTTCAGCGTAAGTTTCGCCCTGCGCAGAGCACGGTCCAGTAAGCCCATGATATTTACCATATGCTTCATACTGTTATAATCAGCTGTCTCTGATAGCAATCTTTCATTTTGGCTTACAGCGATACTTAACCTTCTGGTGCTGCTGTCGATGCTTAAAATATTCATAATATCACTTGCCATTTTTCTTTAATATCTTTTCAAATCTTGCCAGTTTCAAGTCCCAGTACCGGCTTGCGCTTCTAAAAAATATCTTTCTTTTTGTGGCAGCATTGCTTTTATCTATTAAATAACTCAAATTTATTTCCAAATATTCTTTTTCAATATAATCCCTTATCTTGTCTCCCCATTCTATGCATATAATTGAGACACCGTCATAAAAATAATCATCCAGGCCAACTGCATTTATTTCATCAATATTCTCTAACCGGTACAGGTCAGCATGGATAAATTTTCTGTGAGTGTCAATCCTGTATTCATTTAAAATAGTAAAACTTGGACTGGAAAGGCTTTCTCCCAAACCAAATCCTTCGGCAAGACCGGAGATAAAAGTTGTCTTTCCCCCGCCCAACTCCCCGGTAAATAGAATAACATTTCCTTTTGATAGAATTCTTGAAAAGGTCTTTCCGAGGCTTCTGGTAAAAACAGGAGAATTTGAAATAATCTCAACTCGCATATCAGAATAGCCCTAACTGTTCATCTTCGTCCTGTTCATCTTCAGATTCCAGGCTCGAAATATCTTCCTGGTAAGTAGACAACTCACCGTTAGAATCAATTAGTTTTTTTATTTTTTGAAAATCCTGCTTTAAAATTTCCATTTTAGACGGCATGTAGAGAGCGGCAGCAGGATGATTTATAGGCATAACAATACGTTTATCAATATTAAATACTTTGCCCCTGAGACCGGTGATGCCCTTACTTGTATTTAGAAGAAGCTGTGTAGAAAATTTACCCAGGGTACAGATTATTTTGGGATCAATTATTTTTATCTGCTGGAGCAGGTAATCCTTACAGATATTTATTTCCTCTATTCTTGGATCCCTGTTACCCGGGGGCCTGCATTTTAAAATATTTGCGATAAAAACTTCGCTCCTGTCAAACCCAATTGAATCAAGCAGCTCATCAAGTAGTTTTCCTGCCTGACCGACAAAAGGCAACCCCTGCAAATCTTCATTCTTGCCAGGAGCTTCTCCTACAAACATAATAGAAGCATAGGCACTTCCGCTCCCAAAAACAAACTTAGTCCTGCTCTTGGAAAGTTCGCATTCCTGGCAGTCCCTTATTTTAAGGTAAAACTCCTTTAGCTTTTCCCTTTTATCATATTCTTCCATAACAAATTCCTTAAAACTCTATGCCTCATATGCTATTTGTTTATTTCTATTTATAACTCATAATATTGTATACTTCAATATTTATATATATCTCTCATTTACAAAAACATGAAATTCTTCTATTATAAGCCAAAAGCAATAAAAAATAATCGTATAAAAAAGGATTTTAATATGAAAACCAAGATAATAGTTTCCACTCTAATCATAGCATTTGCTTTCGCATCACTTGCAGGGTGCAGAATAGGCCCGGTTGAAATTGAAAGTGTTACTGTTTGTAAAAATGTGGACAGCGATTATAAACCGGTTGATCCTACAACTACTTTCCCATCAGGAACCCAGGTCATCTATATATCAGTTAAAATCAACAACATGACCACTGAAGATAAATTAACCACTAAATGGAATTATCTGGAAACCGGAGAGGAAATCAATACCACTGATTTTACAACAGACAGGCCAGGCTCAGGATATATTAGTTTTAACCTTACAATCAGCCCAAGTTTTTCTTCCGGAAGATACAGTGCAATAGTCTATCTGAATAATGAGCTAATCGAGACAGCGGAATTCTCAGTGGAGTAGTAAACTGCAAATACAAAACTTAGTAATCCTTATTGGATGTAAACCAGGATTTTATAAGAATTCGAAACACGCATCTAGTTTATTTTTATTTATTTATTTTTCCCAGGACCCTATCAGTATTCCAAAATTTAACCGCTTGCAATACAGGTAAGCGTTCTTGAAATTCCTCCGATTTTTTGAATCTTATCTACAATTAAACTTGTAAGACCGGCCGGATCAGCAAATTCAACAAACGCAATAATATCGTAAGGTCCGACTACTGCATGAGCACTCTTCACACCTTCTACCATTCTAATAGCAGCCAAAACATCCATAACTTTTCCTATATCAGTGGTAATTAAAATATAAGCCTGCATTTTTTCACCTCCTA
>CAZLEB010000092.1:0-4230 GCA_964558475.1 uncultured Actinomycetota bacterium
AAAAAGACCGAAGTAAATAATATATTACGGAATGCCCTACTTGTTGAAAAAGATTCTAATGTGATTAAAGAGATACAGCATGCGCTGGGCTATAGTAAAATAAATTACTTTATATCAGTAACTATCCTTAAAATTTTTTATAGGTATTTTCTCTTCGAAGCTTCACTTCCAGAATATTAATTATCCTATTGCTATCATCAATAAAATAAATAATCCTGTATCTACTGACTCTTATTCTGTAAATATTTTTTTCATCGGTAGCGATTTTTTTTGAATTAAAAGGCCGCGGAACATTTGCCAGTGAGGAGATATTTTTTGATATGATACCGTAATCCTTATCCGTAATTTTATTTAAAAACTTTACAACAGATTTCTTTAAGAAAATTTTATAAATTTTTTACCTGCCCCTGTTTTCTTCTATCATTGTAATCATCAAATGAAATCATCTCTTCATCATTGCCCATAATTTTCAATGCAGATTTTAAATCTTCTTCATCTTCAAGTATTTCAAGCGCTGCCTCTCTTATCAATTGAGCCATGGATTTTTTTCTTTTAAAAGCTAAAGTCCTTAATCTGTCATGCTGGTCTCTTGTAAGAAATATTGTTGTTCTTTGTAATATATCTTTCATATTTTATCACCCTGATAAAAAGTAACATATATATGTTTATATGTCAAATTCATTAAATCCCCTATTAACGTTCCTTTTGATCACTTTTCAGCAATGACTAACATTTCAAAATCATCTTTTGTCAGTTTGTCATCCCTGGAAAATGCTCCCAGTTTTGCACCATAAATGTCAATCTTTTTGAATCCAAGAGATTTCAGCAGCCATGTTATTTCAGAAGGTACATAGTACCTCTCATTACACTTTAGTTCTTTGATATTTCCGGAATCATCTTCAACGGTAGTAGTATTAAAATCCCGAAAAGTCATCAAGTCAAAGGTTTTATTTTTATATTCTGCACTTCCCTCACCTGTTGTTTCCGCACAAAATTTCTCAATTGAATTAAATAACGGAAACAATCCATTTAAAGTAGTAAATATTATCTTGCCTTGAGGTTTCAAAACGTTATGGACATTTTTTAGTATTTCATAATTCATCTCATCGGTTTCCATCAATGGGAAAGCCCCTTCGCAGAGCATTATTGCCAGATCAAATTCATTTTTGAACGGAAGTTTCCTTGCATCATGTTTTTGAAAATCGATATGCAGGCTTTGATCTTTTGCTTTTTCTTGTGCCCACTCCAGGAGTGATGATGACAAATCAATGCCTGTCACCTGATAACCTTTTTTTGCCAGTTCAATCGAATGTCTTCCGGTACCACATCCGATATCTATAATCTTTAAGGTTTTATCAAAGTTTATTTCCTTTTCAATGAAATCACACTCTCCAATTGTCCCCTGTGCAAAATTTTCATTGTCGTATTTTTTACCATAGTTCTCAAAAATAGACTCGTACCATTGTTTCATTTTGTTACTCCTTTTCCTGGCTCGCTTTCTCGTACAACGTCGCACTGATTGCGGAAGTTACTAGTACCAATTATAAAAATATTATTATTATTGGCTACAGGAAGTTCTATGTTTATTGAATTCTTATTATTCATTCACATCCTCCTTACTTATGGCGGAGAGAGTGGGATTCGAACCCACGGTACCACTGTTAGCGGTACACTCGATTTCGAGTCGAGCGCTTTCGACCAGCTCAGCCATCTCTCCGCACCACCAGATTATGTATATATTTTCCAGGATGCGTAAATTCTACCTGAATTTATATAATTTTTAAAACAAGAATTTCATTCTGAAAATGGAATTGTTAAGTAGAGAATAAAAATATGTTTTAAAGGATTGAATTTTAATGCATTTTTAAATATAATAATAATAAATGTATATAAATATCATTTATAAATTTAATATAATATTATGTTGAATATAACATCATTTATATTTATATCCATATCTGTATTTACCCTGCTGTATTCTTTAACAGTAGGGACATTAAATTTTATCAAAAGTCCCTTTGGTAAAAATAAACTACCTTTTGCCGCTCTTTCTGCAAATATCTTTTCCCTTTCTCTGGGTAATCTCATACTACTAACCAGCAATGATAAAGTCCTCCTGATAGTATGGGCAAATATCATGACAGCTACGACAATAATCATGCCAGCAGTTATTTTCCATTTCTCAATTCGGTTCATTACAGACAAAATAAAAAAAATACATAAAATATATTTTGCAGCGTTTTATTCGATATCATTAATCATAAGTGCACTACTTATAAGTTTTAACCAGATAAGTGTCCGAAAAATAACCTATGGGTACACTATCGACGTTCCTCTTTTAATGTTCGTGGGACTGTTTTTTCTCATTCCAATCAGCATTATTATAATTTTTATAATAAGCCGCCACATTTACCGGAACATCAAAGCTAATAAGTCCACGTTAGCTGCAGATCTCCTGCTTACCGGATTCACTTTCAATTTCCTGGGAGGAATCCTGTTAAATCTTTTAATGAGATACAAAATACTCCATGCTATACCAGTAAACGAAGTATCTGGTTTTCTTCTATATTTTTTTATATCTATTGGCATTTTTGTATCTAATTCCAGAGTATGGAGAATTACACAAAACAGAATATTCAAAAGTGTGGAAGACGCGGTTTTCGCTTTCGAAACTACGGGTGGAATAGTAGAAATAAACGAAGCTGCCTATGATATTCTTAAGCTGGATGGAAAGACGGACAAAAAAGAAAAAATAAATTTAGAATATATATCAAATAAACTATCCGCGTTTATAGTGGACAAGAAACAGAAAAAAAAATTTATAGAATCATTAACCAATATAAAATCCGGTAACTATAAAGAAGATATCGGATTTAAAAAAAAGGGGAAGGAGCAGTACTATAACATCAGGATATCCCACATACTGGATAGTTTTAACAGGATTATAGGAAAGTTACTGCTTCTAACCGATATAACAGCTATAAAAGAAAAAGAAAAACAGCTATATTACCAGTCATATCATGATAAACTAACTGGTATTTATAACCGATCATATTTTGAAGAAGAGTTAAACAGGCTTGATACCAAAAGACAGTTTCCAATCTCTATTATAATTGGAGATATCAACGGATTAAAACTTATAAATGACGCCTACGGCCATAATAAAGGTGATGAGATACTTATAAAGACAGCTGAAATACTTAAAAGTATTTTAAGATATGAAGATATTCTTACCCGATGGGGTGGCGACGAGTTTGCCATAATACTACCTAAAACCAAAAGAAAAGATGCTATCAGTATAATTGACAGAATTAAGGAAAGTTTCTTCGAGCACAGTACCGATACCATGCCTCTAAATATTTCTATGGGTTTTTCAGTGAAAAAAACTATCGGAAAAAAAATTAATGAAGTGGTAAAAGAAGCTGAAAATACCATGAACGAATACAAACTATCGGAAAACGAAAGTGCACGCAGCTCTATAATTCTGTCATTAAAGAAAGCCCTGGAAGAAAGGGATTATGAAACTGAAGAACATTCCAAGAGAATGGAAGATTTAAGTTTGCTTTTAGGAAAGAAAGTAAACTTAAAGGGCAATGAATTGAATGAATTAAGACTGCTGGCGGTACTTCACGATATAGGCAAGATTTCAATACCGGATAACATTATTTTTAAACCCGGTAAACTAACTTCGAAAGAGTGGGAGATTATAAAAAAGCATCCGGAAATTGGCTACCGCGTTGCCAGATCATCCCCCGATCTAATACAAATTGCCAAAGGCATATTATACCACCATGAAAGATGGGATGGTAAAGGTTATCCTGAAGGGCTTAAAGGAAATAAGATACCCCTAATCTCAAGGATCGTGGCTATTGCTGATGCTTATGATGCTATGACTAATGATAGACCATATAGAAAAGCCATGTCCAAAAAGAAAGCACTGGGAGAAATAGAAAGAGAATCTGGTGCACAATTTGATCCCTCTCTAGCCAAAATTTTTACAAAAATCTTAACCGGTAAAAGTCTGGTCAAAATAGGGGTATAGAACTATCCATTAAAAAAATCACTCAATTAGCCTTTTCCGGATTTTTTCATTTTTAAGTTCCCTTAAAGCATCGGAGGCAATCCACCTGGCACTTTTAGAATCGATACTGCAAATCTCCTCTCCTGTCTTAATAGCCAATTTGTTTAATGTAATATTACGTTTACCAATCTGTCTTAAAGCCCAGTTTA
>CAZLEB010000093.1:0-4228 GCA_964558475.1 uncultured Actinomycetota bacterium
AAGTATGGAATCATAAACTGCTTGAAAGATACAAGCAATAATAATGGGTAAATCATAAAACTTTATAAGGCTTTCAAGAAGATATTTACCCATAGACTTTACACATTTTCCCCATTGATAAGTAAATATGATTAATATTAATTCCTATGTTATCGTGAGCTTTCGAGGAAAGCGCGGCAATCTCATCTCGCAACTATTTTTTAAAAAAGAAGGGTTTTATAAATCTTTTGTCGTATTAATATTAAAGTGTAAAAAAAATAAAAAAGACTAATTCTTTTGACCGCTGTTGGCGATTTAATAGGGTAAATATATATTCTTGAAGTGTGAAAAGGAACCGTTCATTGGCATACAAACCGATCTTTTGGAACTAATGATTTTATAAAAAGGATTGAAAGGCAGCTTAAGAAACTTTTTAAGTTAAAGCCGAAAGGAAGGCATGAAAAGAAAGTTAATAAATAGCTGTCCCTATTTTACTAATCTTACAAAAAAAAGTTTTCAAATATCAAAAATGACTACAAAAAAGAGGGGTAATACTTGGTAACGAAAAGGATCAGGATTAGCCCGAAAATAATATTTTTATAGTTAAAAATCAAATAGTCAGGGTATTAACCGAGAAAAAATATTATGTTTTTTTTACTTCACATAACAAAGCTTTATAGGACAAGATAAGCCTTCATTTATTTTTTTAATAATGTCCGTTAGAGTCTTGTTATGTAAGTAGAGGCTTTCAATTATACTCCTTAGCAAAAAAAAGCTTTCGGCGGGTGGTCTCTTGATATGATTATTTACAGTAGTAGCTGAGGGGGTAGTATGGAAAGAGAGTAGCCGGAGATGGTCCAGGGTTACTGTAATAAGATAGTAGGAAGGGCTAAAAATCATTATTATATTATATGCGGGGGATTATATCAAAATGGTGAAAATCGCTATTTCATATAACTAACGGCTGCGTTTTTGCGAGGGGCGAAAGGCATTTAGGTGAGCGAAGCGAATCGCAAACACGCTGTTAGATGAAGTTGCATTCTCTATTCTTTCGGTGAAACAGTTAATTCTGTAGCTATCTGAATTCCTACTGCCACTTCCGAAATGATACCCAACCTGACATATATCGGGTGAATCAGCTTTTTTAACCCAGTAAGTTTACTTGCGAATATGAGAGCGCCTAAAACACAAAATATGCCACCTATTATTAAAGTATTTGGCGCACCTAAATAACTTGCCAAACCGCCTGCTAAAAGACTACCAAAGGGTGCTGTACCCATAAATGCCATCGTGTAAAAACTCATAACACGACCCCGTTTATCATCATCAACGATGGTTTGTAAAATTGTGTTGCTAGATGCCATCTGCAGCATCATTCCAAGACCGGTTATTATCATCAATATTAAAGAAAGCAAAAAGATTCGAGATAAAGAAAATGTAACAAGCCCAATGCCAAAGATACCCGCAGACAGATAAACAATTTTTCCAAGACCTAAAACACTTCTTTTGGACGCAAGATAGAGAGCACCCATCAAAGCACCAACACCTGAAGCTCCCATAAGAAAACCGAAGGTATAAGGACCTCCATGAAAAATTTCTTTGGCAAAAACAGGCATAAGTACAGTATAAGGCATTCCCATTAAACTGATCAACCCGAGCAAAAGTATAATAGATTTTATAGGTGCAAAACCAAAGGTATAAGAAAATCCTTCCTTTATCCCTTTTAAAATGTTAGGATTTTGAATTTCTCTCTTTTGGGACTTCACCTTCATAAGAATAAGAGATAAAAGAACAAAAAGGTAACTCAAGCCGTTAAGGAGAAAACAGATTCCTTCACCTGTAGAAGCAATTAATACGCCTGCTATGGAGGGACCCAGCAACCTCGCACCGTTAACCATTGAGGAATTTAAGGCAATTGCATTCCCTAAATCTTCCTTTTTTTCTACCATTTCTACTACAAATGACTGTCGTGCCGGCATATCGAAGGCATTAATACAACCAAGCAATACACTTAAAAATATAATATGCCAGACCTCAATTGTTCCAATAAAAAAAAGAAACGCCAGGATTAAAGCTTGTATCATTGCCAGAATTTGAGTAACAATTAAAATATGATAGCGATTCCATCGGTCAGTTAGTACTCCGGCAAAAGGAGCTAATAAGAAAGTAGGGATTTGACCAGCGAAGCCAACCACACCTAATAAGAATGTGGAACCAGTTAGGCTATATACCAGCCAGGGCATAGCAATTCGTTGTATCCACGTTCCAATCAGCGAGATGCTTTGACCTCCAAAAAAGAGGCGATAATTTCTATATTGAAGTGAACGAAAGATATTTTTAAGTCCTGTTGGCTCATTGGTATAATGCTTGTCGGATACTATTTTCATCGAAAATTAACTCTTTTCTTAAATGCAATTTCATCTAACTTAAAATAACCTCACTACTTCATTTATGTCTTCAAATTGTAATCTTTTACGAGATATATCATTTCGTGAGCAATATACAATTCTCTTTATTTACTATACTATAAATTATATAAAAATCTCTCTTTTTTTGAATATTTTTTTCTTTAAATTAGTATATTATCACAATATCTTAAAAAGTAAAGACTCTTAAATAAGATTATCCTGGTAAATCCGATAAAAAGTCCAGCTAAATCAGGAAATATTAGGAAATAGGTTTGAGCAAAATCTTAAATATCTCAAAGAGATCACTCCGGATATTAACAGATCTAATCAATTAAGCGGTGATAAGCGGTTACGGTAAATCACAGAAAATCACAAAAGAGTAATTCGACAAATTCCACAAAAAGCAAGTTTTTAAATGTCGCATATAACTACAAAAAAGAGTAGTATTATTTGGTAAGCTGGGTTGGATTCGAACTTTATAAGTGTACAAGGTTGTACTATCTCAATAATTCGGTAACTTTTCCTAGCCTTTCGTGAGGGATCTGATAAGCCCAGGTTCCCGATGTCTTCTCATTTCCCCTCTTCTTTTTAATTTTTTGAAATTAACAGCAACAACAGCAGCAGAATTTTTACTATTTGTTGTTGTTATATTGTTATTGTTATATTGTTATTGTTAGTAGGTAATTTTTCCCCTAAGTTAGGAGTAAATATTCCATATATATAGGAGTAAAAATTACCTATAGGTAGAGTATTTTTTACCTGTTTTTTCTGCCGAATTTTTAAACGAAAGAGAAATATTTATTTTTAAAAAAGAAAGTTCTAAAATGAATAAACTCAGGCAAAAAAATATTTATTATGTAATTCAGAAGTCCCAGTATTTCGATACACCTTGTAATTATTTTTTACAAAAAAAGAAGGAATTTTAAAAAATATGTAGTATATATAATATAAAAAGATTTCAAAATATAAATTATAAATAATTAAAAGAAACTTATGAAATATGCTATTAACGAATTTCAAAATAAATAATAGTTTAGGTTATAAGGAATTAGACGCTATTTCAACCCGTTTATAATGGTAAGAAAAAAGGAGGTAATTATAATATGGCTCAAAATAGTGAGGTTAAACTGTTGAAATTTTCCTTATTAGTTGTTGCAATTTTGTCGTTGATCGAAGGACTTGGCTACTTGTTTGCTCCTGCTATGGTGATAAAATTAACCGGAGGGAACCCTATCGATTTCGTCTGGTTACGATGGGTAGGAGGTGTCATTATCGCACTGGGGATTGGCACCTTAATGGTGTTTAGCAAGCCTGAAAAACAGGGAATTTTTGTGTTAACCACAGCCATGGGTCATTTATTTGCTGGCCTAGGGCTCTTGTATTGTTGGATTGCGCATGAATATAGTGGAAAAAGCCAGTTTCTGGTCATGACAGCCTGTCTTGCTTTAGTGCTATCTGCCCTGGTCTTTTGGGGTCGTTCTAAGGCGAAAGGAATTCTCTGATTAGGACAAAGGGTGATTTATTTTAATATACAGTTGGATATTTAGAATATTTTCACTAACTTATTTTATTATATAGCTTCATGGCTATACTTAAGTGATTAAATGAATTTATGAAATGCGGGCTAAAATAGCGTCTAAATTTGTAATTTTATATGAGTAGATTTTCTTAAATCCGTTTCATCATTCATGCAAAAGTTGCGAAAAACATCTAATAACTTCCACCTCTTATTGACCTTCCTGGGGAACCAGATAATTTCCAGCCCTTTAGCCTTTTGCTGAAGGGCTTTTTTATTTTTTATGAAATTATTTTATTAAAAAGAAGGATTTTTAAAAGATTTG
>CAZLEB010000094.1:0-4195 GCA_964558475.1 uncultured Actinomycetota bacterium
AAGGTGGAAGGACCATAGGAGCCGGTAGTGTTACCAAGGTGCTGGAGTAGGAAAAGGGTAAGATTTTATTATTGACATCAAATAAATATAATGCTAACTTAGTGGTTTGCGTTTTCTATTAATAAAAATAAAAGCCGGTGAAAAAACTTGAGGCAGATAACCGTTTTTGCATGTACAGAATGCAAAAGAAGAAATTATAGTACTGAAAAAAATAAGAAAAATACACCTGATAGATTGGAATTAAAAAAGTATTGTAAGTGGTGCAAAAAACATACTATTCATAAGGAGACCAGATAGGGCTGTAGCTCCAATTGGTAGAGCACCGGTCTCCAAAACCGGGTGTTGGGGGTTCGAGTCCCTCCAGCCCTGCCAGGTATATATGCGCAAAACATTGAGTACGGTAGAGGTAGTTGGGAAAACATGCCAGTGGCATGTTTGCTGGATTTGAAAGAGCGGACTGAATTGAAAGATGAAGGAGCTCGCGGTTACGTGAGCGAACAGAGTGAGACGAAAGGACGAGTCTCTCCAGCTCTGATAAAAGTCAAAGAAATAGAGGATTTATAATGGCTAAAAGGAAAGTTTCAAGAAAATATAGGCCAAAAGCAATGGTAGAAAGGCAGATGCAGGAAAGAAAGCTTCCACCGCAAGTGAGGAAAAAAATAAACTGGAAGCAATTAATAAAAAGCCTGCCTTCAAAGATTGCCAAATTTTTTAGGGATGTTATGCATGAATTAAAAAGAGTAACCTGGCCTAATAGAAAAGCACTTTTAAATTATACTATAGTAGTTATAGTCACTATTATTATTTTTGCTATTATCCTGGGAGTTTTCGATTTTGGCTTCTTACAACTGGTGGAACTGATAAAAAGGATTTAATCGTTTGGTGATTTAAATGAGACCGAGATGGTATGTAATAAATTCATATGCAGGATATGAAAATAAAATAAAGACCAACCTGGAACATAGAATAGAGTCTATGAATATGGGTAGCAAGATTTTCGATATATATATACCCAAAGAGGATGTTGTTGAAATTAAAAGCGGAAAGAAAGAATTATCATCCAAAAGGGTGCTTCCGGGTTATTTGCTTGTGAAGATGCATCTTGACGATGATTCCTGGTATGTGGTAAGAAATACTCCTGGTGTTACTGGTTTTGTTGGCAGAGAAGATAAGCCAATTCCCCTGTCAGATTATGAGGTTAAGAGAATAATGAAGAGACAGGATACCGAGAAACCCAAACCAAAGACTGATTTTGAAATTGGGCAACCTGTAAAAGTAACCACGGGGCCGTTTGCAAATTTTGACGGCACTATAAGCGAGATAAATTTGGATCAGGGTAAACTAAAGGTTTTGGTTTCTATATTTGGAAGACAGACGCCGGTTGAACTTAATTTTAATCAGGTATCGAAAATATAGCAGAAAATTGAAATATTTTTATTAAAATGTATAATACGGAAGTATTTATTAGAAGAAATTAGTTATGGCCAAAGAAGTTATAGCACAAATTAAGTTACAGATTCCAGCAGGACAGGCAAACCCTGCTCCTCCTGTTGGGCCTGCCCTTGGGCAGCATGGAGTTAACATTATGGAATTCTGTAAAGCTTTTAACGAAAAAACGGCAAAAGAACAGGGAATGATTATTCCTGTGATTTTGACTGTATATAAAGACAGAAGTTTTAGTTTTATTACCAAAACTCCTCCAGCGGTAGTGCTTATTAAAAAAGCTTTGAATATAGAAAAAGGCTCAAGTGAACCTAACCGGGAAAAGGTTGGGGAGCTTTCAAAAAAACAGGCTGAAGAAATTGCAAAGATTAAACTAAAAGACCTGAATGCCAGAACTTTAGAGCGTGCGGTTAAAATAATAGAGGGGACTGCTAAAAATATGGGAGTAAAAATAGGTTCTTAGTTTTATTCCATGTTAACGGCAGGTAATTTGCTAAAGTATTAAATTAAAAAGGTGGTAATTTTTGAAGAGAGGGAAGAAATATCTATCGAAATTAGAAAATCTGGATAAAAATAAGATGGCAAGCCCCAGAGAGGCTATTAGCTGGGTTAAAGAAAATCATTATGCTAATTTTGACGAGTCTATAGATATTAGTGTTAATTTAGGTGTTGACCCCAGAAAAGCTGATCAGATAGTGAGAGGAACCATAGTTTTACCTAATGGGACCGGAAAAGTTCATAAGGTACTTGTTTTTGCGCAGGGTGAGAAAGCTGAAGAAGCAAAGAAAGCCGGAGCAGATTATGTTGGAGGAGAAGATCTTGTTGATAAAATCAGTAAAGGATGGCTTGATTTCGGAGTATGTATTTCAGCACCGGATATGATGAAATATGTAGGGAAAATTGGTAAAATTTTGGGTCCAAGAAAATTAATGCCTAATCCTAAATCGGGAACAGTCACTTTTGAATTGAAAAAAGCAGTCGAAGATTCAAAAAAAGGAAAACTGGAATTTAGGACTGATAAGAATGGTGTAATACATTGCACTATTGGAAGAATATCGTTTGGACTTAAAGAACTGGTGGAAAATTATGCAGCTCTGATAGATGCTATTATAAAATCAAAACCTGCTTCAGCTAAAAGCAAATACATAAAAAGTATTTATATTTCATCGACTATGAGTGCAAGCATTAAGATTGATCCAGGGAAAAGTATTGAAGTAACAGAAGCAGCATGAAGAAACTAAAATAAATTTAATATATTTAACGCAGCCCCAGACAGTAGGCGTTATTATAGACATTTAATAACTTAATTTCCTACCGAGGTTGATTTGAAAAGATTAAATCGACCTTTAAAGTAACGGGGGTCGATTTTATTTTATGTCTTTTTAAAATATATATTGTGGAGGTTAATATGGCCAGGAAAGAAAAAGTAGATAAAGTGGATGGGTTAAAAGAGATATTTAAAAACAGTTATGGTCTTATTTTTACTGATCATAGCGGACTTAAAGCTGAAGATGCTGTGGTGGTAAGGGATAAGCTGGTGGAAGTGAATTCCTATCTTAAAATAATAAAGAATACCCTTGCTCTTATTGCGGCTAAAGATGTTTTTAAGGATTTAAATCTTGAGGAAGTATTTAAAGGGCCAACCAGTATTGTCGTAAGTAGCGGCGATATGGTTTCAACCGCTAAAATAATAGAGGATTTTTCAAAAGATCTGGATGTGTTGAAGATAAAAGCAGGGATATTTGAAAATAGATTTTTAAATCCAGAGGAAGTTTGCCGATTTGCCAGTTTGCCTGGAAGAGAAGTTTTACTTACCAATCTGGTATTATCAATTAATTCGCCAATAATTAAATTAGTAAATGTTTTAAGCAACCTAACCAGAGATCTGGTGTTGCTTCTGGATGCAATTAGAGAAAAAAGAGAAAGAAATGCCAATTAAAGGAGAATGCATATGAAGAGTATAAAAACTTTGAAAAAAAATAGTGCTACAAGATTGACTGTCTCAACCATCGGTGTTGTTTTAGGAGTAGCTGGTATAGGGCACGGTATTTTTGAAGTTCTTCAAGGCAATGTTGCATCAAGCGGTGTAATAATTAATGCCATCGGACCAGCTCAAAGATTGTGGGAGAGAGCAAGTTTACATGCTTTTACAATTATTCCCAACTTGTTAATCACAGGCATTCTGGCAATGATTGCCGGCCTTTTATTTGCAATATGGGCAGCGGCTTTCATTAATAGGAAATACGGCGCCTGGATTATGATGTTACTCTCAATCATACTATTCTTAGTTGGAGGAGGCTCCGGACCGTTATTTATCGGAATCTTCATTAGTATTATTGCAACCAGGATAAGTAAACCGTTAACGTGGTGGCGTGTACATCTCCCTGTCAATGTACGGACCTTCCTGGCAAAATCATGGTTATGGTCTCTCATTGTTTATGTGTTATTATATGTATCTTCTGTTGTAGTTACAATCACAGGGTGGCCTCTGCTCTCTTTCTTTGGCGTAAATACCACATATAAAATTATATTGAGTGTGGGTTACATCTTGCTTGGACTTATGTTGTACACAACCCTTACAGCATTTGCATATGATATCCGGAAACAGACTGGTTCATATCAGGCATCTCCGACGAAGGGTTGATATGAACAATAGCAGGATTGAGTGTTTGAATAAAAAATCAGAAAATACTAATGGTAAATTATTGTTATCTTATTATACGAGGAGGAATAATGGCTGAAACAGAAAAAA
>CAZLEB010000095.1:0-4162 GCA_964558475.1 uncultured Actinomycetota bacterium
ATAAGACTGTGTTTAACCGGAATAGTTACTTCCCCTATTATCTTTGCTTCACTTTCAAAGGTAAGAATATCCTGGGTGATATTTACTGAACCTTCAATAGAATTTTCTATAGGGACTAATCCCTCATCAGCTTCTCCCCTGTCCACGCTCTTTATTACTTCTACAACCGTGGGATAGGATATTTTTTTTATCTGGCTTATGTCTTTAATAAATTTATCCAGAGCTTCCTCGGTAAACGTTCCGGGTGGACCTAAATATGCTATTTTCTTTTTTGCGCCCATATTCCAATATTGATATATTTTAAAAATGATAATAATGAAAAATTTTAAACATATATTTATTGATTGAAAATAATATAAAACAAATCAAGCTTTGCAAATCAGAATTATTCTTTATGGAAGAAAATCCATAGGGTTATTAGGAATACCATTTACTAAAACTTCATAATGCAGATGCGAACCTGTGCTGTTCCCAGTATCCCCCATTGCTCCTATTACATCATCCTTGGTTACTTCATCTCCAACGTTAACATACATTCTACTGAGATGGGCATAAACTGTGGCGTATCCAAATCCATGAAGAATTATAATTTTATTGCCATAACTTCCATGCCAGCCTGCATAAATCACCACTCCGCTGGCAGTTGCATGGATGTTGGTACCAACATTATTGGCGATATCCAATCCTTTATGTCTGTAACCCCATCTTCTTTGCCCAAAGGTGGAGGTTATCGTTCCATTAGTTGGCCACATATTGGGGGTGTGCTCCATAAGGTATATATGGTCTTCCATATTCTCCTTATCCCGGGAAAGTATTACCGATAATTCAGGAGCTTTGCTAAGGAGATCGTCCAGAAGAGCATCTATATCATCCAGTTCCTGTTCCTGGTCACTGATATAGTAATAAATCTCATTGGGGTCTTCTTCGATTTCAATATCGGAGCTCAAATCTGCAGTATAGATTGCCACTTCTCCAGCGTACCCCCCCTTTCCGGTTATATCTCTAACCATGCGGTCGAGATCTTCCACTTCTTCCAGATAGCTTTCCAGAATTTTTGTTTTTGTTTCTATTTCTTTGGTTTTACTTTCAAGGTTTGCCAGTTCTACCTCTTTATAATTGATCTTATATTCTACTCTTTCAAGCTCAGCCACCTTCTCATATAATTTCTGGCGGGTAAGAAACAGATCTGAAACTAAGATTACGGCAGAGGCCATTATTATTACAAAAGCAATAAATAATGATCTCAACACGTTATGGGTAATTTTTACTTTCCTTATTCCTGATTTGGCATCCGATAAAATCAGCAAAGTAAAAAATTTATGTTTTTTATCCTCCATAAACAAAATATTCTGATTTTACAAATTAGGTATAATATTATAACCGATAAATGTAATATGGAACACCTTTTTGTTTAATTTTTTTTCTAAAAGAAAATCAGATGTTATTAGGGTGCAAATGTATAATGACCTTTAATATTCTAATCTTCCATCATAAATTTGTAAATAACTGTATTATTGGTTGTAAGTACCTCATCAGGTACAGGCCCGGCGGTTATTTCCAGTTCACATTTCCTGCCTGGATAGGCAGTGAACCCTGATATATTTACTATTCTTTTATCCGAAGGATTAATTGATGTTATAGTATACTGCTTTTCTTCAGAAATATTGCCCTCGGTCATATATTTCATAACTATAATCACATTATTTTCTACTACATTTCCCTGATTTTGTATGGTAATAGCTACATTGATTTCAGATCCATTTGCCAATATCCAATAATCACCCTGCTCATTAAGAACCTCAGGATCAAATTGTACGCTGTCGTCAATAACCGCCACTCCTCTTCTCTCCTGCAGTTCGCTTACAGTCTTTATTTCTGAAATGAATCCCATAACATTCTGTGTATTTGTCAGGTTTCTATCCTTAAGAATCACAGAATCAATTATGGTCAGGTTTTTAATTCCTAATATCTCCCCTGACTCCACTAATTTATTCTGGAAATATAAATATATTTCATCACTCATAAACATATATAAAAAGGTATTTGTTATCTGGGTAGTGGATATTTCTAAATCCAGATCCTGCAATGCATTAACTAAAGCTGGTTTAAAGTCTTCGTAAGCCTTGTTTCTGGTTTCAAATACCAATTCCAGATATCCCTGCGCAACCTCAAAAAACTCAGGGGGATTTAATTCCCTGCTATTATCTAAAATTATCTTGCTCTCCTCTATTATTCCCAGGAGTTCACTATCCAGATCTTCCCGGGATAATTCCTTTGCTCTATCTACAGTATTAAAAAATTTATTAGAAACCTTATTTGATTGCTGAACCAGGACTGAAACAGAGTTTACATAGTCGGAAATAGTTAATCTTTCTTTATCGGTTAATTCTTTTCTACCGGCCTCACAACTCCACAAACCAGAAAGCCAGCTTATAATTACCACAGCAATTATAACCATTATTATCAAGGTTATGATTGTTTCTTTTCTGCCTCTTCTTTCCAAGAATATCCTTTCTGGCTAATGGAAGTATAGATTTTTAATCATTTATAAAGACTAAAATACATTATACAAATGAATATTGGAAAACTCAATTTATACACTAAACTTGAACAGGGCAACATCTCCATCTTTCATTATATAATCTTTTCCCTCACGGCGGACGAGACCTTTTTCTTTTGCGGTATTATAAGAGCCAATATTTATAAGGATATCATAATCAATAACTTCTACACATATAAAACCTTTCTGGAAGTCTGTATGGATTTTTCCTGCAGCTTCCGGTGCTCTGGTCCCTTCCCTTACGGTCCAGGCGCGGACTTCCGGAAGTTTTATTGTTAAAAAACTTATAAGCCCCAGCAGCTTATAACAGGCTTTTATTAACCTGTCCATACCGGACATAGGAATACCAAGACCAGTCATAAATAGTTCCCTTTCACCAGGATCAAGCTGTATTATTTCTTCCTCAATCTTTGCACTTACCACAACAACCTCCGATTTCTCTTTAGAAGCATACTGCCGGAGTTCTCTTACGGCAGCCGGATCTTCCATATCCTTTCCCAGATCGGTTTCATCTACATTTGCAGCATATATGACCGGCTTACCGGAGAGTAAAAAAAGCTCGTCTATAATTATCCTTTCTTCAGCTGTTAATTCCATATTCCTTACAGGAATTCCCTTTACCAGTTCCTCTTTTACCATTACCAGCAATTCATATTCAGTTATATATTTTTTATCGCCGCTTTTTGCCATCCTGTGCGTTTTATCAATCCTTTTTTCGATACTATCAAGATCTGCAAGAACAAGTTCCAGATTTACTATATCGACATCTCTTACCGGCTCTATATCGGGATATACATGTGACACATTTTCGTCTCTGAAGCACCTTACGACATGAACGACAGCATCTACCTCACGAATGTGGGACAGAAATTTATTTCCGAGACCTTCCCCTTTACTTGCACCTTTTACCAATCCCGCTATATCTACAAACTCAATAGTAGTGGGGATAATCTTTTCCGGGTTGACTATTCTGGCTAATTCTTCCAGTCTGCTATCAGGAACCGGTACTGTGGCAATATTCGGCTCCACTGTACAGAATGGATAATTAGAAGCCTCCGCGCCGGCAGCAGTTATAGCATTAAACAGAGTAGTCTTACCGACATTGGGAAGACCAATTAATCCTAATTTGATTATAATCTCCTATTTCAAATTTCTAGATAGAAAAAATTTCTTTTATTTACATTTAATTTTTTCCCAGCAGCTTTTTTATTTCCTTAAGCTCTTTCAACATATCTTCAAAAACAGATATTTTTTCTACTGGCTGAATTCTTTCTTTTGATTCTACTGCTCTGCCTGAATGGTAGGTCGAATTCTTGACTCTTCCAATAATTATATCCCTTACTTTTTCAAGCTCCCTTATACCGTTTATTTTAAGTTCAGCTTTTTCTCCCTGTTTTCCGCCGGCACCTGCGGTCTGTACATGGATAGTCCCTATATTGTAATATCTCTGCATAGGACCCTGGGTTACATCTACATTGGTTATTTTCAAATATGGAACTGTAACATATTTTTTCCACACCACTCCACCCTTCATCTTAACTCCTTCATCATCAATATAATATTCAAGGGCTTTAAAAGCAGCCGGAATCCATATAATTACAG
>CAZLEB010000096.1:0-3814 GCA_964558475.1 uncultured Actinomycetota bacterium
TCTTAATGTTGAAATAGAACTACCCTATTATCGGTGTTTGAGGAGGAATTTATTTGAATTATAAGATAAAAAGCCAGAAGAAGATTAACTTAAATAAGATTAAATTAGATATAGAGATTTTAAATAATTTTTTAAAAAAAAATATTGGTAAAGCATATAAAAATATATCCTATAAAGCAAATATTCCCGGTTTTAGAAAAGGGAAGATTCCCTATCAGGTAATAGATGCAAATTTTGGCAAACAGTATGTGCTAAATGAAGCGGCCAGTCTTTCAATTTCTGAATTATATCCGGATATAATTACCCAATCCAAACTGAAGCCAATAGATTACCCTAAAATAAAAATCACCCGTCTTGATGAAGATATGCCTCTTGGGTTTGAAGTGGAACTGGAATTGGAACCGGAAATAGAGTTGCCCAGATATAAGGGTATAAAAGTTACCGGCCTCTCCACAGATGTATCCGATGAGGAACTGGAACGGCAGATAAATAATATCAGAAGTAACTTTGCATCACTTGAACCGGTTGAAGATGACAGGCCGATATCTAAAGGTGATTATGTTACCCTGGATTTTGATGGTGAAATCGAAGGCGAGGCATTCGAAGGTGGCAGTGCAGAAGATTATCTTTTAGAGGTAGGCTCAAATACTCTATTTACCGAGTTTGAAAATTCACTTGTCGGGATGAAAAAGGGAGTTAAGAAAAATGTAACACTTACATTGCCCGGAGATATTAAGAATAAAAATCTGGCGGGCAAAAAGGTGAATTTTAGCATTTTTATAAAAGAAATAAAGAAAAAGATACTGCCTGAAATTAATGAGGAGTTTTTAAAAAACCTGGGCGATTATAAAAATGCGGATGATTTTAAAGACAGCATTAAAAAGAGATTAGTTGAGCAGAAAGAAAATTTTAGAAAAGCGAAGATAATAGAAGAAATTCTAAATTATATTATAGATAATATGAAGTCCGGCGTTCCTGATATAATGGTAACTGACAGAATAAAGCAGATTAACGAAGAGATTGATGAGGGTTTAAAAAAACAGAAAATAAGAAGGGATAATTATCTTAAGGCTATAAATATCACGGAAGATAAGCTAAACGAAGAAATCAGAGAGAGAGCAGTAAGAGAAGTAAAAGAATATTTAATCTTTAAGGCATTGGAAAAAGCTGAAAAGAAAAATATAGAGCCCTCGGAAGATGAAATGAAAAAAGAAATAGATGATATTATTGGCAGATATAAGAAAGAAGAGGACATTAAAAGAGTAAAAGAATTTTTTGAAAACCCTGAAGGGAAAAAGACTCTAACCCAGACTATTAAGGAAAGAAAAATAATCGATTTTTTAATAAAAAGTTCACAGATAATAGAGGAAAAAAATACAGGCGATCAAGATAAAGGAGAAATATGGACGCCTGATAAAGATAAGGCAGAAGTCGGAGGAAAGGCTAAAAGGCTCTGGACTCCAGGTTCAAGATAAATAAAAAAGAGAGATGATTAAAATGCATAATAATTATTTAATTCCAATGGTAGTCGAGCAGACTAATAGAGGAGAGCGTTCTTTTGATATTTATTCACGTCTGCTGAAAGAGAGAATAATTTTTCTGGGAGTGGCAATAGATGACAATATTGCCAATCTGGTTATGGCACAGATGCTGCATCTGGAAGCAGAAGACCCGGAAAAAGATATACAGCTGTATATAAATAGCCCCGGTGGGGTTGTGACTTCCGCACTGGCAGTGTATGATACCATGCAGTTTATAAAGTCCCCGGTATCCACTATCTGTATCGGTCAGGCTGCAAGCGCTTCTGCAGTTCTGCTTCTGGCGGGAGAGAAAGGTAAAAGATTTTCACTACCAAATTCGAGAGTTATGCTTCACCAGCCATCCGGAGATGTTTCCGGAACTACAATTGATGTGGAAATCCATGCAAAAGAAATGGTAAGGATTCGAGCTCTTCTAAATGAGATAATTGCAAAACATACCGGTCAGGATGTAAAAAAGGTAGAGAAGGACACAGAAAGGGATTTTATAATGGATGCAAAAGAAGCCAAAGAATATGGTATAGTCGATGAAGTTATTTATAAAAAATAATATTAATAGGAGTGTGCATAGAGTTGCCATCAAGTGACGGAAAAAAAAGCGGTTTTTTAAAATGTTCTTTTTGCGGAAAATCCCAGAATCAGGTAAAAAAATTAATTGCAGGACCTGGGGTTTATGTTTGTAATGAGTGTGTTGATTTATGTAACGAGATTATAGATGAGGAACTAAAAGAACAAAAAGAAGTTGACTTTAAGGATCTTCCTAAACCTAAAAAAATATATTCAATTTTAAATGAGTATGTTATTGGCCAGGAAAGGGCAAAAAAGGTACTTTCTGTAGCAGTATATAATCATTATAAAAGAGTAAAGTATGAGGACAGTCTGAACAAGGATGATACGGAAGTCCAAAAAAGCAATATTCTGTTAATCGGTCCAACAGGATGCGGGAAGACTCTTCTTGCCCAGACTCTGGCAAGAATATTAAATGTTCCATTTTGCATTGCAGATGCAACATCTCTTACTGAAGCAGGTTATGTCGGAGAGGATGTAGAAAATATATTACTGAGATTGATACAGGCTGCAGATTTTGATATTAAGAGGGCTGAAACCGGTATTATTTATCTGGATGAAATAGACAAAATCAGCCGTAAATCTGAAAATCCTTCAATTACCAGAGATGTATCGGGGGAAGGAGTGCAGCAGGCACTGCTTAAAATTTTAGAGGGAACCGAAGCCAATGTACCTCCGCAGGGAGGCAGAAAGCACCCTCATCAGGATTTTATACAAATTAACACTAATAATATTCTTTTCATTTGTGGGGGGTCGTTTAGCGGGCTGGAAAAGATAATCGAGAGAAGAATAAATAAAAGTAGTATTGGTTTTGTTTCGGGGGAAACCCCTACCAGGGTTGAAAAAATTGATAAGCTTCTTCCCCAGACAATGCCGGAAGATTTATTAAAATACGGTTTGATTCCGGAACTCATCGGGAGGCTGCCTGTAGTTAGCACCCTTTCTAATCTTACGGAAAATGATTTGATAAAAATTCTGATTGAACCAAAAAATTCTCTGGTCAGACAATATAGTAAAATGTTTAAGATGGATAAGGTTGATCTGGAATTTACTGAAGATGCTTTAAAAGAGATTTCAAGACGTGCCCTGCAAAGAGGAACAGGAGCAAGGGGACTCAGGGCAATTATAGAAGAGATTATGTTAAACATAATGTTTGAAATACCCGAGCGTAATGATATAAGTAAATGCATTATTACCAGAGAAGTTGTAGAGAATAAAACCGAACCCGAGATAATCGGTAGATCAAATAATAAAGTTTTTTTGAAAGATGAGGAAAAATCTGCTTAAAATGTTCGGTGAGATTAAAGGTAAATACAGTCCTTTAGCATTTGAACAGGAAATCTACCGGTATTGGCTGGAAAATAAATATTTTTTTACGAAAATTGACGGATCAAAAGTTCCATTCAGCATGGTAATACCGCCTCCTAATGTAACCGGATATCTTCACATTGGTCATGCTCTCAACAATACTCTACAGGATGTAATCGTAAGATATAAGAGAATGAAGGGATACAATACTACCTGGGTACCGGGGACCGATCACGCAGGAATAGCTACTCAAAATGTCGTTGAAAAGACTCTGGAAGAAAAAAATATAAATAGATTTCAGCTGGGAAGAGAAAAGTTTGTAGAAGAAGCATGGCGCTGGAAAGAAAAATACGGCAACCGGATTATAAATCAATTAAAATCGCTGGGATGTTCGTGTGATT
>CAZLEB010000097.1:0-3744 GCA_964558475.1 uncultured Actinomycetota bacterium
TTTAAGAAAGTTTTAAAAATATTAGGTAAAAAGGCTTCATTTCCTCCCCTTGGACTTTTGACTGTCGGATCAATGCTTCCCGACAGTTGGGAGAAAAAACTGATTGATATGAATACCGATATGCTAAAAGACGAACACATCAAATGGGCAGACTACATTTTTATAAGTGCGATGATTGTACAAAAAGAAGCAGTCAGAAGAGTAATAAATAAGGTAAAAAAATTCAATAAACCCATTGTGGGCGGAGGACCTCTTTTTACCACGGGCTGGGAAGAATTCACCGATGTACCTCACGTTTTTCTAGGGGAAGTAGAAGATACCTTTTCAGAATTTGTTGAAGATTTAAAAAATGGCACCCTCAAGAAAATCTACAGCAGTGACAGATTTCCGGATATTAAAGAAACTGCTATTCCTGACTGGAATTCTATTAATGTTAAAAATTATAATTCAATGTGTATTCAACTCTCCAGAGGCTGCCCTTTTAACTGCGAATTCTGCGATGTAGTACAGTTGAATGGAAGAGTACCCAGGACAAAAAGCAAGGAACAATTAATTGCCGAACTTGAGGCCCTATACAGGAGGGGCTGGCGCGCCGGTGTATTCTTCGTAGATGATAATTTTATTGGAAATAAAGCTGTACTCAAAAAAGAGTACCTTCCTGCAATTATAGAATGGCAGAAAAATAAAAAGTATCCTTTTACCTTCAATACCCAGGTCTCAATCAACCTGGCTGACGACAAAGAACTAATAGAATTAATGGCAGTAGCCGGTTTTACAGCAGTATTTATAGGTATTGAAACACCTGATGCCAGCGGTCTTGAAGAATGCGGTAAGTTCCAAAACAAAAACAGAAACCTTATAGAATCAGTGAAAATAATTCAAAATACAGGTATTGAAGTTCAGGGCGGTTTTATTGTTGGTTTTGATAGTGACAAAGCATCAATTTTCCAACGTCAAATCGAATTCATCCAGAAAAGCGGAATTGTTACCGCTATGGTTGGTCTGCTTACGGCACTTCCTAAAACCAGGTTATATCAAAGACTAAAAGAAACAAAGAGATTAATTAAAAGGACAACAGGCGATAATACAAGAACAGCAGTTTTAAATTTCACTCCGAAGATGGATAAAAATACACTTCTAACTGGTTATAAGAAAGTTTTATCCACAATTTATACTCCCAAGAGTTATTATGAGAGGATCAAAACTTTCCTTAGAGAATATAAGCCAGTCAAAATAAAAACAAAAAAGATCCGCATATACCATATAAGAGCATTGATAGGTTCAATCTGGTGGCTTGGCATCAAACAAAGAGGCAGACATTATTTCTGGAAATTGATTTTATGGAGCCTTTTCAGACGGCCGTCTCTTTTCCCTTATGCAATCGGTTTCTCCTTAGCGGGAATCCATTTTAGAGCAATATCATAAGGATTTCTATAGGCCTGTTTTTTGTCTATAGGTCCTGCCTGATTACAGACATATTTAATTACCCCTGACAGTTCATATATAATTGTTTTTATGATATTTTACTTATTGATATTAATATAATAATTTTTTACTTTAAAAAAATGGAAAAAGATAAGTTTGAGGAAATAATATTAGATACCCTGAAAAACCTGCCGGATAAATTCAAGAATAAAATAAAAAATCTTAGTATCGTCATCGAAGAAAACGATATGAGCCAGGTTTCGGAAAATAATAAAGATGTCCGTACAAAATATACACTTGGTCTTTATCAAGGACTTCCTGCTACATTAAAGGCAGGAAGAATAAATATATTGCCCGATAAAATAACTATTTATAAAAAACCGCTGGAAGAAATAAGCAGAAACGACAGGGAATTAGAGAAGAACATAAAAAAGGTAATCTTACATGAATTGGGCCATTATTTCGGACTTGATGAAAAAAAATTAAGAAAATTAGGTTACTGATTTTTAATTTCCGCGTCTTTCTTTCCGGCAATTCAGTTTGTACCGGTAAATTCTGCATACAGACAGCTCTCTACTCTGTCTTTAATGAAGCCTTTTATATTTTACCCCTCGTATAGATAAAATCTTGACTTTGTATATAAAAAGGTGTATATAATTTAAATTATATTTCACTTAAAGTGAAAGATAATTTTACCAAATAACGAAAATTATTTTAGTATTTTTAGATAATTTTTGTTATAATTAAGAGATAAAAAGTTATTTTATAAAACGTTGTTATAGAAATAGTAGTAGATTAATAAATAGGATATAAAAAAACTTTTTTATTGGTGTAAAATATATGTATAAAATTAAAAAATAGGAGTTGAAAATATAATGGCAGAAGAAAAAAGATTTGAAAAAAATAAGGCAAAATTACCAGAAGAGCTTCCTCTTCTTTCGTTAAAAAATAGCGTTGTGTTTCCATTTCTGGCAACACCACTGGTTGTAGGCAGAAAGAAGTCTTTAGAAGCTGTTAAAAGTGCATCCAGAGAGCATAACATTATAGTTGTTGTAGCACAGAAAGAAGAAAATAAGGAGCAGGTAGAAAAAGATGATCTATATGAAGTAGGAACTGCATGTGCCATAAAACAGGTAGCTGATATATCAGATAATGAGATCAAATGCATCGTTGAAGGAATTTCCCGGGTAAAAATAAAATATTTTACCCAAACAGAACCTTATTTCAGAGTAGTAACCGAATTACTTGAGGAAATACCTTTAATTGAAGACGAGGAAACAGAAAATCTCAATACAACTGTTAGAATGCAGGTTGAAAAGTTTATTCAGCTGGGTATTCCCCTTCCTACAGCATTTGTAGTAGCAGCGACCAATATTTCCAAACCTGAAGTTCAGACTGATTTATTTGCTTCATACCTTCTTTCAAGTACCAGGCAAAAACAGAAAATTCTGGAAGAAAATAATCTGAAAATAAGGTTGAAAAAATTAACAGAATATCTGAGTGAAGAGCTTAAGAGATTTGAGGTTCAGTCTCAAATAAGAGATAAGGTTCAAAAGGAAGTAGGAAAGACCCAGAGAGAATATTATCTGCGCCAGCAGCTTAAGGCAATTAAGAATGAATTGGGTGAATTTGATGAGTCTATTGCTCTAACCAAAGAGTTGGATAAAAAATTACAAAAGAAAAAACTGCCCAAGGATGCTAAGGATAAAGTATTAAAAGAAATAGAAAGGCTTGAAAGCATCCCCAGCATGTCTCCTGAACATTCTTATGTGAGGACTTATGTAGAAACGATGCTGGATGTTCCATGGTCCGAAAAAACCAAGGATATTCTGGATTTAAAAAAGGCAAAGAAAACATTGGATGGGGACCATTACAATCTGGAAAAAGTTAAAACTCATATTCTGGATTACCTGGCTGTAAGAAAATTAAAGGGTAAAACAACCAAAGGTCCGATACTTTGCTTTGTCGGTCCTCCGGGTGTTGGTAAAACTTCTCTTGGACAGTCTATAGCCAAATCTCTGGGAAGAAAATTCATAAGAATGTCCATCGGCGGAATAAGGGATGAAGCTGAAATCAGAGGACACCGAAGGACATATGTGGGAGCACTTCCAGGCAGAATTATACAGGGGCTTACACAGGTAGGAACAAATAATCCGGTATTTATGCTGGATGAAGTTGACAAGATAGGTATAGATTACAGGGGTGATCCTTCATCTGCATTGCTTGAAGTGCTCGACCCTGAACAAAATAATTCATTCAGGGATCATTACCTTGAAGTGCCTTTTAATTTGTCAAATGTAATGTTTATAACTACAGCAA
>CAZLEB010000098.1:0-3697 GCA_964558475.1 uncultured Actinomycetota bacterium
ATTTATGGAAAATTTGCTCCGGTACTCTATGAAGCCTGTCGTTATATCCCCGAATTAAGACCCGATGCGGTAGAACCCAGTGAAGAAGAATTAAAAAGATGGCTAAGAGAATAAATATTTTAGGATAATTAGATAAGGGAGTATATCAGGATGAAAAAAAGCCATATAGGAATTATCCAGATCCTTTCCACCAGGGTATTCAGAATTTATAGAGGTGGTTATCTTTTGGAAAAATTTAGAAGCATAAAAAATCCACAAGATTCTGATTATCCTGAAGATTGGATCCTTTCTACAGTAAAGGCAATGCAGCCTTATGGTATATCTGATGAGAGTATCTCAAAGATTAAAACTATTAAAGGTATAGATAATTTAGAGGTGCTGATAAAACATTTTTCAGAAGATGTCTTGGGTAAAAATTATGTAAAGAAATTTGGAAATTCCTTAAATCTTTTAGTGAAACTTCTGGATTCTTCCATTCGACTTCCCTTGCAAACTCATCCCAGTAAAATATTTTCCCAACAATATTTAAATTCTGATTTCGGAAAAGCAGAAGCCTGGTATATCCTTGCCACCAGAAAGATTGGCAAGGAGAATCCCTACGTGCTTATAGGATTTAAACCCGGTATAACTAAGGATATGATGCAAAAAATGGTAAAAGAGCAGGATATTGAGGGAATGATTTCCTTTATGCACAAAGTAGAGGTAAGGCCAGGAGATGCCATATTTGTAGCACCGGGTATTCCCCATGCTATCGGAGAAGGAATCTTTATGATTGAAACTCAAGAACCTACGGATTTTTCCATTTTGCTGGAAAAGAACATAGGTACACATATTTTAAAAGAAAAAGATTGTCACATGGGTCTTGGTTGGGATAAAGCATTAGATATATTTGATTATCAAGGGTATTTTCTCCCCGAAGTCAATGAGAAATACCAAATGAAAAAAGAGACACTGTCTTCTAATAGAGGAGGAAAACTTTTCAGATTAAATGGCGGGGAGTATATGAAATCATGTTTTGAAATGATGTTAATGGAAGAGGTAAAAGATGTAGAAATATCCTTTGAAGGAAGATTTGCCTCCATAGTAATTACCAGGGGAGAAGGAATAATTTCCACAAATGTTGGAGATTTTAAAGTAAAAGAGGGAGAGACTTATATGCTTCCTGCTTCAATAGGAGTTCACAAGTATATTGCTGCCAAAGATAGTTTAAATATATTCATTTCCCTTCCTCCTATTCATTAAATGATTAAATTTTAAAACCATTGTGAATGTCGTTTCTATTTAAGAATTTTTAAATATTGTAAACTTTAGTGAGGTAGTTAGATAAAAAGAAGTAGGCTACTTTTTTCTATCTTCTCTTTCTGAACTCGATACGCGATACTATATACTTGATACTTTATTTTTAAGTATATTCGACATAAATGAGTATTAAGTGCTATAATTATATTGACAGAAAGAAGATGCTCAACTGAAAATATTTCAAAAAGAAAGGAGGTTTTTTATTTAATATTTGTATATTATTATAAGGAGGTATTAGTTATGTTACGTAAATTATTAACTGTTTTAGTTTTAGTTTCAATGGTAGTTGTATTTTTTACTCTGCCAGTATTGGCTGAATCGCTTAGTGGTAAAGTTGAAGTGAATAGTTGGTGGACAGCTGGTGGTGAGGCAGAAGGTCTGAATGCTCTGATTAAACTATATGAGAGCAAATATCCTAATATAGAATTTATCAATGCTACTGTGGCTGGCGGTGCAGGTACAAATGCAAAAGCTGTTTTTAAAACCAGAATGCTTGGTGGAGATCCACCGGATACTTTTCAAGTTCATGCCGGGCATGAATTAATTGATACCTGGGTAATACCAGGATATATGCAGCCCTTAACTGATCTTTATAAATCCGAAGGTTGGACTGAATCTATGCCTCAGGGTGTTCTGGATATCGTTTCCTACCAGGGAGATTATTGGTCTGTTCCGGTAAATATCCATCGCTCCAATGTATTGTGGTTTAATAAAACTATATTTACTAAGTATAATATTACTCCCCCCAGTAACTTTAGCCAATTCTTTGATGTATGTGATGAATTAAAAGCAAAAGGGATAGTCCCCTTTGTTATGGGCACAAAAGAGGGTTGGGAAGCAGCACATGTCTTTGAGTCAGTCTTACTTGGAAAACTTGGAGCAAATGATTATAATGGTTTGTGGACCGGTGAAGTAAAATGGTCAGATCCCAGAGTTACTGATGCATTAGAAACATTTGCTAAGATAGCTTCATATTTAAACACTGACCATTCTGCTCTTACCTGGGATGAAGCCGGGCAGTATCTACTTAAGGATAAAGGCGCTATGATGATTATGGGAGACTGGACCAATGGCTGGTTTATGTCTGTCGGATTTGAAGGTTATGGATGGGCTCCGCCTCCTAATACTGCAGGTATCTTTTTAGCTCTTTCTGATAGTTTTGCTCTGCCAAAAGGTTGTAAAAATCAGGAAAATGTTGTAGCCTGGCTTAAAGTTCTTGGTTCCAAAGAAGGACAATATAGCTTTAATAAAGCCAAAGGTTCAATCCCGGCAAGAACAGATGTAGATATTAGTGATTACAATGATTATCTGCAATCTGCCGCGAAAGATTGGCAAAAGGATGCTATTTCTCCTAGTGTAGTACATGGAGCAGCAGCCAGCGAAGGGTGGACCACAGAGTATAAAGATATAATAAGCTTGTTTGTATCAAAACCGGATGTTTCCTATACTCAGAAGGCGCTTGTTACAGCTGCTGAAGAGTATCTTAAAAAATAGATGAATAGTAGTAGGTCTTTCAGGAGCATTTTTTAGTGCTCCTGAAAGACTGAATGAATCAGAGGGAAGTAGCCTATGAAAATAAAAGGAGATAAGTGGACACCCATCTTATTTATTACCCCTTCCATAGTGGCAGTGGGTATTTTTGTTTATGGTTTTATCAGTTGGACTAGCTTCATATCTTTTACTAAATGGAATAATGTTATGCCCGATTACACCCTGGTGGGATTTGAAAATTATCGGAAATTATTTAACAACATGCGCTTCCAGATAGACCTTCATAACACCTTCGTCTTTACAGTCATTTTTGTTACCTCTTGTTTGCTAATTGGCTTATTATTGGCTGTTTTAATTGATCAGCGTATTAAGGGTGAGGGTATATTCCGTAATCTATTCTTGCTGCCTATGGCCGTTTCATTTATAGTTAGTGGCGTTATCTGGCGCTGGCTTTTTAATCCGGGCAGCTTTCAATTAGGTAATATTGGCGTGAATCAACTATTTGAAAAGATAGGACTAAATTTTCTTACCTGTGGCTGGTATACTGATCCCAATATAGGGATTAAAGCTGTAGCTATTGCTGCTATCTGGCAGTTTTCTGGTTATACCATGGCTTTATATCTTGCCGGATTAAGAGGAATACCTTTAGAATTGCGAGAAGCAGCAGCCATAGATGGAGCCAATCAATGGAAAACATTTTATTATATTACTCTCCCTTTTCTTAGACCCATTACTTTTGGGGCTATTATTATTTTGGGACATATTTCCCTTAAGATATTTGATTTGGTAGTGGCTATGACCGGGAGTGGTCCGGCTTTTTCCAGTGATGTTCCGGCTTTCTTTATGTATGATACAACTTTTAGAGGAAATCATTTTGCTCAAGGCGCAAGCATCGCTATCATCTTGT
>CAZLEB010000099.1:0-3533 GCA_964558475.1 uncultured Actinomycetota bacterium
ACCTTTATCCACTTGCAACGTAGGTCATTAACCCACCGGAAGAAAAACAATGGGGAACGGCGCTTGTCCTGTTGATGGTGGTTCTTTTCTTTGCTATAATAGGCACGCATTAAGGACCAGGGCAAGACTTAGGCGAAAAGAATAGGTACAAAAAGTAATATGTTATTGGTATTATATAACATCAAATATTCTGAAATTAAACTGAAAATGTAATATAAAGAGGATAAAATATGAGTAAAACACTAGATGATAAATTAAATGAAGTATCTGCAGACATACTAAAAATGGGTAACCTTATCCAGGATACTGTAAAAGATGCTATAAAGGCTTTTGTTACTGGTGACGTAGAACTTGCACAAAAGATAATAGATAATGATACAAAGGTTGATGATTATGATATCAATATAGAAGAAAAATGTATGTATATCCAGGCTGAACACCAGCCAGTGGCTGGAGATCTAAGATTTATCCACAGTATATATCTCATAGTAATCTACCTTGAGAGGATAGGTGATATTGCTGTAAGTATAGCCAAACTTGTTAAAAGACTTTATCTTCAGGGGAAAAGACCAATAAGAAAGGAAATTTTAGACATATTAGTAGAGATGGGAAATGTGGCACAGTCAATTCTTGAAAAAGCATTAAAATCATTCAGTGACAGGGATGCAAAGCTGGCTTTAAGGCTAGAGAGTATTAATGTGACAATAGATGGCTTACAGAAAGCACTCTACCAAAGACTTTATAGTAAAAAGTCAAAAGATGAGGATTATATAAAACTTGTTACTAACATGTCTCTTATAAGCAGATATATTGCAAGGATCGGGGAAAATTCTGTAAATATTGGCGAGAGAGTGGTCTATTTTCTTACCGGTGATTTTAAAGTTATTCACAGTGATCTTTAAAAAAAAGTTTATGATTTCTTTATTTAGGCTGTTTACCTCTCCTTCTAATAGTATAACTGTCCTCCTCTATTTTAGTTGACAGTTTACAGTTCACAGATAGCGGTGAAAAATAAATATGATTTTACACATTTAAATATCAACTGCCACCTGTGAACTGTTAACTTTTATCAACCAAATCTGCCAGTAATGTAATCCTCGGTACGTGAATCTTTGGGATTAGTAAAAATCTTATTGGTTTCTCCTATCTCAATCAGTTCGCCTAACAGAAAATACCCGGTGAAATCAGAAACCCGCGCTGCCTGCTGCATATTATGGGTTACAATGACGATGGTATATTGTTTTTTAAGTTCGTACATCAGTTTCTCAATCTTTAAAGTGGATACGGGATCCAACGCCGAGCATGGTTCATCCATTAGTAATATAGAGGGTTCAATACTCAATAAACGAGCGATGCAAAGACGTTGTTGTTGCTCGCCACTCAAGCCAAGTGCTGATTCTTCTAGTTTATCTTTAACTTCATCCCAGAGGTGGACTGATTCCAGTGCCCATTTAACTTTTTCTTTGATTTTATTCTTGCCTATCCCCCCATGTACACGCCACCCGTAGGCTACATTATTAAAAATAGACAGAGGGAAAGGATTGGGCCGCTGGAAAACTATCCCGACTTTCTTACGCAAAGCCAAGAGATCTATATTGTTCCTGTAAATATCCTGGCCATTTATATAGACCTCACCTGAGGTACTGACATTTTCAATCAAGTCGTTCATCCGGTTAAGCGCCCTTAAAAAAGTGGATTTACCACAACCGGACGGACCGATAAGAGCAGTGATTTTATTAACCTGAATTTCCATATTAATATTTTTTAGGGCTTGAAACTGTCCATAGAATAGAGACAAATTTTTAATTTCAATAATACTCATAGTCTTTATCCAAATCTCCCCGAGATATAATCTTCGGTCCTTTGGTCTTTCGGAACGGTAAATATCTTTTCTGTGTGCCCAATTTCTATCATCTCACCGTTTAGGAAAAAAGCGGTACGGTCAGCTACTCGGGCTGCTTGTTTGGTATTATTGGTAACTATAATTATGGTGTAATCTTTTTTTAACATTCTTAGCGACTCTTCTATTTTCATAGTAGAAATAGGGTCCAGCCCGGAACATGGCTCATCCAGTAAAATAAAATCTGGCTTAAGGGCCAGGATGCGGGCTATACAGAGTCGCTGCTGCTGGCCGCCGGATAGCTTGAGTGCCGAAGTAGAGAGTCGGTCTTTCACCTCTTCCCAGATAGCAGTGTCTTCCAAACTTTGTCTGACAAGTTTGTCCAATGTTATTTTATCTTTAACCCCGGCCATTTTCGGACCAAAAATAATATTTTCATAGATTGATCGCGGCAGAGGTACTGGGGTGGCAAAAACAATGCCCAGTTTACGCCGAAGTTCTGTTATGCTGGTACCAGCCGTATAAATATTTTTACCATCAATGGTTAATAATCCCTCTACTCTCGAATAAGGCACCAGGTCATTTAAACGGTTCAGTGACCGTAAAAAAGTAGATTTGCCGCTTCCAGACGGCCCGATTATACCCAGTATTTCGTTCCTTTGCACTTCCAGATTAATATTTTTTAAGGTCTGGAATTGGCCGAAAAAGTGGTTGAAATTTTCTGCCTTTATGGCAATTGTGTTCATTTATATCCTTCTAAGAATATTTTTTAATAAAGCGGTTCATCAATAGATAGGCCACTATATTTATTATTAAGATTGTAATAACAAGGACGGCTGCTGTTCCGTAAGCATTAGGCATGGAAATGCCTTCTCGGGCCAGAATATAAAAATGAACCGCCATAGTTCTTGAAGATGAAAAAAGCGAGGTCGGGATACGCAAGGCGCTGCCGGCCGTAAAAATCACTGCGGCTGTCTCACCGACGCTACGGCCAATGCTTAAAACGATACCGGTCATAATTCCCGGTATAGCTGACGGCAAAACCACTCTGGTCACCGTCTGCCACTTGGTACTACCCAGCGAATAACTTACTTCCCGGTGAATATAGGGAACTGACTTGATCGCTTCTTCACTAGTCCTGATAATGGTCGGTAGAATCATAAAAGACAGGGTTAAACTACCGCTTAAAATTGACCATCCGAATTGCAGTTTGATAACAAATAGGATAAAACCAAACAAACCGAAGATAATAGAGGGTATACCGGCCAGACACTCTGAACCAAATTTTACTATCCTGGTAAATTTGTTTTCCCGGGTATATTCGGTCAAATAGATAGCTGTCCCTACTCCCAAAGGTGTGGCTATCAATATAGCTCCAAATGTCAGGGTAATAGTCCCGATAATAGTGGAAAAAATACCTCCGCTTTTACCCATATCTATGGGGTTAGTCATCAAAAAATTATAGTTGATGACTGGCAAACCTTTTTTTAAGATATACAAAATTATAAATAAAAGTATAAAAACTGTGATGGCGGTAAAAGTCCAAAGAATTCCCAGTATAATCTTTTGTTCTATTCTCGGATTAGTAAACATCAATTCTGCCCCTTCCTCTTACTGGACATTATATTGGCCATTGTATTTAATACCATAATGATAATAAAAAGGACTACTCCGGTAGCAAAAAGTGCCTGGC
>CAZLEB010000100.1:0-3531 GCA_964558475.1 uncultured Actinomycetota bacterium
TTTCTATTATTTCCTTTTTTTCATTTATGATTGCCCTGTTGACACTGATTGACCCTATATCATACCCGATGTATAATTCCACTACTTGTCCACTTTTCCCTTCTAAATTAATTTTGGTATTATATAACTGTAAGAAGCTTAACTATTAAGAACCGTTAATATTTAAGTTAAATAAAGACCAACTTTTGCCATTGATTCTATATGCTAGCATATTAGTTATAAACGTCAACAAACTCATTTTAGTTTCATTTTTATTTATTTAAGGGAAATTAACTGCCAACTTTTCCTACAACATTAATATTCAATATGTTAGAATTATTTATAAACGTGATAAATAAATCATGATAAAATTAAGCTACTTAAAAATTTTAATAATTTTCATTTTATTTCTTTTTATAATCCCATTTGTATCTTCCTGTGACCAGACGCTGATTGATATCTTCACCCAGATAAATTCTGATTACTCCGGCACCCGGACTGTTGATATAGCAGTAAAAACAGAATACCTTCAGAAGAGCGGAGTAATTTTAAGTCAGAATCAATCACTCTTTGATAAAATACTTGAAACCCTGCCTGAAGGAGAATATAAGACTTTTGAAGAAGAAGATTATACCCACTTTAGTTCTACTATCAGTTTTGAAGATATCAGATTCTTACCCCATATTTCGATAGATAATCTGTCTGAATTCCCCCTCAATGCAAAAATGGAAGTAAAAGAGTCCTTCTTCCATAACGAATACTATTTTGAAGATTACATAGATATGAAAATAGATGAAACGCTGCTTGACTCATCAGATACAAATTCCGACTACAACCGTATTGCCGATCTGGCTAAAGCAGACAGCAATATCCTAAATATAACCTATCAGATAAAATTCCCGGTAAAAATTACCGGCGACAATGCAGATATAATCGGGGATAATAACATTGCCATATGGAACATAAAATATGGCGATGAGAAAAGAATATATATGGAAGGCACTAAAACAAAACTGCTGACCTATTTTTTAATTATAATTTTAATAATCATTGGTTTATTTATAATCTTCATGATTTTTATGCTGGTCTTTAGCTCAAGGAGAAGTAAAAAACAACCTCCTTCAAGAAAACCGCTGTATTCCTATGACAATTATTTTAAAAAAGACAGATATTTTAATACTGATGATGAGTAAAACTTAAAAGGAGTAGGAAGGCCGGTAAAAAATGAAGGGTAATACTTACAGATTATCTACACCATTAATAGAAGAAAAAATCAGAAAATTAAAAGCAGGAGATATTATTTATTTAAGTGGTACCATATTCGGAGCCAGAGATGCAGCCCACAAAAGGATTATTGATGCTATCACGAATAAAAAAAAATTACCCTTTGATTTAAAAGATAAAACTATATTTTATGTTGGTCCCTCACCAACCCCTCCAGGTAAAAAGAGCGGCAGCATCGGCCCTACCACAAGTGCCAGAATGGACAATTTAACCGAACCCCTGCTCAAGCAGGGGCTTAAAGCTATGATAGGAAAGGGCAGAAGAAGCAACAGGGTAAAAGAGCTTTTAATAAAATATAAGTCAGTTTATCTGGTATCGGTAGGGGGCATTTCTGCCTATCTTTCTACAAAAGTAAAGAATATAAGTACAATTGCTTACAATGATTTAGGTGCCGAAGCTGTCTATGAAATAGAGGTAGAAGATCTGCCTCTGTTTGTAGCTTATGATATTTATGGCGGCGATATTTTTGAGTCAGCCCTTCTTGTGGAATGACAGCTCATGAAAACCGCCAGTGGGAGAGAGGCCATATGACAGGGGGCATACTCTATATTGCAGGCTAGAGCAGTTGTTTTTCCGCCCAGACCCTGCGGTCCAATCCCGGTCTCATTTATTGCATCCAGTATTTTTTCCTCTAAAGACTCGTATCTTTTATCCGGATTTCTAATCTCAAGGTTTCTAAAGCTTGCTATCCTTGCAAGTCTTACGACTTCCGTAGATGACCCTCCTACTCCAATACCAACAATTACCGGCGGGCAGCATCTGGTAACATCCTTTTTTACTAAATCCAGGATCAGGCTAGTTATCTCATCTTCGCCGGCCGATGGATTCATCATATAAAGATATGAGCAATTTTCACTGCCTCCTCCTTTTAAAAATATTTTCAGGTGAAGGCCGGTACTTGAAGTAAAACTGGTGTGAATTACCGCAGGAATGTTTCCCCGTGTATTTTTTCTTTCATATAATGGATCAGAAACCATTGATTCTCTTAAGTAACTGCCGGTATAGGTATCCGCTACCGTCCGGTTCAACAGGCCATTTAAATTACCGCTGTCCTCAATGCAGATATCCGGACCGATATCAAGATCAATATATACCAGGCCGCAATCCTGGCACAGAGGAAGTTTTTCTTTTTGTGCAATTTTTGCGTTTTCTAAAATAAGTTCCAGGATTTTTTTAGCCCTGGCATCAGGTTCTTTTTTAACAGCGTCCTTAACAGCCTTTACAATATCATAAGGAAGGTTAAAACTTGCTTTAATCAGAAGCTTCCTGGCTTCCTCTGTTATTGTTGTAATTTTTATATTTTTCATCTTTTCCAGGACAATCCGGATTTATACATAAATCCCAGGGTCTTCTACCTTTATTTATAATCTTAACCATAGGGTATCCGCAGTGTTTGCACTCTTCCCTGGTCGTAATCAGTAAACCCTTCTGGGGAAGTGAAAATGTGGTTCTGCATTCAGGATAAGCATTACATCCTACAAATCTTTTCCTTGTTTTTCTTGAAGTCCTGACAATTAAATCTCCACCGCAGTTTTCACCGGGGCATTTTCCTATTACAAGATCTTCTCTGATTCCCTTTTTTATCTCCTGAGATATCTCTTCCTTTTCATTCTGAAGAACAGTCATAACTTCACTTAACATTTTCCTGGACCTATCCACAACATCCTCTTTAGTCTCATCCCCGTTTACTATGCCATCCATATACATTTCCAGCTCTGAGGTCATATCCGGGGAAGATATTTTTTCGGCATGTTTTTTTAGCATCTTCACTACGGCAACAGCTTTTTCAGAAGGCTGGAGAGGGTTCCCGTTTATATATCCTCTCTGGATTAAGTTTTGTATGATTGTATGGCGGGTTGCTTTTGTTCCCAGGCCCAGATCCTCCATTTTTTCAACCAGCTTCCCCTGGGTGTACCTTGCGGGAGGGCTGGTTTCCTTATCCAGCAATTCTTTATCTGTAACAGTAAGTACCTGTCTTTCTTCAAGCTTTGGGATGAAAATATCTTTATATTTATAATATGGATAAAACCTTATCCAGCTTTCTTCTATAATATTGGAGCCGTTTGCAATAAATGGCTCTCCGTTTATATCTATATATGCAGTTATACTTTTAATCTTCGCTTCAGGAAGCAAAGTACATATGAATCTTCTTACAATCAGATCATACAGCTTCCACTCATCACTGCTCAAGCTTTCCTTCTGGGCAACCGATGTAGGGTAAATCGGAGGATGATCCGTTGACCTTTTTTTACCCCTGCTTGCTACTAC
>CAZLEB010000101.1:0-3490 GCA_964558475.1 uncultured Actinomycetota bacterium
GCAGGATGTTTTTATGTTTGCCGGAGATATTAAATATAATATTATCCTTAATAATAAAATAGAGGATAATAAGATAATTGAATATGCAAAATATGTTAATGCCCATAATTTTATCAGTAAATTGAAGAAAAAATATGAGAACATTATTTCTGAAGGAGGGTCAAATCTTTCTACTGGCCAGAGGCAGCTTATCGCCTTTGCTCGGGCACTGGCCAAAGAACCCAGAATACTCATTCTTGATGAGGCCACCAGCAGCATAGACAGTGAAACTGAATATCTTATCCAGGATGCCATAAAGAAGATTATGAAAGGCAGAAGCAGTATCGCCATTGCCCATCGCTTGTCTACCATTCAGGATGTTGATAAAATATATGTTATGCATAAAGGTAAAATCGTTGAAATGGGAAACCATTCTCAGTTAATCGCTAAACGAGGTTATTATAACGAGTTGTATAAATACCAATACCTAAAAACATAACAGATGACATTCTTTCTAGATACTTACTATATACTTAAAATATTCTTTTTCCACCAGCTAGTCAGCTAATCTTTCGGATGAATTTTAAAAAGGCAAATATCCGAAAATATTCAGAATCGAAAAAAAAGCATTTCTCCAACTCTGGAGGAAAATTTTAAATGTATAGTATTTTAAAATATTTGCTTATTATTTATCTTAGAAACATTGTATGGTATTTTGTGAAAATAGTTGAATAATTTTCGAGCTTATTTTAATATAAGCATAAATTATTTTTAAATTTATAATTTAAAAGGAGAAAAATAAAATGATCGATTTAACTATTCATGAAGAACAACTTAAGAGAACCATAGAAAGAGCCAGAGAAAAAAAAATTATCATCCCCACTTTTGAACAGATGAAAGATCCAGAACTTATTTCCGATAAGATCAAAGATCACCTGAAGGATATAGGATTGTGGGATATTAATTCTTCTAATCTTTTTCGGATTACCTGGAAGAACGAACCAGTAAAAAAAGGTGGTCAGTTCGATGGAGTTAACTTTATAGAATTACCCCCTGCCTTAACCGGAGTAAAAGCCAGAATATTCGCTTTAGTGGGTAAATGGTTTCCTACCGGAGCCCATAAAGTAGGAGCTACTTTTGGCTGTCTGGTCCCCAGATTAGTAACCGGCCAGTTTGATCCTACTTCCCAGAAAGCAGTCTGGCCTTCTACCGGTAATTTCTGCCGGGGAGGCGCCTATGATGCCGAACTGCTTTCCTGCGAGTCCATTGCCATCCTCCCGGAAGGGATGAGCAAAGAACGCTTTGAATGGTTATCCAAGGTAGCCGGAGAAGTGATTGCTACTCCGGGAACTGAGAGTAATGTCAAAGAGATTTTCGATAAGACCTGGGAATTAAAGAAGACCAGGGATAATATAGTCATCTTTAATCAGTTTGAAGAATTTGGTAATCACCTCTGGCATTATGATATTACCGGCCATGCCATGGAAGAGGTCTTATCCCAGATCATGAGTTCAAAAGATCATTATGCCGGAGTGGCTCTGACTACCGGTTCCGCCGGTACCTTGGGCTGCGGGGATTACTTGAAAGAAAAATTTCCTACCAGTAAGATCGCTGCCGGTGAAGCCTTACAATGTCCCACCCTTCTTGCTAATGGTTTTGGTGCTCATCGTATTGAGGGGATAGGAGATAAACATGTCCCCTGGATTCATAATGCCAAAAATACCGATCTGGTGATTGCGGTAGACGATAACAACAGTATGGGGATCATCCGTTTATTCAATGAACCTGTTGGCCAGAAATATTTGAGTAAAAAAGGTGTTCCTGCAGAAATCATTGAAAAATTGCCTCTCATGGGTATCTCCAGTGTGGCCAATATGATCATGGCTATCAAGTTTGCCAAATATTATGAACTGAGCGGAAAAGATATCGTCTTAACTGTCTTTACCGATTCTATGGAACTTTATGGTTCCCGATTGAAAGAATTAGAAGAAGAGTTTGGGCCTTATAATGAAATGGATGCAGCCATTGATTTTCATCGTAACCTGCAGGCACTGACTACTGATTACCTGCAAGAGTTAACCTATCAGGATAGAAAAAGAATCCATAACCTCAAATACTTTACTTGGATAGAACAACAGGGAAAAGACTTAGAGGAGTTAGATGCTCAATGGTATGACTATGAAAATTACTGGGGCGGTATTCACCAACAGACAAGTAAGATAGATAAATTAATTAAAGAGTTTAACCAGAAAACCGGTCTGCTGAAATAGGATAAATTTTGTGAAAGAGCCGTCCCCCGTCATACAGTAAAGCTTTTCACAACTGTCTGGTGGGTATCCAAAAGTTATAATAGAATATGATAAAAAACAATTGCTCTCTGTTGTATTCATAAAATAGATGGTTACTACGAGCTGTATCAATACAGTACCTGAAAATATGATATAATATGCCAAACGTTTATTGATTGAAGTCCTATGTTTTCTGAGATGCTAATTTAAAAGTTTAAACACAGTTTAAACAAGGAGAGTAATAAAATGCAAATGATATTTATTTCCGGGCTAATTGGGTTCGGCATAGCAGTGGTTATATTTATTCTATTTTGGATTTTTAAATTAAAATACAGTGCACCAGGGAGAGAAATTAGAATACATGCTTCTCTTGAAGAACTTCGTTCAGTAGGAGAATTAGTGGTATTTAAAGTAGTTACTAAAGAGATTGTTACCACTTCAATGCACTGGTTAGGAGAGAAAGGGAAAAAATATTTTCAATGGTTAATTTCGACTAAAAAGATGGCCATGATTTTCGAATTCGATATAGATTTTAGATATGATCTTCGTAGTCCAGACTTTATTATTGAGGAACAAGGGGAAAAGAAGTTCCGTTTAAAAATGCCCCAATGTTTTTATGAAGTTCATATCAGAGATATTAGTTTTTACGATGAACAGAATGCGAAATTTCTTCCTTGGTTACTTCCTGACCTCCTGAATCGGGCTTTTGGGTCAGGGTTCAATGAAGGGGATAAAAATTTACTTATAGAAGAAGCAAAATATCAGGCAACTCAAATGGCTGATAATTTGGTCCGAAAAATGCGTTCGGAAGTACAGAATTCTACCCGACAAACTCTGGAAGCTTTAAGTAAAAATTTTGGAGCAGAAAAAGTTTTAATAGACTTTACCGATTCGAAGCTTATCCAATCCAAGCTTAGCCCTATCCTTTTAGAAGGAAAAAAATAGAAAATAGTTTTTTAAATTTTTATCCTCGACTAATTATTTAATTGATAAAAATATTGTTTTTTGGGAAAACTACCAAAATTATTGAGATGTTTAAAGGAGCAAAATATGTTTAAAACCATAAACTCTGTTTGCCCTAAAGATTGTTTTGGTTCCTGTTCGTTAGAAGTTGATGTAGAAGAAGGGAAGATAATAAAAGTTAGAGGAAATCGTAATAGTCCGGTAAATCAGGGCAGGATATGTACTAAAGGGATGCACTATCCAAATATGCTCTACAGCCC
>CAZLEB010000102.1:0-3416 GCA_964558475.1 uncultured Actinomycetota bacterium
GAATATGGCATGAGTAAAAAGTTGGGTCCGATTACTTTTAAGGGTGAAGAAGATGAAGTATTCCTGGGAAAGGAAATTGTTTCAAGACCTCACTATAGTGACGGGATAGCTTCCGCTATTGATGAAGAAGTTCATAATATAATTATGGACTGTTATGAGATGGCAAGAAAGGTACTTTTAAAAAATAAAAAGAATTTAACTGACCTGGCCAATGAATTGCTGAAAAAAGAAACTCTGAGCAGAGAAGAAATACTCAAGATATTGTCAAAAGTAGAAAGCCAGAAGAGCAAGAGAGTAGAACAACTGGAAGAAAAAAGTGAAATTTCAGATACCAGGGACGAAGCAGTAAAAGCTGAAAAAAAGGAAGTCGTAAAAGCAGCAGATAGAAAATAATAAATAATAACTTTTATTTAAGCAATCTATTTCATTATCCGAAAGATAACCAAAGATAACCAAACATTTTATAACTCAGTTTTTTAAGCCTTACCAAGTAGATTAAATATACTACCTGTTAAGGATAGTTAAAATATATGGAAAATACTTAGTATAGTGATTACAATAGATTTCTTTTACAGGGTTTGAATGATTATTATTTATAATATTAATTTGGGACGGGAGTTAATCAGTGGATAAAAGAATGATAGAAGAAGGAGTAAAGCTAATACTTAAAGGTATTGGAGAAGATATAGATAGAGAAGGTCTTAGAGGGACCCCGGAAAGGGTTGCCGAGATGTATGAGGAAATTTTTAGCGGGATTGGAGAGGATCCATCGAAGGAACTTGGTCCTATGTTTGATGAAAGCCATGATGAGATAATATTGATAAAGGATATTCCCTTTTACTCCATTTGTGAACATCATCTGGTACCTTTTGTAGGGAAAGCTCATATAGCATATGTTCCTAATAAGACCGGAAAAATTATTGGATTGAGTAAGCTTACGAGAGTACTTGACATCGTGGCAAGGAGATTGCAGGTCCAGGAAAGACTAACTTCAATAGTAGCGGATACTATTATGAAAAGAATTAAACCAAGAGGTGTTCTTGTTATAATTGAAGCCGAGCATTTATGTATGAGCATGAGAGGGGTAAAGAAACCAAATACCCTGACTGTAACTTCTGCCGTGAGGGGATTATTTAGAGAAAATCCAGCTTCGAGAGCTGAAGCAATGGCGCTTATCAAACCAGGTAAATAGTATATGAAGTTCAAAATAAGGGCATTAAACATTAAAAACAGGCAGGAAGGCTTAAGGGAGTTTAAAAAAATCGGAGCCACTACTGCCGGGTCTCATATAATGGTAGATAAAATATTTCCGATATCTTTAAAAATCAGAGGCATTAATTCATTAGCGGCAAATATATTAAAGCAGGAAATGCTGGCCAGAGACGGAGATGTGATTACTTCCAGGGATTCTCTTACTAAAAACAGCGGCAGTACGGATGTTATAATTCAGGGTACAGTTAAAAGTATAAAAAGCCTAACTGGCAAGATAAATGAGCAGCCCTTTGGCTTAAAAGATTTATCAGTTGATCTGGAAAGTTATATAGAAAGGATGGATGAAAAGAGGTATAGGAAAGAATTAATAATAAGCGGAAAAAAATTTAACCTCAATAAAGATACACTGATAATGGGCATTTTAAATGTTACACCAGATTCTTTTTATGACGGCGGATATTATTTTGAAAAGGATAAAGCTTACGCCAGAATTGAAACTATAGTAAAAGAAGGCGCACATATAATTGATGTAGGAGGAATGTCAACAAGACCAGGCTCCATACCTGTAAGTCTTGAAGATGAAGTAGAAAGGATTATTCCTGTAATAGAATATATTGGTAAAAATTATGATATTTTAATATCTGCTGACACTTACAGGTCTGAAGTAGCCAGGAGAGCAATAGCTGCTGGAGCACATATTATAAATGATATTAGCGGCCTTTCCATGGATCCGGATATGGCAAAGGTTGTTGCCGAGAGTGGCGTTTCGGTAGTTATTATGCATATTAAAGGGACCCCGGAAAATATGCAAAAAAATCCGGAATATGAGAATGTAATGGATGAAATTTATGATTATCTTGAGGATAAAACTAATATGGCAATTGATTCAGGGATAAAGCAAGAGAAAATAATTGTTGACCCTGGCATAGGATTTGGTAAAACCCTCGAACATAACCTTGAAATATTGAATAAAGCATGCGAATTCAGAATGCTGGGATACCCGCTACTTATCGGAGCTTCAAGAAAATCTTTTATCGGAAATATTCTGGATTTGCCGGCAGAAGAGAGACTTGAGGGGAGTCTTGCTGCAGCGGTTTGCCTGGTTATGGGCGGGGTAGATATTTTAAGAGTGCATGACGTAAAGGAAACTATAAAAGCGGTAAAAGTTGCCAGAAGAATTATTAATGGATTTTAATAATATACTAATAATATTTTGATATATTGGAATGTTTAAAATAATAATAAAAAATCTTAATTTATTCGGCTATCACGGGGTTAAAGAGAGTGAAAAAAGAGATGGCCAGAATTTTTGTTTCAATATTAAAATTTTGCTTAATAAAAATAGTTTTTTAAATAATGATAATTTAGAAAATACTCTGAACTATTCTGAAGTAATAGAACTTTTAAAAGATATAAACAGTAACCAGAGATTTAATCTTCTTGAAACATTATCTCAAGTAGTAGCCAATAAAATTATAGAAATGTCCTTACTGATAGAAAAAGTGACTGTAAAAATAGAAAAAACCTCACCACCAATAAAAGAAAATCTGGAGTCAGTTGGAGTTGAATATATACTGGATAGAAAAAGTTTAGAAAGCGGAGGAGAAGTTAAATTAGAAGGCAGTAAAGTTAATGTTTATATGTCGCTTGGATCAAATGTTGGAAATAGAGAGAGCAATTTAAGAAAAGCTGTTGATTTAATTGGCAGAAGTCCCAATATTAGTATGCTTAAAGTGTCTTCTATATATGAAACGGAACCAATGTATATCAAAGATCAGGATTCTTTCTATAATATTGTTTTAAATGCCAGAATCGATGGGGAAATCAGTCCATTTGAAATTATGGGTTTTTTAAAAGGCATTGAGTTTGGTTTTGGAAGAAAAATGACTAAAAAAAGATATGGTCCAAGAGTTATAGACATAGATTTATTATACTACGGAGAAATGTCTATAGAATCCGATTTTTTAACCTTACCTCATCCGGGAATAGAGGAAAGAAAATTTGTTTTGGTTCCATTGAGTGAAATAGATCCGGAGCTTGGAATAAAGGGAAAAAATATAAAAAAATTTATTGAAGAAGCCAATCTTTCCGAAAAGGTAGATTTGATAAAGAACTGGTAATAAACTTTATTGTAATTGTGGTAAATAATTACCACAATTAATAATAATTATAAAAATGAATTTATAAGAATTTGCTTTCGGATC
>CAZLEB010000103.1:0-3357 GCA_964558475.1 uncultured Actinomycetota bacterium
GGAAAAAACTTACCCCACAGTAAGAAAAAGGTCTATATTTACATAAAATACAAGAGAAAGTATCCTTTAAAAAGGAGGTAAGCTACACCCATAGATACTGATACTATAACAATAACCTTCCCGGAGGCCAAGATCATGTTTGCGCCCAATACATTTGCAATATTGTAGGATCTTTTTTGTTCTATAATGTAATACAATTACAATATTCTTCAGGAATTAAAAGATTCAGACTCCGATGAGGACGAAGAAGTTATACTCAATACGAAGGTAGCTGTCTGTACTGATCCTTCCTTTCATTATAATATGAGCCTCTCTTTGTTTTTTCTTTATTTTTCTCCTCGCACCCTAAGAATGGTGCATATGTATCTGATTTTATTTAGTATAGAGAGAAAAATAAATTATTATAAAAGAGAAAGAAAAAAGAAACCCTCCAGATTAAAGCTAGGGGGAATTTGGCAGACTCCATCTATTGGATACGTTCAGTGTTTTATCGGGAAATATAGCTATTGAAAATATTAGATTAAATCAGTTAATTCTTCAATAATAAATTGATATCTAAAGATTAGAATTTGTAAAATACAAGCCCTTTAGTATTTAACTAAAGGGCTTATTATTATTTGGCTCCCCCTATTGGACACGTTCAGAACTTTTAAAGGGGATATAGCAATAGAAAATATCAGATTAAATCAGGTAATTCTTCAAAATTAAAGCGATTTCTAAAAATTTAAAAGTGAAAGTTGTTATAAGATTTTCGCAACTTTTATATGAATAATGACAATAAAATTTATCTTGATTTGTATTATTTTTATAAATCCTTCTTTTTTCATAAAATATTTATAAAGTAAAAAGCCCTTCAGCTAAATACCAAAGGGCTAGTTATTATCTGGCTCCCCAGACTGTAACATAGACAGAACTTTTACTTCTATATTTTATTTTCCTCATAAAGTAATGAAAGTCAATCAAACTGCACGAATATACCGAAACCCTATTTATTTAGCAAAAGAATATAAACAGATGATTGATAATGGTGATGTAAAAAACCAAGCACAACTTGCAAGATTAAAGGGAATCTCAAGAGCGAGAGTTACACAAATTCTAAGGTTATTAAAACTCGATTCCTTGATTATTCAAAGATTAGAAAAACTTGTTGATCCACTTAAATCGAAAATTGTAGATACCCACGGGCAAGCCCGTGGCACTTTAAAACAATTCAAGCTTCGCTTGACCTAAATCCTGAGTTTTTTGCCATTTTACGTATTCTATAATGCTCTTTTCATCCAAGCCTATAGTAAAGACAAAGTACCCTGGTGAACATACGATATTCTCTTTCCAATATACCTTGGATAGCCAGGAAAACTTTTCCCTTAGTCTACTTGATATTTGAGCTTTTATTCTACTTATTACCTCGGATACTTTGTATTTGGGTGGTATTATCATCACCATATGGATGTGATCTACCTGGATATTGTATTCGATGATCTCACATCCGGAGAGGCTTCTTATAATTTTGGGAAAAAGTTTTCTTAAGTACCCCCGTAAGCCAGGATTTAGGATACGGCGGCGATATTTAGGTATCCATACTATGTGATATTCGGTGCGATATGCACTATGTCCTGATAGTCTTATTTCCATAAGTACATTGTAACATATCGCCGCCTAACCATTCATCCACGGGCAAGCCCGTGGTATTCTGCCCTTCGGGTTAATAACTGAACGCATATTACGACCATATGCTAATAAGCCATCTAAAGAACAGATAGAGCTTATTGAAATTATAAAAACTTTTTTTCTCTATAAAAATTAAAAGAAAAGCCCTTCAGCAAATGCTAAAGGGTTGGTTATTATCTAGCTCCTCCCTATTATTGATAACCTTACCTTATTTTTTTGCGGTGGCGAATAAAGCGAAACAACAGCGGGGTATCAGAGTGTTATTATTTTTATTTATGCTTAGAAGCCTCCCCGCGAACGTAGCTTTTGAGACAAGGAGCAAAATAAAAAGAAGGGGGATAAGAGGGGGGTTTCAGGGGGAATTGAAGGGGGAAGGAAAATTACCCGCCCCGTACGTGTAATTATAAAATTAGAGTAACCGGAGTGGATCAATCGGATTGGTTAAAATAGATTAAATAAGATTAGCTGGGATGGCCAGGATTAATTAAACCGAGGGCACGGATTAAATTAGAACTAAATTAAATGGGAAGCGTGAGAGAACATCGTCCTGGCATGTTAATGACTGATGAGAAAGATAGAGAGAAGGTCCTTAACTTTATACAGAACCTTTTTTCTACGAACCTTCTTTCAATATTTCTTTAATTGAATTAAATAATACTTCATTTTTCAAGTGAATGCTTCAATCTAGACATTAAACTCATCTAATATATCTCTCAACATATCTAAATCAATATTTCCACCGCTAATTATACAAACAATTCTGGAAATATTTTTAGTATCGACCTTTTTCGATAATAAGGCAGCGACAGATGCAGCTCCTGCTCCTTCTGAAATAATTTTGGCTTCTTTTGCTAAAGTAAATATTGCAGATTTGATCTCTTTATCTGAAACAGTTACAACAGAATCGACATATTTTTTTACAATTTCAAAATTAATTTTTCCTGGTTTTCTTACTGCAATGCCATCAGCAAATGTATCCGCGGAATTCAATTCAACAATTTTATTGGCTTCAATTGATTTTAGCATGGAAGGTGCTTTTTCAGCTTCAACTCCCACAATTTTAATATCCGATTTTAACTGCTTTGCTGCTAAAGAAACTCCGGATATACCTCCACCTCCCCCAATGGGACAAATAATCATTTGTGCCTGCGGAACATCTTCTAAAATTTCTAACCCTATACTTCCATTACCGGCAATAATGTCTAAATCATCAAAACTGGGAATATAAACATAATTTTTTTCTCTCGCAAGTGTGTGGGCATATTGACTGGCATCATCATAGGTCTTCCCCTTTATAATAACTTCTGCTTTGTTTTCTTTGATTTTATCAATTTTGTTTTTGGGAGCTACTTCGGGAAGGACTATAGTTGCCTTTATTCCAGCCAGCAAGGCAGCCAGGGAAAGTCCTTGGCCGTGATTTCCGGAAGAAGCAGTTATTACCCCTCTATTTTTTTCATCCCGGGTTAATAGGGACATTTTATTCGCATTACCGCGTGCTTTAAAAGCCTGGGTGAGTTGAAGATTTTCTAATTTAAGAAAAATTTCTTTTTGTAAAATCCTACTCAGCGTTAATGAATAAATACATGGAGTTTTATTTATTTTATCTCGGATTCTTTCTCGAGCATCTTTTATCTTTTCTAGTGTAACTTCGGGAATAATCATATTTTTTTTACCTTCTTTTATAAATTA
>CAZLEB010000104.1:0-3356 GCA_964558475.1 uncultured Actinomycetota bacterium
GAAGGTGTAAATTTAAATCAGGGGGCTGAATCAAATATATGCTTCCTACTGGCATTTCTTGCTGCTAAAAGATTGGGAATTATTAAATGATTGAAAAACAAGAGGACAGATTTATATTTAGCAGTTTAATTTTTCTTAGTCTTGTATATTAAGGCAGGCCATGATTTTATAGAAAAGCTTAATTAAGCAGTCATGTAATAGTGTAATGAATATGTACATATTTAGATCAGGGAAAAATCCAATAATAACACCAGAGGATATAAAGCCATCAAGACCTGATTTTAAGGTAGTTGGTGTTTTTAATTGTGGTGTCACCAGGTTCAATGGTGAGATTTTACTTCTTATGAGGGTTGCTGAAAAACCAATTAATAATAATAAGAAGGTAGAACTTGTACCTATATTAGATTTAAAAACAGGCAAACTTTCGGTAAAGAAATTTAGTAAAAATGATTCTTCTGTTGATTTTTCTGACCCTAGATTTTTAAGAACAACCTCTGGTGGGTACCTTACATCCATTTCCTATTTAAGGATTGCCAGGGGTAAAAACGTTACTGATTTCAATGTAGATAAAAAACCTGCTATGTTTCCTGAAAATAAATATGAAAGGTTTGGAATAGAAGATCCGAGAATAACTCAAATTGATGGAAGGTACTATATAAGTTACAGTGCAATATCAGATGTAACCGGAGTTACCACCTGTCTGGCATCTACTGCTGATTTTACTAAGTTTAAAAGACACGGAGTTATTTTTTTGCCTAATAATAAAGATGTCGCAATTTTTCCCGAAAAGATAAAAGATAAATATTATGCCTTGAGCCGTCCTGTATCCTCCGAATATGAAGCGAGGGACATATGGATATCTGAGTCACCTGACCTTATCTGCTGGGGCAACCATATGAGGCTAATGGGTACCAGAAAGAAATACTGGGACGAGAGAAGTATAGGCGCCGGGGCTGTTCCTTTCAGAATAAGAGAAGGCTGGCTGGATATTTACCATGGATCGTCAAAAGTCAACAGGTATTGTCTAGGAGCAGTACTGCTGGATGCTGATGAGCCATGGAAAATTATGGCTAGAAGCGAAAAACCAATAATTGAGCCTGAAAAAGATTATGAACTTAAAGGTTTCTTTGGTAATGTGGTTTTTAGTTGCGGAGTTCTATATGAAGAAGGTAAAGTAAAGATATACTATGGCGCGGCTGATACTTGTATCGCGTATGCAGAGGTAAATTTGAATGATATACTTTATCAGTTGAAATAGTCTAATAGAAACAATAAAGTTAAAAAATTATGGATAAAAACAATTTAAATAAAATTAAAAAAGACGTTATTAAAATTTGTAAGAGATCGAAAATATTTTTTACTGATAAAGAATTTAACAATATGGAGATTACCGATCTTGGTTTTAATGATTTTTATAGAATAGGTATAAGTATAATTGTTTATGTAAATACGGAAAGAATATGTGCAAAAGAATTAATCCTTACACCTTATCAGATTTGCCCTCAGCATCTACATCCTGATATTGATAATAATCCAGGCAAAGAAGAAACTTTCAGGTGTAGGTGGGGAGAAGTATATTTATATGTTCCCGGCACTGAGACCAGAAATATTAGGGGAGAAATTCCCGAAATATATAAAAGTAAATTTAGTGTTTTTAACGAAATTATATTAAAGCCCGGTGACCAGTATACTCTGAAACCAAATACATGGCACTGGTTTCAAGGAGGAAAGCAGGGGGCAGTTATGTCTGAATTTTCCACTCACAGCTATGATGCCGGGGATATTTTTTATGATAACAAGATAAAAAGAATACCGGGAGACCAAATGTGAGCCTATTGGGAATTGATATCGGGTCAACTGGAGCAAAGGCTATGGTATTCAGTGAGTACGGTAAGAACCTGGCCAGTGCATATGAGGAGTACAATTTTATTTTCCCTCAACCGGGTTGGGTAGAATTTGATACCAATGACATGTGGGAAAAGATATTCCGGCTGTTTAAAAAAGTAAATTCTAATCCTGCAGTAAAAAAAGATCCGGTTAAGGTTTTATCAGCTTCAACTATTGCTGAAAGCTTTACCCCTATAGATAAAAAGGGTGATATTCTTTCTAATACCATATATTCCACTGATACCAGGAGTATAAAGGAACTGGAATATGTTCTAACAAAAATATCTGCAAGAGATTTATTTGAAACCAATGGTTATCCTCCTGGATTCATCAGTCCTTTAAATAAAATATTGTGGGTAAGAAGAAATAGACCGGATTTGTATAAAAACACTAAAAAGTTTCTTTTTACAGAGGATTTATTGTTCCATAAGTTGGGTCTAAAGGATACTAAAATAAATCACTCGCTTTGTTCCAGAACCCTGTTTTTTGATATCAGAAATAATGAGTGGTCGGAAGATATTTTAAATGAGTTTGATATAGACATAAACTTATTCTCAGAGCCCTCTCCTTCAGGAGCTGAGGTTGGTTATATCAGGGAGGATATAGCAGAAGAATTAGGTTTTAAGGGTAGAGTTTTATTGGTTACAGGAGCACACGATCAGTCTGCTGCAGCTCTTGGGGTAGGAGCAGTAAAAGGTGGACTGGCAGCAGATGGAATGGGTACTGTAGAATGTATCTCGGCTGTGATGGATAAGTTGGTAATAAATGATAAGATGTTTAAAAATAATTTTTCAATTCAGACTCATGCTGCTAGCAATAAATATATAACTTTAGCTTATAATCTATCATCTGGAAGTATATTGAAGTGGTATAAAGATACTTTTGCCACTGAGGAATTGAAAGTTGCACAAAAAAAGAATATAGATGTTTATGATTATCTTTTTTCAAAATTAGACTTTAAGCCATCAGATTTATATGTTCTTCCCTACTTTTCGGCAACCGGTACCCCATATTTTGATCCGGTACCAAAGGGTTCAATTATTGGATTGAGTTTGGCTACTGGAAAGAAAGATATCTTCAAATCATTGGTGGAGGGGCTGGTATTTGAGATAGCATTTAATATGGAGCTTTTAAAAAAAGTGGGGATTGAAATTAATGAGATCAGGGTAACAGGCAGGGCCGCAAAATCAGATTACTGGCTTAAACTAAAATCATCTATTACTGGAAAGCCGATAAAGAGAATGAATATAAATGAAGCGGGTTGTCTTGCTGTTATGATTCTTGCCGGAAGTTGTATTGGTAAATTTACCGTAGAGGAAGCAATATTAAAATTTGTCAAAACTGGAAAAGAATTCTATCCTGATAATAAGATAGCAGATAAGTATAAGGAAAAATTTGAAAGATATAAAAAAGTGTATAGCTTGATTTCTAAGTTATATTAAAAAATTATTGGATTTTCATTTAATGTG
>CAZLEB010000105.1:0-3044 GCA_964558475.1 uncultured Actinomycetota bacterium
TGCTTATTACCATACAGGCTATTTTAATTCCACTTTTTATTTCAATGACACGAATAGGACTTAGAGATACCCGCTTGGGGATAATACTTATTTATGTTGCTATTAATCTGCCTCTGGCGGTTTATTTAGCGACAGAATTTATAAAAGCAATACCGGATTCTTTGATTGAATCAGCTCAGATTGATGGCGCCTCTTATTTTACAATTTTTTTAAAAATCATTGTGCCCATGTGTAAACCGGTTATGGTAACTATTTTTATTTTTACTGCTCTTGCCTGCTGGAATGAATTTGTGTTTGCCCTTATCTTTACCAGTTCTGATTCATCAAGAAGCCTCCCTGTAGGTATTTATTCCTTCTCCGGTCCTCTTGCTACCGAATACGGAATGCAGTTCGCGGCTCTGGTTATTGGAATGACGCCGATGATTATAATGTATGCAATATTTCATAAGCAGATAACCCGTGGATTCGTATCTAGTGGAGCAGTAAAAGGATAGTTTTTTATATGACAAAAACAATATAAATAATCTCTTAAGATAAACTGGCTGGGTAACTATTAGTAAATTTTTTTAAAATTGAGAGTTAGGAATGAAAGAAAATTAAATATGGAAAAAATAATTTTAAAAAAAATAATATCTGAAATGAGCCTTGAAGAAAAAATAGGCCAGATGTTTCAGGTAGGTTTTAACGGTACGATAGTCACTCCTGATATAAAAGAGCTGATAGAAGATTATTGTGTGGGGGGAATAATATATTTCAGACGAAATATAGAATCACTTAAACAAGTATCAGCTCTATCTAACGAGTTGCAGATATTATCGATAAATAATAGACCTAATCTACCATTGATAATATCTACTGACCAGGAAGGCGGAATGGTTAATCGCTTAATAGGTGGAACTCATTTTCCCGGTAATATGTTAATGGGCGCAACACGACAACCGGGTGTGGTAGAGAAAGCTGGTAGAGCAATTGCAGGTGAGTTAAAAGCTGTAGGGATCAATATGGATTTTGCTCCTGTCTTAGATGTCAGCAATAATCCATTAAATATTGTTATAGGAACCAGGTCTTTTGGTGGAGAACCTCTTCTAGTAGCTAATATGGGTGTTGCTTTTATTAAAGGTATGCAAAAAGAGGGGATTATTGCCTGTGCTAAACATTTTCCGGGACATGGTGATACAGCTGTCGATTCACATTTAGATCTTCCTGTTATTGAATGTAATAGAGAACGTCTGGAAAAAGTAGAGATTTATCCTTTTAAGGCAGCAATAAATGAGGGAGTAGATAGTATTATGACTGCTCATATCTATGTACCTGCACTGGAATCCAGAAAAGGAATTCCTGCGACCCTATCATATAGTATTTTAACTGATTTATTGAGAGGAAAGTTAGGGTACACAGGTATAATTATAACTGATTGTCTTGAGATGAAAGCAGTTGCTGATAATTTTGGTACAGTAGAGGGTTCGGTTATGGCTATTGAAGCAGGAGTAGACATAGTTCTAATATCACACAGCTTAGATAAACAAAAAGCAGCCATAGAAGCGACAGTCGAGGCAGTAAAAAAAGGAAGAATTACTGAAGAGAGAATTAACCAGTCTGTTTTGAGAATACTCGGGCTAAAGGAAAGAAGAATTGGTCTGGAGAGCCTACCAATCTCTGATTATAGAAAGATAAATAAAGAAAGAGATGAAAAAGTCGCTTACGAGATTTCTAAAGCGGGTGTAACATTGGTTAAAGATGAAGATAATTTAATACCTGTAAATATATCCAACAATAAAAAAATATTGGTTATAGATCTTCCTTTAAAAAGATTATCTCCGGCAGAAGACGATATGGAAAATAATAATTTATTTGTTGATTTTTTAAGACAGGAAGGAATAAAGGTTGAAAATAAAACTATTCTTGAGGATGATAGAGAGATATCTATTCCTGAAAGGATCGATCTGGCTATAGTTTGTAGTTTTGGTGCCATATTTAATACTTGTCAGGTTAAAATAATTGAAAAACTACAGTCTTCCGGTATACCATTTATTGTATTGTCCAACAATCCTTATGATCTCCAGGTTTTTCCTGAAGTGCCTACTTTTTTAACTATTTATGACTATAGTCCTTTTAATTTGAAAGTAGCCAGTGAAATAATAGCTGGCAGATATAAAGCGCAGGGGGTTTTACCTGTAAATTTAAAAATTTAAAATATATGTTAAACAAAGTATTTTGTTTAGATATTATAGAAAGATGGTGAAGCGTTATGAGTGGAAAATTATTATCATTGGTAAAACCTAAGATACAACTGCCACTTGATGATAATTTCCGGCCTGCTGCTTTATGGAATCGTACTTTTCTTGAAAGTGTTAAGAATTCCGGGAAAAGTATTCCACTATCAATTGGTATCGTAAAGGAAGATGATTATGCTTTAGTTTATAAAACTCAGGTTTTTTCAGATAAAGCCGGTTTTGATTCCTCCAATTATCGCTATGTTGAACGGTTAGTAAAAACGCTCCTGTGGATTTATGGTGGATACAAGATAATCGTAGGTGGTTCAAAAAAAATCGGTGAGTATATTAAAAATGTATATTCTCTGGATGGGAAGCGCGCTTTTGATGCTAAATTTATGTCCGGTATATATGAAAAACCTTTTACGGTAGAAACTATGAATATCGATAAAATCCCATCTGTTAAAGAAAAATCTATGGCACTGGGCGGACATCTTAAGGGGTGTCGAATCGGATTTGATCTTGGTGCAAGTGACAGAAAAGTAAGTGCAGTTATCAATGGTAAAGCGGTTTTTAGCGAGGAAGTAGTGTGGAATCCCGGGCAGCAAACTGATCCCCGTTACCATTATCATGAGATTATGTCTATGCTTCATAAGGCAGCTGCTTATATGCCCTCTGTCCAGGCCATAGGTGGAAGTTCCGCTGGAATTTATATAAATAACAGGGTAATGGCTGCTTCGATATTCCGTGGGATTCCCACAGATTTATTTGAAAAAAAAGTCAAAAACATTTTTTTGGACATTAAAAAAGAGTGGAAAGTTCCTCTTGAAG
>CAZLEB010000106.1:0-2937 GCA_964558475.1 uncultured Actinomycetota bacterium
CCTTAGACTCTGAGCTATAATGCTTGGCTTATATTCCTCTTTTTTAATAATTTCCATAACCCTGTCTCTTGTATTCTTACTTACAAAAGCACCACCTGAAAGAACCCTTGATACCGTTGTCCTTGAGACCCCTGCTAATTCTGCAATCTCTCTGATTGTTATTTTTTTGAAGCTTTTTTTTGATTTTTCTAGCATCGATACCATATATTTCTTAAAAATATGTGATTTTAACCCTTATTTATAGCTTAAATACATAGTCATTTTCTGTTATCGATTCCAATAAATTACCATATCAAACTACATATGTCAATAACTAATGGATTTTTTTAATATTAAATAATGTTACTTTAAAAAAATAATAATTTAAATATAATTATCGTATATAATGAATTTTAGAAACATAGGAATAACTTTAGTTTTTATTGGTATTAGTATAGCCGTGTTTGGCGGACTGATAATACTATTTTCTAAAGTTCCTTTTATAGGCAAGATGCCAGGAGATATTAATATACAAAAAGAAAATTTTACTTTCTATTTTCCCATTATTTCAAGCATAATTATAAGCATTGTTCTTACTATAATCTTAAATATAGTTGTCAGATTCTTTATTAGAAAATAAGATTCCAGGAGGCCTATTATGGTATCAGGCGAGAATATCAGAGAAAGCGTAGCAGCAGGCAGTTTTTATCCCGGTGACCCTGACGCACTCCGCAGACAAATAAATAAATTTCTTGATAACACAGAATTATCAAAAATAGAAGATATCAAATCAATTGTATGTCCCCATGCCGGATATATTTATTCCGGTCAGGTTGCAGCATATTCTTACAGGCAAATATCGGGAAAAAAATTTGACAGTGTTTTTATAATAGCACCTTCTCACTCAGAGTATTTTGACTTTGTTTCTATTTTTAATGGAGACGCCTACAGAACACCTTTAGGATTGGCATACGTTGACAAAGAAAGATCTAAAATTCTTGCAGATAAAAGCTCCTGTATAGAATTATCAGAACACGGTCATAGAGATGAACATAGCCTTGAAGTGCAACTTCCATTTCTGCAGGTTTTATTTGACGATATAAAAATAGTACCCATAGTAATAGGACAGCAAAACAACCGGAATATAAAAGAGCTGGGAAATACCATAGGAAACCTTTTTAAAAATGATAATATACTGATTATTGCAAGTACAGACCTGTCACATTACTATCAATACAATATCGCCGTTTCTATAGACAGAAAAACTGAAAATCTGATAAATAACTTTGACCCTGAAAATCTAATGTTAGAATTTCTAAGAAATAATGTTGAAATGTGCGGTGGCGGCCCTGTAATTTCCGCTATGATCGCTTCAAAGATTTTAGGGGCAAACAGTTCCAAAGTTTTAAACTATAAGAATTCCGGAGATGTTACAGGTGATAGAAATGCGGTAGTAGGATATCTCTCTGCTGTTTTTTATAAAAAATAATCATTATTAATTTCATAAATATTATTTGAAGAGGTGGCAAAATATGGAAAACATCGAACTTACTCTAGATCATAAAAAAACACTTATAAAAATAGCCAGGGAATCAATTACCAGTGCAGTCCACTTCGGAACCGTTCCGGAATACAGAATAAACGATGCGGTATTAAATACTATGTGCGGTGCTTTTGTAACCTTACACTTAAATGGTAATTTAAGAGGGTGCATAGGCAATATAACCGCTGAAATCCCATTATGGGAAACTATTAGAAATATGGCCATTGAATCAGCCCTGAGAGATCCAAGATTTCCTTCAATTTCACTCAATGAGCTTGGAAGCGTTGATATTGAAATTTCTGTACTTTCTCCTTTAAAAAAAATAAAAAAATTGGAAGAAATAAAAGTAGGAAAACATGGATTACTTATAAAAAAGGGGTTCTACCAGGGCCTCCTTCTTCCACAGGTGGCAATAGATTATAAGTGGAATAAGATTCAATTCCTGGAACAAACCTGCTATAAGGCTGGCCTGAGTAAAGACTGCTACAAACAGGAAAATACAGAAATTTTTATTTTTTCTGCCATAGTATTCGGGGAAAAAGACTTAGAAAACAGCTAAATAAACAAATCTGCAATCTCACGATTTAGTTTGCTCACAATAATGCCAATTAAACCAGGACCGGTATGAGCTCCAATAACAGGGGTACATTCTGTAATCATTGTATCCACACATTTTAAAGAAGACTGAATCTTTCTCATAATCCTTTTAGATTCTTTAAGTGATAGGGTATGAATTATTGAAACTATTACCCATCTCTCTTTTTTAAAATCTCTTATGACTCTTCTGGTTATTTCTATCAGTGAGCCATATCTCGTGACTGCAATTCCTATCATTTCCACTATTCCATTTTTTATTCCCAGCAGAGGCTTTATTTTTAAAATTCTTGATATCAGGCTGGCAGCCGCAGGAACCCTCCCGCTTCTTCTTAAATATTTCAAAGTGTCAATAGTCCCATATAATTTAATATTGTCCCTTAAAAAATTAAGTATATGTAATATTCTCTCATAAGGATACTTTTTAATAATAGCTTTAGCCGCAGTTAAAACCATAAAACCCGTACCCATCGCACCCGACAATGAATCAAATATTTTTATTCTTTTTTCCGCTTTAAGCAAACTTCTGGCAATCCTTGCAGATTTTATAACAGCAGATAATTTTGAACTTATGTGAATGGAAAATATTTTTTTATACTCCTTAAGCAGTTTTTCATAAATCTGTATAAAATCATGAGGCGAAGGAGAAGAAGAAGTAAATATTGCTTTCTTTTTCCTTTGAAGAGTATAAATTTGATTTGAACTGATGTCTATACCATCTTTAAATTCTCTGCTGTCATAATGAATATAAATAGGAATAATATTTATATTGTATTTTTCCGCAAATTCTTTTGTTATATCTGATGCACTATCGGTAACCA
>CAZLEB010000107.1:0-2922 GCA_964558475.1 uncultured Actinomycetota bacterium
CCTCAACGGATTTTAAGTCCGTTGCGTCTACCAATTCCGCCACTCGGGCAGGGGTTAAATTTGCTGATTCATATTATCAAAAATCAATCAGGGTGTAAATAATTCCGTCCAGAATATCTCTTTCACTTACCATAATATCATCACTTCCCAGCAGTTTTAAAATTTCCAGAACAATTGCCGTACCGGCAATAATAATATCCGCTCTTTTTGGGTTAAGCCCTGCTACTTTTTTTCTGTCCTCAAGGTCCATCCTGCACAGGTTTTTATAGATATCCTCGATTCTTTTAAAGCTTAGAATATGCCTATGTATCCTCTCCCTGTTGTATACCTTTAGTTTTAAATCAATGGCTGCCAGCGTAGTTATGGTGCCGGCAACTCCAATTATAAATAGGGACTTATGCTGCCTGATCCTTTTAATAGCTTCTTTAAGTCTTTTTGCGATGTGTCTCTGCATCCGGTTAAGGCTGTCCATATCCGGTATACCGGAACCGATAAACTTTTCGGTCAAGCTTACACATCCCAGATCTAAACTTCCGGCAAATATAAGATTACAATTGCTATCTCCCAGTATCAGCTCGCTGCTTCCGCCTCCAATATCCACTACCAAAACTCTTGTGCCGGACTCCGCTTTTCGGGACAAGCGATTTAGATCCATATCTCTTACAGCACCGTAAAAGCTTAACCTTGCTTCTTCCCTGCCGCTTATTACCTCGATTTTCATCCCCAGTTGCTTGTAGATATAGGATACAAACCAATCACTGTTTGATGCCTTCCTTACGGCACTTGTTCCCACGGCTCTGTACTTTTCTACATCATAGTCTTTTACCAGGCGCCAGTAACCTGAAAGAGCTTCGAGAGTTTTCCGGGCAGAATCATCAAGAATGGTTTTATTTCTGTCTAAATCCTTACCCAAACGGGTGATTTCCATTTTTCTTTCAAGGGGAATGAATTTACTGTTCTTATAATCTGTGATTAGTAGTCTTGTGGAGTTGGTCCCTATATCAATAGCTGCTAGTCTCATTTAAAATTATTCTAAATACCTTTCCAATATCAGGATTAGTTGCCTTCGATCTCATTGTTGTAGAAAATCTTTATATTTCCCCATAAATCCGAATTTGAATAAATGTCCCCTTCGGTTGATGAACTGCCGGTGTTTTCAGAATCATTCCCGGACACGTCATCTTCCACAACCACGGAAACATTGGTCTCATCTCCGGTAGTCATATTGAACTGCTTTCTTGCTTCAAGTTCTATGGCTTCTTCTCCATACAAGCTCTTTTCAAGAGCCAGGAGACTTATGTTTTCATTCCTGTACCAGTTTAGTTTCTCTTCAAGCTCTATTATCTTTTCCCTTTTCTCGACAATGTATTTTATCTGATTTATAGAGGCAAGGATAGTAACTACAATAAAGATTAAAAAGATGGCGATAGAAATATTTATTTTAGCTTTTCTGGATAATCTGCTGACAATTTTAATATTATCATCCATTTTTATATTTTTACTATATTTTTATTACTTTATCTTTGCTACATTATTATCACTATAATTACAGCCTGCTAAAATTAACCCAAATATCCCTACTAGTATAACATATGTTACAATAATGCCAATATCCGTGGATTTTGTTAATATTTTATAAACAAAACCTAAATAAAGTTATTGTTTTCCTTTTATAATTTACTCCACCACTTTGACATTTATAAGATTGGTGCTGCCCGGTTTATTAATCATAACTCCTGCGGTGATAACAACCCTATCTCCTGCATTTACATATTTGAGTTTTTTGGAAACATTTATAGATTCGTCAATCATCATATCAATATTTTTGGTAAATTTTGTTTTTGCGGGAACAACACCCCAGCATAACATCAACTGTCTGACCACCCATTGATGAGGGCTTGCTCCTATTATCATGCTTTTCGGTCTGTTTCTGGAAACCTGTCTGGCTGTATGTCCGGATTCGGTCGAAGAAATAATTGCCTTTGCATTTAGCATATCCGCAATTTCACGGGAAGCAAAGCTTATGGCTTCCGTAATAGTATTATGGTCAACCTTTGATTTCTTTTTAGCAGTAGCATTATCCCTTAAAATAGCGTCGTAATCCAGAGAATCCTCTGTTTTATTTATTATTTTGACCATCATTTTTAAAGATTCCAGAGGATACTTGCCGATTGCAGTTTCTCCGGAAAGCATAACCGAATCTGAACCATCCAGAATTGCATTTGCCACGTCACTTACTTCGGCTCTTGTGGGCCTGGGATTTCTAATCATAGAATCCAGCATTTGTGTGGCAGTGATTACAGGCTTGCCCAGCATATTGGCTTTCCTTATAATACTTTTCTGGATATGGGGAATCTCCTCCGGTTCCATTTCAATTCCAAGATCACCTCTTGCCACCATAATAGCATCTGCCGAATTTAAAATGCTGTCAAAATTATTAACTGCTTCATATTTTTCAATCTTTGCAATAACCATTGCATGGCTCTTTTTATCGCTTATTACTTTTTTGATTTTTTCTACATCATAAGAATTTCTCACAAAGGACTGGGCTATAAAATCCACTTCAAGTTTTAAACCAAGATTTAAAAATTCCAGATCTTTTCTTGTAACCGAAGCCGCACTTATAGATACTCCCGGAAGGTTTATTCCCTTACGAGAGCCAACCAGCCCCCCGGTTATAACTTCGCAAACAGCTGATTTCCCGGGAATATCAACATCCAGTACTTTACACTCAACCAGGCCGTCATCAATAAAAATATGGCTGCCTTCTCTAACATCTTCTATAAATTTATTATAATCGATTTTAATTACATTATTTACATCAGGGTGACCGGAATCATAACTGCCGGCTGTAGTAAAGAGGACTTTTTGTTTCTTTGCCAGTCTTATCTGGTTTTTTAACTTGCTTACTCTTATTTTAGG
>CAZLEB010000108.1:0-2894 GCA_964558475.1 uncultured Actinomycetota bacterium
CTGCAGCTATATCCATTGTGGCTGGATATTATGGTATTGGTATCTGTAACTTTAGTGATGAGCATCCTTGGAGCTTTATTATTCAGCAGGCAGGACTAAAAAACCGGTTTGTTATTATAAAATAAGGTTTACTTCATTTAAAATCCTGGATGCCTCCAGTTGGTTTACAGATATCAATCTGGCTAAATTATTAACATTACAACTGCCAAGTTCTTTTATTAATATAATGTCGGAATCAAATAACTTTTCCTTTTGTTTTTTGGTAATTGTAAATAGGATGCTTATGGGATAAAGCTTCTTTGTTTCGATGAAGTATTGCAGGTTTTTTATCTTCGGGCAGTACCATGCTAAAACTTTTAAACCAACACAACCGGCATATTTCAAGGCATCTGACGTACACTTGGTGTTGGTAACCAGCCAGGCTTCAAAATGAGCATGGCTGTCATTATTTTTTACTCTATAACCTTTTTCTATATCCAAAAATCTACTGTGAATATAAAGGGCGGTTTTTATGTCGGATTTTATTCCGGGTGAGTTATGGTATTTACACTCGACGAGGCAGATTCTATCTTCCTTTTTTGCGATGACATCAACTTCATGTTCAACGCAATAACCATTTATGATTTGTCCTACTTCTGTGGTATAACCATATTCTTTTAAAATTCTTGCTATATATTTTTCAAAAACAAACCCTTCCGGTCCCATATCCATAATAGCCCTTTTCAGGGAATATTTAAGAGCTACTCTGGGCTCCAGTATTTTAAGGTTGCCCAGAACTTCATTATAGATTTCATTGGTGCTCATATTATCTTTTATTTTTTTATTGATTGTTCTGGTTGCCTTTGCTGCTATTTCAGGGGGGGCTCCTGCTTTTATAAAAGAGGATTTTATTTTTTGTTCATCGTATAATTCTTTTTTACCGTCAGCTTTTATAATGTATTTTCCCATAAATTCTTATAACCAGATTTTTAAAGTTTCATTATAACATTTTTAAAAATGGAAAACCCCGTCCATAAATGAAATTTTTAATATAAATATAATATTCTCGTGATTATTAATTTTATAATAAATTACCGGTTAAATGTTTATAAAAATAACCGGCGGTTATTTATCAAACCTATAGTTTGAAACTGAGATATCTGATAAAATTCAGTATGAATTATATACTTTTAAAACTTCAATTACCGTTAAATCTAATTTATGAGTGTTATAAGAAGTAAAAATAAAAATCTTATTTACCCCGGGCTGATGTGGTTTTTTATTTTTTTTCTCATGCCTTTATCAGTAATATTGATATATGCTTTAACCACTCAGAACTTGTTTTCAGGAGAACCGCTGAAATTTACTTTTGAAAATTTTATGGTTATCTTTCAAAAAAAACACTACCTTATAATACTACTGCGGTCACTAAAAATAAGCTTTCTTACCACTGTGTTTTCCATAATATTCTCTTATCCGGTTGCATATTATCTGGCTAAAAGGACCAGATTCGATAAGGTGCTCATAGTAGTCCTTATGATACCTTTCTGGATTAATTATCTTATAAGAACCTTTGCCTGGAAATTGATTCTTTCCGAAAATGGGGTTCTGAATCAGTTCCTGCTGTGGCTTAAGGTTATTGATGAACCTGTAAGAATATTATATAGTCAGACTGCAGTTTTGCTTGGGCTCATATATATGTACACCCCTATGATGGTCCTTCCGTTATATGCATCTCTGCTAAGAATCGATGATTCTCTTATAGAGGCATCTCTGGATCTGGGGGCATCTAAATTTAGGGCATTCTTTGATATAACTTTCAGGTTAAGTCTGACAGGGATTTTTGCCGGTACACTGCTTGTTTTTATACCCGCCCTGGGTTCTTTTGCCATACCGGCGATACTGGGCGGAACTAATTCGGTAATGATCGGAAATATAATAGAAAATCAGTTCAACAGAGTGGGTAACTGGAATTTCGGCTCTGCATTTACCATTGCTCTGGCTGTGCTTTCCATAGTCCTGGTGCTGTTCTATTCGAAAATATTCGGTTTGGAGTCAGTTTATAAAAATAGAGGTAATCCTTAAATCAAATAAAGATGAAGAATAAAAAATCTGTCATTTTAATAATATATACCGCGCTTTTTTTCATGTATATCTTCATCCCTATCATACTCATTTTTATATTTGCCTGGAACAGCGGTGAAGGCTACAGTTTTCCCTTGAAAGGTTTTACCTGGAAATGGTTTGTGGAACTTGCCAGTGACCGTCTGGCTAAGGAGGCAATTAGAAACAGCGTCATTATTGCCATATCTTCGGCTACCATTTCCACTATACTGGCAACTTTTTTATCTATAGGACTTTTAAAAGGCCTGGCAAGAAAACCTGGTATTTTTTTAATACTGCTTCTGCTTCCTGTGCTAATGCCCAGTCTGACTATCGGTTTATCCGCACTCGTATTTTTCAAAACCATAAATATTCCTCTGGGAATACCCATTGTTATTGTTTCCCATGTTTCTATAAGCATGAGTTACGTTTTTTTAATACTTATGGGCAGAATTGAAGGAATGTCCCTGGACCTGCAGGAAGCTTCGGTTGACCTCGGAGCGACCTGGTTTTCGAGTATGAAGGATATAGTATTTCCTATCCTTATACCGGCTATTATAGCCGGGTGGCTGTTTGCTTTTATGATTAGCTGGAATGAGTTTATAGTGACCTATTTCTTGATTGGCGGTAATCTGACCCTTCCTGTCTACATATTTTCACAACTCAGGTTTGGCATCTCACCAAAAGTGAATGTGATATCGGTTCTGATTACTTTATTTACATTAAGCATGATCGCGGTTCTGCTTGCCAGCAGAAAAATATATAATAAAATCTTGATTAAAGAAAGGCGGTAGCCGGTTTATTTTAAATTC
>CAZLEB010000109.1:0-2808 GCA_964558475.1 uncultured Actinomycetota bacterium
GTCTTTAGTTATAACCAGACCCTTATCGTATAATTCTTTTGTAGTAACATTGCTTTTTTCGGACAAATTATTAAAAACATCGGTGCTTTTTTCTGATATATCATCCAAAATATCCTTGCTTTTGACGGACAGGTCTTTAAGAGCCTCCCTTAATATAGTCTTGCTTTTATAAGAAAAATCTTTTGAAGCATATTTTAATGCATCTATGCTCTTTTCGGATAAATTCCTCAGGGCATCTTTCAGTTCAATAATACTACCCTCGGATGCAACAGGACAGGAAGCTACCCCCCAAATTCCAGGACCTGTATGGGCGCTCATAATAGTAGTTATTTCAGTTAAAATCAGTTCATCAATTTTAATTTTTTTATCTTCTTTTATCATTTTTTCAAGCTCTAAAGCAGTTTTTATATCAGAACCATAAAAGATACCAATTTTTCTTTTTCCGGTATAAAAAGAGTCTTTTTTTATCTGCTTATAAAGCTCAATAATAGAATTTGTTTTATTTTTTACAAATTTTTTTAGCTTTACTCTGCCGTCACTGCCTATAGTCAGAATTGGTTTAAGCTTTATCGAGTTTGCTAAAAATTTTCCTAAAAATGGCGCTCTGCCTCCTCTGAATACATATTCAAAATTTTCAAAAGTAGCAAACAGCTTATTCTTCCTTATCATAAAATCTATAATACTATCTATTCTTTCTTCACTTTCACCTCTTTTTATAGCTCTCGCAGTCTCTAAAACGATAAAGCCAAGGTTGATTGCGGCAGTCTTTGAATCAATAACTTTTATTACAGTATTAGGGAAAAATTTTTTGGCTTGAATCGCCGTATTTGAAGTAGCGGATAGCTTCGAACTGACATGAATTGAATAAATCAAAGTCTTTTTTTTATTCTCTATTAAATCCCTGTACACTTCTACAAAATCACCAACAGAAGGCGTAGAAGTATGTATTTTTACCCCGGATTCCAGCTTCTCATATACTTCACTACTGGTTATTTCTTTTCCCTCCAGATACAACTTTCCACCAAATCCGATATATAAGGGTATTACTTTTATTTTGTACTTACTCGCTAATTGTTCAGGAATATCAGATGTAGTATCTGTTACTATAGCAATATTTTCCATTAATTTATCCTTTTTTTTAGGTAAAATTCATTTTACAATATTTTAAATAAAAAAATAGTATTTATTTAAATCTAAATCAATTTGTTTACCATTTTTTCAGAGCAAAATTAATAGTATTAAAAGATTTTTTATTATATCATATGTGACAATTAATATAAGGCGATCAAAAGTCATAATAATTATTTAAATATATTAAGTGAGTTGGGGGATTATAATGAATTACAAAAGAAGTAAATTTTATTTAACCTTAATTATACTCAGCCTGGTTATAATTTTTATAGTAGTAATCCCTCTTTCCGGTTGGGTAAAACAATCGGATATTTACAAGCCGATATCTGCTTTACCCGGTCTGGGAACAGGCTCAAGACCTATCGCTGTTATGGTTGAAAATAGTTTTGCGGCCAGACCCCAGTCCGGACTAAATTTTGCAGATGTAGTGTTTGAAATTGTAGATGAATACGGTATCACAAGATTTATCGCCATTTACAATTCCAATGATGCCCCTATGGTAGGACCGGTCAGAAGCGCAAGACCTTATTATGCGGAGATTGCCAGAGGTTTTGACCCGATTTATGCTTTTTTTGGCACCTATCCTGAATGCTATAAGATAGTAGAAGATATGGGAATGTATGTTTTAAGTGCAATGTCAGACAGATCAGGCAGCAGCTCAATTACCGGACAGGCACCTTACTGGAGAGACTGGAACAGAAGTTCCATCCAGGAACATACCGCTTTTATGTCAGTGGCAAAGTTAAGAGAAAAAGCCGGGCAGCTTGGTTATCCTCTTGAAGGCAATGGCATTCCATTTCCATATAAAATGGACGCGCCCGAATCAGAAAGAGGAAATATTACTAATATCCATGTTGATTTTTCCACTCATGCATACGCTCCAAGCGGTTTTGATTTAAATTATATTTATAATAAAAGCGGTAATTATTACTTAAGATATATGGGAGGTAATGCCCACCTGGATTATAATACCGGTCAACAGATAACAGCAAAGAATGTGGTGGTAATGGTTACTGATATTCAGGGACCTCTGGATAAGTATGGTCACATGTCAGTTAGAACTACCGGAAATGGAACTGCTTTTATTTTTATAGACGGTAAAGCTATTCAGGGAAGCTGGCAGCGTGGAAGTGTATTTGAACCCTATGTATTTAAAGACGGCAGTGGAAATATAGTGTCGTTCAATGGAGGCTCAACCTGGATAGCAATGGTCCAGGGCATAGAAAAGGTCAGCTATTAAAAGCTCCATTATTCTTAAAAACTTCCCTGACTTTAATTATTAAGTGTAAGTAAAATACTATAGTTAAAAGTAGTATAAAAGAAACTTAATACCCGTACCTTAATTATGCAAATCGCATAGATAAATTTTAAAGAAGCCTTTTTTCTCCTTTTATTTCCTTTATGTCGGTTATATCCTGGCTTACTTCTAAACAACCAACATATTCATCTTCATTATCATAAATAGGAAAATACCTTATGTATATTACCCGGTTATCCAGATTAATCCAGAATTCTGCTGCATTTCTTTTTTTTGCCCTAAATCCATCAAGTATCTGCTGTACTTTATCCAGACTCTTTTTAGGATGGCAGTTCTGCACCTTCAAGCCAATTACAGAGGTTGTTCTTTTAAATATCCTGGTATCCAGTTTATTAAAATACTTGACTTCATCATCCCTG
>CAZLEB010000110.1:0-2660 GCA_964558475.1 uncultured Actinomycetota bacterium
TTCTGGGACAAGGATTGGATAAAGCAATGATAGCAATAGGTATAGTCTATACCCCCCAGATGGCCAGGATTATCAGAAGTTCGGTACTATACATTAAAGAGATGGAATATATCGAAGTCCAAAAAGCAATCGGGTCGAGTGATGCAAGAATTATCTTTCGTCATGTCCTTCCCAACAGTATCGCCCCGGTTATTGTATACGGTACCCTGATGTTAGCTTCTGCCATTTTAGACTGTGCAGCTCTTGGCTTTTTAGGGTTAGGAGCTCAACCTCCCACTCCGGAATGGGGTACTATGCTCTCTAGAAGCTATTCCTATATTATAAGTGGCGCATGGTGGGCAGCCACATTTCCCGGAATAGCGATATTATTATCTGTTATAGGCCTCAACCTATTAGGAGACGGTTTACGAGACATCTTAGACCCCCGACTTAAAACTTAATGGTGTACCACCAGGATAAAGCGAGACAAGATATGAAAATATTACTGGAAATAAAAAATTTAAAAACTCACTTTTTTACCCATGAGGGTACAGTAAAGGCTGTAGATGGAGTCAGTTTTAAAATTAATCAGGGGGAAACTTTAGGAATTGTAGGAGAATCCGGAAGTGGCAAGAGTGTCACTGCCTTGTCGGTTATGAGATTAATTCCTCATCCTCCGGGAAAAATTGTAGGGGGAGAAATATACTTCGAGGGCAAGGACCTCTTAAAGTTAGAGGATAAAGAAATTAGAAAGATAAGAGGGAAGAAGATATCAATGATCTTCCAAGAACCCATGACTTCATTGGACCCGGTATTCACTGTCGGTTATGAAATTGGGGAAGTCATTCAATTGCATCAGGGGTTGAATAAAAAAGAGGCCAGAAAAAAAGCCATAGAGATATTGAAAATTGTAGGGATACCGGATGTAGAGAAAAGAATAGATAATTACCCTCATGAGTTGTCCGGAGGGATGAGACAGAGAGTGATGATTGCCATGGCTCTATCATGTAATCCCACCTTGCTGATTGCTGATGAACCTACCACTGCCCTTGATGTTACCATTCAAGCTCAGATTTTAAGATTAATTAATGACTTAAAAGGTGAATTTGGTGCATCGGTGATGTTAATAACTCATGATCTGGGAGTCATCGCGGAAATGTGTGATAATGTAGCGGTAATGTATGCCGGGCATATTGTAGAATATACCGATATATATACACTTTTTAACAACCCTCTTCATCCTTATACCCAAGGGTTAAGCAAATCAATACCCCGAATGAATATTGAGTTAGAACATCTTGATGCAATTCCGGGTATAGTCCCCAATCTCCTTGATTTGCCTTCAGGATGTCCATTTCACCCCAGATGTGATTTCAGTTTTAAAAGATGTGTTGAAGAGATGCCAGAACTGATAGAGATAGAAAATTCTCATCTGGTGAAATGTCATTTAGTCAAGAAGAGGATAAGGAGCAAATAAGTAGAATGGAAAAATTGGTAGAAGTTAAAAATCTAAAAAAATGGTTCTGGATAGGCAAATCACCTTTAGGTAAAAAAATGGCAGTTAGGGCAGTAGATGATGTAAGTTTTTATGTAGGGAATAAAGAAGTACTTGGTCTTGTGGGAGAATCGGGATGCGGAAAGACTACCTGTGGGAAAACTATTCTGAGGATATTAAACCCAACAGAAGGTAAAATATATTTTAATGGTCAGGAAATAACTCATTTAAGAAAAAAAGAGATGATAATGCTTAGAAGAAAGATGATGATTATCTATCAGGACCCCTTTGGTTCACTCGATCCCAGAATGACCATAGGAGCAACTATTGCTGAACCGATGGAAGTGCATAAGATCGGTTCTAAAAAAGAACAAGAAGAGAGGGTAATTGAGATTATGGGAAAGGTTGGTCTTCTACCAGACCAGATAAACAGATACCCTCACGAATTTAGCGGCGGCCAAAGGCAGAGAATAGGGATTGCCAGAGCTTTAGCAACTAACCCGGAATTTATAGTTGCCGATGAATGCGTATCCGCTTTGGATGTTTCCATTCAAGCCCAGATTATTAATTTATTACAGGATTTACAGAAAGAATTTGGACTTACCATTTTATTTGTAGCTCATGATTTAAGCGTAATAAAACATATCTGTGATAGAGTCGCAGTAATGTATTTAGGTAAGATAGTAGAGACTGCCCCTAAAAGAGAATTATTTAATAACCCTAAGCACCCCTATACCCAGGCATTACTTTCTGCCATACCTATCCCCGATCCTAAACTTAGAAAAAAAGGTCAAATTTTGATGGGCGATGTTCCCAGTCCAGTAAATCCTCCTTCCGGATGCCGATTTCATACCAGATGTTCTTATGTAAAAACTGTATGTAGAGAAGAAGAGCCGGAACTGAAATATTTCGAAAATAATCATTATGTAGCCTGCCATCTATTTTCTAATCCCATTGATACAAACCTTAGTGGCGCAGCAAGATAAAAAAAAGAATACTACTTCATTGTATCTTCTTTCTCTATAACTATTAACTCGATACTCAATACTATATTAAAGATAGTTTTGTATTTTTGTAAAAAAAATGGTACAATATTAAAAAATAAAAAGATAGGAAGTGAATAACGGGTTTAAAAAATCCAAAAAATGTTTAAAATCGGTGATAAAGTATCTCATCCTTCCTTTGG
>CAZLEB010000111.1:0-2646 GCA_964558475.1 uncultured Actinomycetota bacterium
AAAATCCATAAAAAAACTCCTTTTTTATATATATCGTGTAAAAATGAAATTATTTAATAAGCTCAAATGCCTTAAAACATTCCCGAATATTTTATTAAAAATACAGTGAATAAGCAATTATTTTTTTGACTGGATGTATTGCTATAAATTGAAGCTTTTCACTGGTGATTTAATACGTAATTGGCCATTTTCTTAAATATTCAGATTTATTTACAATTTCTTTAACCCTTTTTATTTCACTATAAGTTGCACTGGAAATACTGACTATTTCACTAAGAGAGTATTTTTTCTCCAGACCATATAATATAATATCAAGTTTCCTGTAAGGAATTCCTATCATATCCTCATCTAAAACTCCCGGTAAAAGATCTGGGCTCGGGGCTTTCTTTATAATATAATCAGGCAGTTTCAGGTAGCTTGCTATAGCAAATATTTGTGTTTTATAAAACGATATTATAGGCATAATGTCTGCTATACTGTCGCCGTATTTTACAAAAAATCCTGTCATCCATTCACTTTTATTTGCACATCCGACAAGTAGATAATTATTTAACTCCGCATAGTAAAAAAGTAATACACTTCTCACTCTGTGTTTTATTCTGTAATAAGCCATCCCCCTGCAAAGCTCTTTATTTGAACTCCCGGTAAGATTAGAAATATACAGGTCTTCACCCAGGCTTTCGGAAATGGATTTTCTTTTTTTATTTATATATTTTTCAACAACACTTCTTTTAAACAAAAATGAGGGAGGATACATCCTGTAAATCCCGATTAAGGATAAAATAGGCGTAATTCTTTTTCTTATGCATTTAATTCCAAGTTCTTTTGTAAGCTTTAAAGCATCTTGTATATTCTTTGCACTTGAATCCCTCTCGGGAAGTATTACAGCTAAAACATTTTTACTTCCAATAGCCATGGAGCATAACTTTAAAACGACCGCAGAATCAAGTCCTCCGCTAACCCCTACTACTGCTCCATCCTTTTTAAGTTTTGCTGCATGCCCTCTGATGAAATCTTTTAAATTCTCCGTATTTAATTTTAAATCTATATCCAGTATATTATTAATGGTATCACCCTTGTTTTTTAAAAACATTATAAATGCCGGTGATTATAATCTTTATAATTTATCTTCTGTAACGGAGAATTTTATATCTATTTTCCAGGAGGGTTACTTTCCCAAAAGCGAGAGAAATACCCACATTGAAAAACACTTCACTTAAAACAAGTAGTCTATATATTATAATCAAAAACTGAATAAGAAAAAAGATAGCACTATTTACATATCTGAAGATTAATAAAATCCAGTATAAGAATTACTTTAAATATCTACATAAACTCATTGTAAAAATATCAAAATAAAAGTATTATAAACAAAATTTTTAGAAAATTTGCCTCTTATAACCGCATGAATAAAATAGCTATAAAAGAGCTTGGTGAATATATCCCCGGAAAGTTCAATAGCTTAAACTTAAATAAAATCAAGGAATTTATAACAGTTCCTTATTACATTGATTGGTATAAATCAAGCGAGTCGAATAAAGTATTTCCTTTGATTTTACAGGAGATTTCTGATCTTAATCCTACAAATTTTAAAATTCCAGGAATGATTACCAGAAATTCTTTCTTTGACCATACCCGGATAAAATACTTTATCGCTTATAAGGGACAAAAACCAACAGGCCGTATAACGGCTTTTATAGATTATGATTATAAAGAAGATAGCAGCAATAGAATCGGCTGGATTGGGCTTTTTGAGTCTATCAGAGATAAGGAAACTGCCGACAGGCTTTTAAATGAAGCAGTAAAATATCTTAAAAAGAATTCATGCACCAAAATAATAGGACCTGCAAAATTTAATGCGGGCGGGGAAGTCGGTCTTCTAATCAATGGATTTGAAAACAGGCCCTATTTTATGGAACCATATAATGCTCCTTATTATCAGGATTTTTTTAATCTTTTCGGTTTCAAAAAAGAAAATGACTGGTACAGCATATGCACTGATAATATTCTTTCTAAAAATTATATGGATAAAATAAGCAGATTGTCAGATAGGATTATAAACAGTAAAAGGTCTGAAAAATTCAACAGATACAAAATCAGGAATGCTGATTTTTCAAACCTAAAAAATGAGATAGAGATTATAAGAGAACTGTATAATCCCATATGGAATGAAGGTAGTCACCCCCAGCAGGTACATATAACAGACAAAGAATTTAACACTCTAGCCATAGGTTTCAAAGAAATTACCATGGAAGAACTTATATTTATAGTAGAAGAAGACAACAAGCCAGTTGCCATTTCTGTTAATCTTCCGGATATAAATGAGGTTATTATAGATTATGACTCAAGGAATCAATTCATCCCTGGCCGTAAATTTTATAATCCCAAAGACATAAAACGTGACCTTTCCATATTTATAAATATTAAAAAAAGACTTAAGCAAAAAAATTTCACCAGGATAAGATTCCTTATTTTGGGAATAAAAAAAGAACACAGAAAAAATGGAATTGACTTCAAACTCTACTGGTTAATTAGAAAGACTGCTCTTGAGATGGGATTTACCCATGGTTCTGCGTCACAGCTGGCAGATGTAAATATGGATATAATAAATCCTATTTTTAGATTGGGAAAAGTCGCTTTTACCTG
>CAZLEB010000112.1:0-2634 GCA_964558475.1 uncultured Actinomycetota bacterium
TTCTTTATAATTTTCAAGAGTATCCCAGATTTTTTCCACATGGTCCACAAGGTCACTGAAATAAACCTCAAGAGCCTCTATTAAGAAATCCATATCTTTGAGTTCAAGTGTTTTAAGTAACTTTCTCTGCGGGTAGATCACATTTCTAAATGTTAGAATATTGGTTCTGATAAGCAGGATATCCTTAACATTTTTATTGCTTGCTTTCTTAAAAATAGCATCTTCAACGTCTTGTATATTCCTGTAAATTTTATTGAGTATGGGAAAATTATAGTCGATGAGCGAGTCAATGACTTTATGTAAAAGGTAGCCTGATCCTTTCTCCAGGATTTGATTATTCGTAGTTAAATAGTCAAATGCATCCTGGATAGGTTTGCACAGCCCGCGGTGAACGGTTACCAGAAAGTTATTCCCGATAAAAATGTTTACAGTAAAGGGCATAAGTCTTCTGGTTTGTTTAATAAAATAGGGTATATGCAGCACCAGAAAAAAGTAGTCATCATATTCATCCAGTTTTGGTCTTTCAATAATGCTCAAGCAGTCTTCTATATCAAGAGGATGAAAGTGAAAATGATCCCGCAGGAATTGCATATTTTCTTTGCTTGGGTTCTCGATATCAGCCCAGATAAGATATTCTATGTTATTAATATATGAGGGGATATTTTTGAGAGTGACTTTTTCCAATAACTTTTTTTCGTTTCTATCATAGATCAGGGTTTTCATCAGAGCTCACCTCCTGTATTTGAATCTTAATAGAATTTTATAATTTTTTATAAAAAAAAGAAATTTAAATTTATTAATATAATTGTTGAATTTAAGATAAATTCATATCTTAGATCTGCCGAAAAAAATAACGATTTTTATTTAGTTGATTAGTATATTTCAATTAAAGAAGCTTAACTTTAGTATTTTTATTTATAATAGTCAAGACGTAGTGAGGAAATCTTCCCGGAATATAAACATTAGTTTTATTTGACAGCTATTTTTTATGCTTTTATGATATAGAATGAATATAGTATTTATAATATAATGGATAAAAGTTTGATTATATTAGTAGTATCAAAGGTATAAAATGATTGGGAATATGTCCGGATACAAAAGCAGGGCAGCATTAAAATTGTTAATAATATATATAATACTCACCCTGCTTTTATCATTAAATACCGTATCCTGCAGCTTGTTCAATCCCGAGATAGAAACAGATTCAGGGAAGGCGGAAGAGGAGGCAGTGGAAAACGGGGAAGGTGAATTAGCAGCTGCAGAGGAACTTGAGGTCCAGATAAATCTATGGGATTGTCTTGAGCCTGAGGAGAGGTTTACCCTGATGGAAAGTATAGACGATTTTATGGCTGAAAATAGTCATATTTATATAGAAACAAGACATTTCAGGAGCCGGGAGGAACTGGAGGATCAGTTTGAAGCTGCAAGTCTGGCTGGTGCAGGGCCTGAACTGGTACTTATGGATTTTGACGGTGTACAAAGACTTGCTCCCGGAAATGTTGTGAAGGAAATAATAGATGAAACTGATTATTCTTTATTCCTGGATGGTCTTGTAGAGATTTCTGAATATAGCGGCAGGAATTACATGATCCCTTTCAGGAGCTCTGACTTTTTAGTACTTTTTTACAATAAAGATCTGTTAGATGAACCTCCTATTATTTTCGAAGAAATCATTGAATACTGTAAAGAGGTGAATAATTTTAGTGAAGGAATTTATGGATTCTTGCTTAATGCAGGTGAAGCAGATTGGATAATACCTTTTATAGGAGGATATGAGGATTGGATTGTTGATTATAGTTCCAATTCCTTGACTTTAGCTAATCAGGCAACGGAGAAGACAATGGAATTTTTAGATTATATATATAATGAAGAGAAAATTTTATACTACGATATTGAATACAGCGAGATAAATGAATTATTTAAGAATGGAAATGCTCATATGATTATAGACAATATCCAGTCGGTAAAAGAATATCAGGAAGCCGGATTAAATATCAGTGTATCAAAAATACCCCGTGTTTGGCAGGGTGATAAATATCCTACACCTTTGATTTCCGGTCTTGGTTTTATGATAAATATAAATTGTTACGGAAGCGAACTAGAGGCAGTAAATGAATATATACAATATATGTTAACCGAAAAGGTCCAGATAGACTGGACTTTAAATACAGATACCTTTCCTGTTTTAAAGAATATTGATAGAAATGAAGCAGTTAGGAATAATGATATAGTTTATAATGCTTTTGAGCAGGCGAAGGTGTGCAGGGGAAAACCTGAAGAAGAACTTATAATGGTGATAAGAGACGCCATAAGGGATAATGTAAAAAATGTGATATCCGGAGATATGCTTCCTGAAGACGCTGCATTAAAAATCCAGGAAGACGCACTCAGGTTAAGATCCGGCACTGTTCCTGTTGAAGAGGCTGAAGAAACAGAATAAATATTTAGATTCAGAACGATAAGGAGGAATTCAAAATGAATGGAAATAATGGATTTAAGTCCTTTTTTATAAGAGGTCTTGTAATAATGCTGATAGCGATAATCTTTTTGGTTGTGGGTGGGACAAGCATACTGGGTATTCTGGCCGCGATAAATAAAGTTTCCATTGCAGATTTGTTTAAGGGAAATGCAGGA
>CAZLEB010000113.1:0-2566 GCA_964558475.1 uncultured Actinomycetota bacterium
AGTTAGGAGTAATTCCGGTTCAGTCAATTTGGTTTATAGGGATAACAATTTTCTTCTATTTCTTACTTTTTAGACATAAGTTTGGTGAACATGTGTTATTTATAGGTGATAATCGGGAAGCTGCAAGAATGATGGGTGTAAATGTAAATAGAGTAAAAATAATGGTTTTTATATTGATGGGAATTATGGCTTCCTTTGCCGGGATACTAAGTTGTTACCGGATGAGAACCTGGTGGCCGACCATGGGAGAAGGATATATAATGATGGTAATGGCTGCTGCTTTTGTGGGCGGTACTTCTATGTTTGGTGGAGAAGCTAGTATCGAGGGTACTTTCATTGGTTCATTTGTTATTGGTTCTTTAGAAGCAGGTATTGTTGCTGCAGGCCTTTCTGGTTTCTGGACACAATTTGTTTGCGGGGTTTTAATAATAGCTTCAGTAACTATTCATACCTTAGCAAAGAGAAGAAAATAGGGTATAGATATAATGTAATATTATGAAGTAAAAGGGAGTGATATGAAATTTAAACTATTTAAGGAGCCAACGTTTTTTCAGTTAGAACTTTGTGCTGAAGAGCATCAGAGGATTATCAATATTTTAAAGGAGGATTTAAATGATTAACATTCCTGAAGTAAAACTTGGGATAGTTGCTGTAAGCCGTGACTGTTTTCCTATTGAAATTAGTCAAAGTAGGAGAGCAGCTGTTATGAAGGCGTGCAGTAAAAAGGGAATTTTGATTAAGGAAATTAAGACCACTGTTGAAAACGAAAAAGATGTCTTAAAGGCCTTAAAAGATTTGAAAGAGGCAGAAGTTAATGCATTGGTATTATATCTGGGTAATTTTGGCCCTGAAGGCCCAGAAACAATGCTTGCTCAAAAGTTTTCAGGACCTGCTATGTTTGTTGCCGCGGCAGAAGAAACTGGAGAGAATTTAGTAAGTGGCCGCGGAGATGCATACTGCGGTATGCTGAACGCTTCATATAATCTGGAACTAAGAAAATTAAGTCCTTATATTCCTGAATCTCCTGTTGGTACGGCAGAAGAGATAGCAGAAGTGATATTGGACTTTGAAAATATAGCCAGAATATTACTTGGGCTCAAAAAACTCAAGATAATAAGCTTTGGCCCCAGACCTCAGGACTTCCTTGCCTGTAATGCGCCTATACAACCCCTGTATGATTTAGGTATAGAAATAATGGAAAATTCAGAGTTGGATCTTTTCGCAACTTTTAATCATCATGAAAATGATTCAAGAATATCAGAAGTAGTTAAAAATATGGAAAAAGAATTGGGTGAGGGAAACAGATATTCAAAAATACTGTCAAAACTTGCACAGTATGAGCTTACACTAAAAGACTGGATGGAGCAGAACCTTGGTGCATCTGAATTTGCAATATTTGCTAATAAGTGTTGGCCTGCTTTCCAGACTCAATTTGGATTTGTACCTTGTTATGTGAATTCAAGGTTTGCTATGAGAGGAATACCTATATCTTGCGAAACAGATATATATGGAGCATTGAGTGAATATATAATTACTCTGGCTACTAATTTACCGGCTACATTACTGGATATAAACAATACAGTACCGAAGGATATGTATGAAGAAAATAGGGAAAAGGTAGAGAATTATAAACTAAACGACCTATTTATGGGATTCCATTGTGGAAATACTCCCATTTGTTATATAAAAAATGCTGAAATGAAATATCAATTAATTATGCATAGATTGCTTGAGCCAAATAAGGACCCTGATATTTCCAGGGGTACCCTTGAAGGAATCATAATTCCCGGAGATATTACCCTGTTTAGACTGCAAGGTACAGCTGATTATGAATTGAGGAGTTATATTGCTCAAGGTGAAGTACTTGATATAAATCCGAAATCCTTTGGAGGAATTGGTGTATTTGCTGTTAAAGAAATGGCCAGGTTCTATCGCCATATACTTATTGCCAAAAGATTTCCTCATCATACCGGTATAGCATTTAAACATATAGGCAAAGTTTTATTTGAAACTATGAAGATGTTGGGTATAAATGATATAGCTTTTAACCAACCTTCAAATCTACTATATAGAAACGAAAATCCATTTGCCTAAATTTTAAAGTTGAAAATATTGTAAGTATGAATAGCAAATATTTGGGCTCTTAAAAGTGATGAAGTAAAAAGAATAGAATATACAATTTATTTTTTATTGATTTGGAGAAAAGTAAAAATGATAAAACCCGATAAGTATTTACCAAAATATTATCAACTAAAAGAATATCTAAAGCAGATGATTCAAAATGGAGAGATTATTCCGGCGCAAAAGCTGCCTTCAGAAAGTGACCTTGTTCGTCAGTTTAAAATAAGCAGACATACGGTTCGCCATTCTTTTAGTGAGTTAGAAAATGAGGGATGGTTATATAGAGAACAGGGAAAAGGTACATTTTGCGCTTACAGAGGAAGTAAAAAAGAGCAGAAAATAGCTGTTCTAACCACCTATATTTCTAACTATATTTTTCCCTCTATTATGAGAGGTATTGAGGAAACATTGTGTGAATCAGGTTTTTCCTTTAGTATTGCCAGCA
>CAZLEB010000114.1:0-2557 GCA_964558475.1 uncultured Actinomycetota bacterium
TTTAAAGCCAGCGGATAACTGGCGTTATCCAGTTCCTTATCAAAAACAGACATATTATCCAGATTAAGCACCTTATATTCTTTTTCAATACTATCAAAAGGAATTATTGAAAAACTATTATTATTTTCAATATCTAATGGAAGCTCTCCCGCACTTACTATCTTTATATTTTCATTTACGCTCTTCCCTAAAATCTCTTCAAGCACTTTAAAAATTTCTTCAGTCAAAATAAGCTGTGTTTCAGAGCCGTCTATTGATATATAATTTAGAACTTCATTATTTCCAGTCCAGAATTCTTTTATATCCTCATATGATAAATCATCAAAATTCCTAAAAAAAGAGACCACCGGCACTAAAATCCATGTTACTGCCGAATCCTTATAGCTTGTGTCAATTTCAACCCATACATCGGAATCCTCTTTACTATCTACAATTATTATTTCATCAAAAACTTTGCTTAACTCATTTCTTACTTCTGTACTTATATATCCGGGTATAAGATCACTTATCCAGAGGTTTATTGCAGTAATTTCCTCTTCTACATTTTCAGATTCTTCCTCCTCTTCCTCCTGCTGCTTGCTATCAACCCCACTCACATCCCCGGTTTTTGCAGTATCTGAAATATCTTTCCCGCCAGGCCCTGTAATCCGACACGAAATAGTTGTCGCTATTATAAGCATAAAAATTAAAATTATTACAAGGGTATGGGTAAATAAATTCCTGCTTCTCATTATTTAATAAGGTTAATTGATAATTTAAGTATCATTCTATATTTTTGTAGGTAAAATTTAAAGAGATAAAATTATCATTAATTTTAGTCAAAAAGTGTTATAATAGCTTCCAAAAAACACTTACAACTTAAGAATTCATAATTATAAAAGCAGTAAATTCTAAAGGAAGGAAAAAATATGCTGTCAAGAAAAGATACCGAGGTGAAAGGTTCAAAAAATATTACTATTATTGCCGAGGGAGTTAAGGTGGAAGGTAAAATTAACTGCCCCGGTTCAGCAAGAATTGATGGTATGGTCAACGGAGAAATTACAACAGAAAATGAAATTATAATTGGGAAAGAAGGAAAAGTAGAAGCTAATGTCAGAACAAACAACGCTGTTATAGCCGGTACGTATAAAGGAAATATGATAGCGTCCGGAGAAGTTGAAATCGCCCCAACCGGAAAATTCATTGGAAACCTAACCCAGAAAGATGCTCTCCTGACTATAGCTAAAGGAGGACTTTTCAAGGGTGAAAGCCTCATGGGATCGAATTCTGATGTTTTTAAAATAAAGGATGAAAAAAAGGATATTGAAGATACTTCCCCTAAAATTAAAAAGATTTAATTATCTATAAGCTCAATATTTCCCCAGGCACCCAGCTTATCGTCCTTTATAATCAAAATGCCGTTTATATCTTTTATATCTTTATAGTTATTTATAGTTTTAGAAATATCTTGAGAGGTATTAATATTATTTGCGATCGAAGTGGCTGCGCCATCCGCACTAATTGTCGATTTAGCTAAAACAACGACTAAATCACTCTTACCCATACTAAGTGAATGGCCAAAAATTCCTGATGAAGAACAAAGCCCACAGGGAGTGTCACCTGCTTTTATTTTTAAATATATCTTATCTGCAAAATATTTATTCTTCAGATATACGCTGACATCTACATCCTTATTGTTTTTTATAAAAACATCACCTCCATTTTCTATTATTAACCTGCGGCAGTATCTATCAAGGCCTGAAGCAATATAATCGCATACTGCTCCGGCAACAGTAGCCATTGGGCCTACATTAAAAGTAGCTGACTTCTGACACATTCTTTTTATTATAGGAGGATAAAATGATTTTATTTTTAAAGGGGATAAACTTTTTTCAAAAATTGGATCTTCCTTTATGCAGGATTCCAGTAAATAATAAACTTCCTTGATTAGCCTCTCAAGTTTAAGACTTATGTCTTTATTGCTGCTGACCAAAAGGTCGCTATATTTATATATAATCCTCCAATTATATTTCTCTTTATGTTTAATCCTATTTCTATATACACTTTTATCCAGGTCAAGCTCGCGGGCCAGCAACTTTTTAATATTTATATCATAGATGTTTGACATTTTCGACTGGTTATTTTCTCCCGAAACTGCCGTAATATAAAAAGACCAAAAAAATAATAACTAAATAAATAACAGCAGTAACAATCAGCATTATCCAATTAACCGAACCAAAAATATACATAGTCAGGATAAGAACCGGTATTAAAAAAAAAGTTGCAACAATACTTAAAACAAGTGGATTTCTAAATCTTGGCTTCACTTCTTAATTATAACTACCTTTCTAAAACTACTGGAAAAATAAAATCCTTTTTATTACTTTGAGTGACATCTTAATGACCTTTTTAAAAAATTATATTATATAGACAGGCAAAAATCCATTCTCAAATCAGATGATTATTGGAAAAATATCAATATTAGAGTATTATAATCTACTAAATTAAAATCAGTACTTAAATATATCATGGCAAAAACAATTGAAGAAATAAATGAAAAAATAAAAAATGGAAAAGT
>CAZLEB010000115.1:0-2413 GCA_964558475.1 uncultured Actinomycetota bacterium
TCTTTAAATAAAGATAAAATATTTTGAAAGATAAAAGTAACAATATTGTATTTTTAATATCATCTAAGATTTTCAATCTTTTCTACTCACTCTAGCAGATGTAATAATACAGGCTGTAAGGAATATGATTAAAAGTACTATATAGTAAACTATCACATTTTTTACCGGGAAACTATCAAAATTTATAATACAAAAATCAAACTTACTTAAAATTTTTACTGTTTTTAATATACACTCAAAAAAAATAAAGCTTGTCCTTAGGATAATGCCTCCCACAGGCGGCCAGATTATGGTGGCAAAAGAAGAAACCATTAGGATGGAAAGAAGAATATAAAATACCGGTATTATTATAACGTTAGCCACCGGCGAAATTAAGGAAACCTCTTTAAAAAAGTAAGCTGAAACCGGAAATAGAACTATCTGAATGGAAAGACTAATAAGAGCAATTTTTATAAAATATCTTATTCTGCATTTTTGAAACATAAAAATATTTTCAACTGATCTTAATATGATTGGATAGATAAAAATTAATGCTGCCATAGAAGCGTACGTCATCCAGAACCCAAGATCATAAAGGAAATAAGGATTATAAATAATTATTATAATATAAGAAAGATATAGAATAATTTTATGGCTGTATTCCCTATTCCATTCTTTAGCCAGAAGTATAAAAACAGCCATAATTGAAGCCCTCAATATACTGGCTCTTTCTCCAACTAAAAAATTATAACCAGTTAAAAAAATAACCGTAGCCCAGAATATAAAACGGGACGGTTTTATATTTTTAAAAGCCAGATAAACCAAAGATATAAAAAAAGAAAGATGAAGGCCTGAAATAGCAAAAAGATGATACACTCCGCATACTTTAAAAGATTCTGTAAGATACCCGGAAACATTATTCCTGTTTCCAAGAATTACTGCTTCGGCTATACAGGCATTTTCATTCTCCAGGTTTTTATAGAAAGCATTTTTCAGACAACTGTAAAGTCTGCTTCTAAAACTAAATATTCTGGAACTTAAATTACTGCACTCGATTTTTCTAATATCTCCGGAGTCAGCTTTAAAGATTATCTGATTATACCTGCCAGCCATAAAATTTTTAGGATCATTTTTATCCAGATTCCCTGCTAATCTGAGGTAATCATCTCTTAATATCAGTCTAGTACCTGTGTTATTCAGTTTTACATTTACAGGTTCTCCTGCATCAAAAAGACTATTCAAGTTCCCGTTACAATCATAAATATATATTTTATCTGCTGCGAGTAAAAAATTTGAATTGCCATACCTGTATACAGGGTGGCTTGATACCCTTCCCTCTATAACAATATTATCCCCGGCTGAACTTTTATTTTCATAGAGGGACAAAAATATACTTTTACTTTCTTTATACTTATATGTGCTTATAATTGAATTTCCTATAAAAAATAAAATTAAAAAGGGAACTATAACAAGGATGATTAGTCTTGCTGTACCTTGTGGGGAATGAGATAGTGATTTATTCTTGAATGAAAATCTGCAATTTTTTTGGGATTTATCTTTTTCGGAAACGCTCGAAAAATTCTCTCTGCATAAAATCCTTCTGGCTATTATAATCTCTGTAATCAGCAGTAGTATAATAACCGCAATACCAGTTGCTTCTAAATAGGTATTATATAGATTATATTCGCTTCCTGTATATACTCCTGCTGTCAGTCCCAAAGCCCAGAAAAAATAATATTCCCTGCATAGAAATGATAATATTTTCTTTTTTATATCATTCAAATGGATACAAACTGACTGATTTCTTCATATTTTTTCTCCCCGATACCTGTAACATTTTTTAATTCTTCTTTTGTTGTGAACGATCCATTTTTATTCCTGTATTCAATAATGTTCTGTGCAATTACAGGACCTATCCCGGGCAGCGATTCCAATTCCTTTGAATTTGCGGTATTAATATTTATGGTTTTATTTTCCGAAGAGTTGTAATCACTTGAATAATCACCTGTAAAAAATAAAGAATTGCCGGTACTTATTTCTTCCTGAGATGGAATATAGATTCTCTGCCCATCAGCTACTACCTGGGCCAGATTAATAATCTCCAGACATGCATTATCATCCTGCCCGCCTGCAAGCTCTAGCAGGTCTATTATTCTTGCTCCAGCTTCAATCTCATAAACACCGGGATTTTTTACTTCACCGCATATATAAGCTTTTATGGTGTTACTATTTTGCAGTGAGCTGCCGGAATCATCGGTATTCCCAATATCTTCTGTACTGCTTCTGCCGGAGTATTCCTCTTTATTTTCGGATAATGTGTTTACTCCATTGGCTCCTTTGACAATCTCATTCATTTCAGCACTTCCAGTATGAATTTCTGAATAATAACTTTTAAGAATATTTTCCTTCCTTTTAATTTCCACCTGCTGGTTTA
>CAZLEB010000116.1:0-2390 GCA_964558475.1 uncultured Actinomycetota bacterium
TGCAATACCTTCCTTTTCCAAAATTTCTAAGCTTTTTTTATAATTATTATAATCTACCAGATGGGCTTTATCTCTCATAGTACCTGCAGCAAGTAAATCCCAGTCCTCACCAGTTCTGATTCTTATTTCTTCAAGGGCTTCTTCCCATATGGAGGTTAATATATCCCATCTTTTATTGGATTGTATCCAACCCACTAATCCTACTAAATTATTACTTAGATAGGGAATTTTATTTAAACCAAGCTCATCTTTTAATTTTAGAATATCGTTTTCACTCCAATGTTTATCTGTCCTTGCTCCATGAGGGACAATCATAATATTCTTGGGCATCTTCCATCCTCTTTGACTAAAAGTCCAGTGTAGTCTCCACTTCAGATAATCACTCTTAAATAAAACTACATCAGCGTCTTCACATAGTTGATAAATAAAATTTTCTTCAAATTCCTTTAACCTACCGTGCACTGTATGTGGCTCTACCACAATGGGGAATTCATTAATAGAGCCTAAAAATTCTATAAAACCCTGGTTCCTATCCCCAATACCTCTTTTGTCTATATGCTCATATAGGCCATATTCATGTTGTATATGCACTACATAAGGTGACAGTTTTTTAATTTTTTTTGCTACCGATTTCCACCAAAAACGATGCGAAGTATCTATGATAGGGAAAACCCCTTCACCAGTCCCGTCTGTATGGCTTATTACCAGAACATCTCTTTCTGGATTTTCTTTCTGTATAAATTCTCTGGCTTCTTCACAAAATGTAGCAATACCACATAACCTCGGATAATAACTTGATATTAAAATTATTGGTTTTGACATTATTTACATCCTTAATATTGTACTGTTTTTACAAAATCTATTTATGTATTAATCCCATCATTGAGTGACTCCCCTTTAATTGGGGCATCATACCCTAATTAAATTTTAGAAAGGAGGAATTAATCGAAGTTATTATATCACAAATAGTTTGGTAAAGGTCAGGAACTTCATTCCTCTTTTTTATTTCTATTTTTATAAACCCATCGATTCAATCCAATAAAAGAACAGAATAATAACTAAACAAAGAGGTAAAATTACCATCCAGGGATTCACTTTAAAATACTCCGGAATGGTTATGTCGCCAAACCATCCTTTTTTTAAAATACCCTGTAAATTGGGATAAAGATGAGCAAAAATTCCTGATCCGATTAGAATCCCAATAAAACCTCCGAATAGGGCATCCAGATTACCCTGGCCAATCGCCGCGGATATAGTTCCGGGACAATAACCGAGTACCGCAAAACCCACACCAAATATCAACCCGCCAACAACGGTCATACCTATTGAACCCGGTTTAGGATGAAGTTGGACCAAGCCTAATCCTTTTAGAATATAAATACCAATCATTCCGATAACCACGGCAGATAGCATAATTTTAATGACGGTAAAATCTTTTAAAAGCAGCTGTCCCAGGATAATATCATATTTTCCTGCCCCACCCTTCTGTAAAAGGAAACCAAAAATAATTCCCATTAACAGACCAAAAATAAGTTGAGTCTGTTTTTTTAAATGTAAATTTTTTAACATCTTAACCTCCTATTCCCTAATAAATCAAGTAGGCAGTTAATATACCGCCAGCAAAAAAGAAAATAACGGCAACCCAGCTGCTTACCGCCAGTTGAAGGGTACCGCTGATGCCGTGACCACTGGTACAACCATTAGCCCATCTTGCCCCAATTCCCATAAGAATACCACCCAGGAAAGCAGTAAGTATTCGAGGAAACACCTGAAGGCCGAACCTGGCTATCCATATTGATGGAAGCCACCTTAACTGAAATTCTCCGGAAAGTATAGCAGAACAAAAAGAACCCATGATTATCCCCAGGACAAACATCCACTCCCAGTCAATTTTAGCAGGAAATTCCCGGTAATAGGGCTGATTCTTTACAGATTTTCCGGTCAGAGCTTGTTCAATCATGCCACTGGTCCGGGCAAATGCAGTTGAGCAACCGATCGGTTTGTTGGAAAGCAAAAAAGTAAACCAGCTTAAAATCCCGATTCCTGCTCCCACCCAATAAGGTGACCATAATTTCAAGGCAAGAATATCCATTTCAAATTCCTCCTCTTTATCATGATTATTTACGATGAAGTCTACCCCGATAGGGGAAACTACCCCATTTTTTTATCATTTCCCGATTTTCCCAAAATGCCCCCATACCGGTCATTCCACCGGCTACATTAACCAGATGATAAAAACCATTTTGCAGCAATATTGATATGGCCAAAGTCGAACGGTGACCGGTGCTGCAGATAACATAATATTCCTTTTCTTTATCAAGCTCTCTATATCTTCCCCTGAGATCAGGCGCAGGAATATTGATCGCTCCTTCAATATGCTGTTCTTCAAA
>CAZLEB010000117.1:0-2345 GCA_964558475.1 uncultured Actinomycetota bacterium
CAAAGGACCCGAAATATAAAAAATACGTTCTTTAAAATCCGGGACTTTATTTTTTATTATTTCTCCGTTTATAAGCTTCGGTTCGATTATATAATGAATCTTCAGCCATTTATATTTGTTTTCCATTTCATCAAGAATATCCTTAAAAATAATCCCCTCGGCTTTACAGCAATACAAAAGGACTATATCAGGCGATCTATCTTTGTTTATCAGATCCAGTAAAATCGAACGATAGGGTGTAATTCCAATTCCCCCTGCAATAAATACATACTTTGCTTTTAGATCTTTTATTGTAAAGTTTCCTCTCAGATTAAATGCCTCTACAGCGCTACCTGTTTTTAATTTTAGTAAAGCTTTTTTAAAAGAGCTTCCTTTTTCTATATCAAATCTTGAAGTTATTGAAATATTTTTCTCAAATGGTGCGGAAGAAATAGTAAAATGTCTGATTATGCCTCTATTATCAGGATTTGGATGTGGTATTTTTAAAAATATATGTTGTCCAGCTTCCCAGGTTACCTGCTTCTCAGGTTTAAAGATAAAGGAATAGATATCTTGCGTCTCCCGAATTTTTTCAATCAGAGTAACTTTCATAATTTATTTTTCTATTTTAAATAAATAACCTTTACTCTATTTTATTTTAGATCCAGGCTGCAGATTTTATTGCCGTTGAGATAGAATTTCATTATAAAAAAATAGAGTTAATAATTTTAAAATATTATATCACAACCACAGACGTAATCATTAACTCTATTAAATACTACCTATGTTTTAAATCACTACTTCCATACTATCTATGATAGTATCATAAGCGCTCTCTTCCACTCCTGAATCTCTTCTCTCCTCAAACCTTTGAAACTGTTCTCCGTTTGGTGGAGCCTCTCCTCTAAATCTTCCCAGAAATAAAGTCCCCAGACTGCCCAGGCCGGTAATAACTACCAGCACAGTTAAAACTATGGCCAGTATCTTTGCCCATCTGAATTTCTTAATCCCAAATATAACCCATACCGCTATAGCAATAACCAGCAACCCAATAACTATATAGGGTAAATACCTGAGTAGTCCGAATATAATAAAGAAACCGCCAGGTCTTGCTGTCTGCTGCATAAATACTCCTTCAATGAATCTAATAATTTATTATTATATAACTGAAAAATGGAGATAAACTGGAGAATAAAAGAATTCCTATTTTTCCGTAAACAGTGGCAGAAATACTTTTAAGGTTATTTCTTTCTTTTTCTTATTATAATCCACCTTTATCTTACCCTTATGATTTTCTACAATCCTCTTACTTATAGAAAGCCCCAGACCGAAACCTCTTCTTTCAGTTGTGGCAGAAGTCTTGTAGAACCGATCAAAAATATAGGGCAGGTCTTTTTCTTTTATAATAGTACTGGTGTTGGTGATATCAAAAATTAATAGTTTGCCGTTCTTGTTATTGGCCAGACCTATTACCAATTCCTTTCCAGGAATACTGTATTTTATGGCATTGTCCATAAGATTAAATAAAAGCTGTTCAAGCTGTATATTGTTCCCCAGGACTTCAAACTTACCGTTAAAGCTGGCTTTTGATATAAGTCCTTTGGAGTCGATTTGATTTTCAAACAGTTTCAGCATCTTATCTAAAATTTTCTTCATATTAACAGGAGTAAATTCTGCCTGATTGTCATTTTCTTCAAGGTCAGATAAAATAAGCAACTCTTCAGTGATCTTTGATAACCTCATAATTTCACTGTCAACCAGCTCTATAGTCTCCTTATAATCTTCTTTATTAATACCCTTTTTCTGTTTTAATACATCTATTTTTGTTTTTATTACTGTAAGGGGGGTATTCAATTCATGAGAGGTGTTCTGGATAAATTGCTTCTGCTTTTTAAATGATACCTCAATTTTATCCAGCATATTATCAAATACCCGGGCCATATTTGAAATAGCATCCTTTCCTTTAAGATTCAACCTCAGATGCAATCTTTTTTCATTAATTTCTTTTACATTTCTGGTTATAAAATTAATCTGGCCTAGCATCTTTCTTAAAACTAAAAAGCCACCGGATACTGATATGATTATAATCACCAGGACACCTCCGGTTATAGTAAAAAATATTCTCATAAACAGCCCCGGTGGAATTACAGTTAACTGCGGTGGCGGCCCGAAGGGTCCGGATCTGTTTAGTTCTCTAAGCCTTTCAATTATTATATTGTCTATACCCGGATGCTCGCTTAAAGCGATTATATATCTTTCACCCCTTAGATTGTATCTGTATACAAAGAAAATCAAAAATCCATAGAGTATAAAAGAAATAAGTATGATAATTCCAAACCATAAAAGTATTTTGCTTCTAAGTGTTA
>CAZLEB010000118.1:0-2285 GCA_964558475.1 uncultured Actinomycetota bacterium
TAATCAAACAGGGCAAGAATATTAAAAAAATAGTTTTATGCGATGTAGCTTTCGTTCCTTTAACCAGAACGCAGTGACAAATATTATGAGAACAGGGACTATGAATCCACCTCTTCATGGAGGAAAAGCAACGAGGAGGCTTACGGTCTTCTATGGATAAGGAAGAAGTAATAAAAATCTTTAAGGAGATAAGTGTACTCCTGGAATTAAAAGACGAAAATCCCTTTAAAATCAGAGCTTATCAAAATGCCGCCCGGGCTCTTGAGGCATCAGAGCTTGATTTTAGTACGGATCTGAAAATAAAGGACCTTACCAGTATAAAAGGAGTGGGCCCTCATATTGCAGAGAGAATAAAAGAACTGATTGATACCGGAAAACTAAAACTTTACAATGACCTGAAAAAAGCCGTCCCTCCCGGGCTTGTCGAAATGCTGGCAATTCCTACAATGGGACCTAAAAAAATAAAATACCTGTTCGACAATCTGGGAATAAGTAACATTGGTGAGCTGGAATACGCCTGCATAGAAAACAGACTTATAGATCTGCCTAATTTTGGCAAAAAAACTCAGGAGAATATCCTTAAAGGAATTGAAGTTTTAAAGAAATATAAGGGTAAATACTTATTTGCAAATATAATAGAAGAGGCTGAGGCAATTCATAATAAAATACAGGACTATAAATATGTCATAAGATCAAGCCTTGCGGGGAGTGTCCGCAGGAAGAAAGAAATAGTAAAAGATATAGATATAGTGGCAAGCACCAAAAACCCGGATAAAGTAATGGATTTCTTTACCAGCCTTAAGGAGGCGGAAGATGTAATCTCCAGAGGAGACACCAAATCGAGCATCAGACTAAAATCAGGAATTAATGTGGATATAAGGATCGTGGATGATTTTCAATATCCTTATGCGCTTCATCATTTTACCGGAAGCAAAGAACATAATACAGCCATGAGAACCGCTGCCAAAAAAGAAAATATAAAAATGAACGAATACGGGCTTTTTAAAAACGGCCGTCTTATTAAGTGCTCCGATGAAAGCGATATTTACAGCTTCTTTTCAATGGACTGGATACCTCCGGAGCTCAGGGAAAATTATGGAGAGATTGAAGCCGCTAAAAATAAGTCACTTCCAAAATTGATAGAAGAAAAAGACATAAAAGGAATATTTCACATTCATACCACAGAAAGCGACGGCAATATCAGTTTAGAGCAAGCCTGTGAGCATCTGCAAAAAAATGGCTTTCAGTATGCAGGAATAAGTGAACACAGTAAAACTGCCGCCTACGCCGGAGGATTAAAGGACAGCGATATTGATGAGTATTTTAAAAAAATAGATAAATTAAACTTAAAATACCCTGGCTTTAAAATATTCAAGGGAATTGAATCGGATATCCTGCTGGATGGCAGTCTTGATTACAACCATGATATCCTATCTAAATTTGACTTTATTATTGCAGCAATCCATTCCGGCTTCAACCTCAATGAAGAAAAGATGACAGAAAGGATTATAAAAGCAATTGAAAATAAATTTACCACCATGGTAGCCCACCCTACAGGAAGACTTCTTCTGGCAAGGGACCCTTATAAAGTAGACATAATCAGAATAATAAATGCGGCAGCCGAAAACAATGTTGATTTAGAACTCAATGCAAGTCCCTTCAGGCTGGACCTGGACTGGAGAATGTGTAAATATGCAAAAGAAAAGGGCGTAAAAATCTTCATAAACCCGGACGCACACAGTTTGAAGAACCTGAACGATTATAAATTTGGAGTAAATATTGCCCGTAAAGGCTGGCTGGAAAAAGAAGATGTTCCAAATACCCTTTCTGCCGGAGAGATCAGCGATTATTTAAAAAATAAAAAAGTAAAAATAGCAGGGAAAAATAATATATAATCAAATATAACTGGCTAATAATGATTATTTTTTTAAAAACGAATTACCAATAGCAATATGAAGAGTAAAAGTAATATTAAGAAAGTAAGCAGTGTTTATACCGCTGTATATGAACCCGCGGTTAAAAATATAAAAAAAATACTGGATATCCTGGCCCGGGATTATCCGGATACTGTTTCAACTTCACTCAAGCATAAAAACGCCTTCCAGCTTCTCGCCGCCACCATTCTTTCGGCACAGAGCACTGACAAGCTGGTAAATAAAGTCACACCGCAACTTTTTAAAAAATATAAGAGCCCGGAAGATTTTGCCAGATCTGATATATTCCAGCTTCAGGAAGACATAAAATCAACCGGTTTTTATAGAAATAAGGCAAGAAGCATAATTAAC
>CAZLEB010000119.1:0-2242 GCA_964558475.1 uncultured Actinomycetota bacterium
CAGTAGATACTTGAACATAGAAAATTCGCTAACACTTCTTAAGACTTTTCTTTCAACATTCATATTTTCTCCCTGAAAATATAACAAATAAGATACTTAAAATTATATACTTTTTTTACAAAACTAATCCCTATTATTTTTATTTCAACTATAATTTATAACAACTACTGTATTTATTACATCTTGAAATATTTATCCGTTAAGCTGGCAATGACGGGAATCCTGAAAGTCTTACCCTGGAAGCCCATAACAATCGCAACAATTGCAAGTACCCATAAAACTGATGCTAAGACATAACCAATCCAGCGGAAGAAAAACCATCCAATAAAAGGAATAAATCCCAGAATAACAGAAATTACCAATATGCATACTACTTCAGTTATACCCAGGATTAAAGCCTGAAGAGCATTCCATTTTACGAATTTATTCTCTTTCTCTATGAGCCAGATTATCAGACCACCAATCCAGCCAAAGAGATAAGCAATAAGTATCGCAATCTTTGGCTCCATTCCGGTAGAGCTCTTTTTATTGAAATCTGAATCAACATCTATTTTTTTTACCTCTGCCATTTTTATTTTGCCTCCTTTTTAAATTGGCGTTTTATTATTATTTTAAAATAAATCTCCAATTATTTTAAAAAATACTGTTGGAAAATATGATAACAGATTTAAATGATAAATTAAAACAAATCATTTAATTAACTTTCAGAAGTAACTATTGAATAAGAGGCTACTTCAGCCCCTTCTTCAAGATTAATAATCCTGACCCCTTGTGTAGATCTTCCAATTCTTGATATAGATTTGGCAGGAATTCTGATAAGTACCCCTCTATCAGAGATAACCATAACATCATGCTCATCTTTTAGTATACCTGCCCCGGCGACTTTTCCTTTCCTCTCAATAATTTTTAAAGTCCTGACTCCAAGCCCACCCCTCTTTTGCCTTTTATATTCTGAAAGGGACGTTCTTTTCCCATAACCATTCGTGGTAAGAACAAAGAGGTCTCCCTCAAGTTCTCTTGCAACCATCATAGAAAGAACTTCATCACCTTTGGAAAGCTTCATTCCCTTTACACCCTGTGAGGCTCTCCCCATTGATCTGCAATCTTTTTCACTGAACCTTATAGCCTGACCATTTCTGGAAACCATAATAATCTCATCATTACCATTGGATTTTTCTACCCCTATTAGTTCGTCTCCCTCCTTAATAGTAATGGCTATAATTCCATCTCTTCGGGAAGTATCGTAGGCTTCGATGGGAGTCTTTTTTATCATTCCCTTTTTAGTGGCCATTATTAAATACCGGTCATCTCCGTAATCCTTGACTGCGATTATTGCTGCAACCATCTCACCGGGCACAAACGGGAGTAAATTTACAATTGCCTTACCTTTAGACATTCTACTGCCTGAAGGAATTTGATGGACTTTTAACCGGTATACTTTCCCAAGATTTGAGAAGAACATTATATAATGATGAGTTGATGCTATAAATAGATGCTTAACGAAATCATCCTCTTTTAAATTAGTACCGGTCACCCCTTTTCCTCCTCTTCCCTGTTTTCTATAGGTAGTTACCGGAACCCTTTTTATATAACCTGAATGAGATATGGATATTACATTTTCCTCCTCCGGTATCAAATCTTCAATCTCTATATCAGAAATATCAGTAGTTATATCCGTTCTTCTTTCATCATTATATTTTTTCTTGACCTCTTCCAGTTCATCTTTAATTACTCCGTATATTAATTCATTGCTGTCCAGAAGTTTCTTTAACTGCTTTATTCTTTCGACCAGTTGGTTATGCTCTGATTTTATCTTTTCTCTTTCCAGTCCGGTCAACCGGTGCAATCTTAAATCCAGAATAGCCTGGGCCTGTATTACGGTAAGCTTAAAATTCTTTACAAGTCTTTTCCTTGCAGTTGGAACATCTTTTGAAGATCTTATGGTTTTTATCACTTCATCCAGATTATCCAGAGCTATTAAAAGTCCCTGTAATATATGCTCCCGCTCTTCGGCTTTCTTTAACTCATATTTAGTTCTTCTAACCACCACCATAAATCTATGTTTGGCGTACTGCTCTATTAAACTAAATAAATTTAAAGTTCTTGGTATGCCATCGACCAGAGCCAGCATAATTATTCCAAAAGTATCCTCAAGCTGGGTATTTTTGTATAGAGAATTAATAACTACGTTTGGAATTGAATCTTTTTTGAGTTCTACTACTACTCTCATTCCGCTTTTATC
>CAZLEB010000120.1:0-2203 GCA_964558475.1 uncultured Actinomycetota bacterium
GTCAGAGGCATATAAATACCGGGTGCGTAAGGATTTGGGTTAAGCAGGCCTGCCATGTAATCGCCATGTCCAATTAAAATCCAGAGTTTGGGAAGGTTTTCCTTGTATTCTGCCATTACTTCTCCCATAGACCTGGCCGGCTGGTAAGGTATGAAAAGGAAAGCGGCGGGCGGTTCTCCTAATTTAATGATTTCGGTTTTATTTATAATTCTGATATTTTCTGAAATAAAATACTGCTGTTTAATAGATGGGTCATGGTTTCCGGGAATTATATAGAGTTCGATCCGGTTGCCGGTATATTTTTTATTTTTACAAAACTGGTCAAACTCAGAATAATTTTGACTTTCTTCATTAAACAAGTCACCGGCAATAATCAGTGTTTTAATATCTTCTGAAAGCATCTTGTCAAGGATGTTTGATAATGCATTCCACCTTTCAGGAGATTTTTCTTTTGTTTTTAAATGCAAATCTGCTGTGACCGCTATTTTCATTTCTGTTACTTTAGATTAAGATACAATGCTTTTAGCTTAAAAGAGAATTTCTTATAAATTAGTTATATTTGTTATACATAATATACTTTAATTTATAGTTAAGTCCAAATGTTTTCTTATTTTTTAATTATCCTTAATTTTAATTTTTTAAGCATAAGAGAGTTATTTTCCCTTTTGCGGTGATCCTGCCGTATAGGTTAATTCTATCTGTTATGGTATTATAATATGCTAAAACAAAGTGAGAATGAATATTCGAAATGGCGGTCTTTAAGTGAGTGTAAGAAATTTTGATTTCAGCCCTGAACTGTACGATCTTCAGGTAAACTGGCCTGAAAGACTAGAAAAAGAAACGGATTTTTTTTCGGGCATATTTAAAAAAAACAAAATTGAAAGTGTGCTTGATGTGGGCTGCGGCACAGGACATCATGCGCAACTTTTTTCAGGATACGTAAAAAAAGTTATTGCTGTAGATCCTTCCGGGGAAACCATAGAGTATTCCAGAAAAAATGTGATAAAATCTCCAAATATTACCTTACTGAAGGAAGGATTCGAGGGACTGGATAGAATTCCAGGCGGTAAGTTTGACCTTATAACCAGTCTGGGAAATACTCTGCCGATTCTGGGGAACCGCAGGAAGGTAAAGCAAGCTCTTAAGACAATAAAAAATATGCTGGCAGGAAACGGGCTGGCAATAGTTCAATTCTTAAACTTTAACTGTAATGTTCTGGAAAAAAACAGATTCTATGCTCCAAAGATATTCAAAAAAGATAGTAAGACCTATATTTTTATCAAGCACTTTGAATACGGTAAGGTTAAAACAAGAGTTGACTTTATAATTACCGTGATTTATAAAAATAAAGTAGAGGATTTTTATATAAATTCTTCTTACCTCTGTACCCTGAAAGTAGACTTATTTTTAAAAATGGCAAGAAATTCAGGATTCAAAAAAATCGAGCTTCTGGGGCCGGGAGGAAAAGAAGTATTTAACAGTAAAAAACATGTAAGCCTTTATGCGTTGCTGTACAGATAAGCACTGTTATTTTATCGTGAAATAAATCAAATCAACATTAGGTGAAGGAATATAATCTAGACATTCTCCTGACCGTATCTGCAATATTTAAGAAGCCTGCATATAGGGCATTTAGGTTTTTTTGCAAGACAGATAGTTCTTCCATGTGCTATTATTCTGTGTGAATAGCTGCTCCAGCTGTTTTCAGGAACTATTTTCATAAGATCAAATTCAATTTTTACAGGATCCGGGTTTATGGTCAGTCCCAGCCTGTTTGAAATTCTCTTCACATGGGTGTCTACTATTATAGCCTGTTTGCCGAATACATTTGCAAGCACCACATTGGCAGTTTTTCTTCCCACACCATGAAGTGAAGTCAAATCTTCAATGTTGTCTGGAAATACTCCTTTAAATTTGCTGACTATATCTTTCGAGCAGTTAATTATGCTTCTTGCCTTATTTCTATAAAAGCCTGTTGATTTTATATCTTCCTGAAGCTGGAATATATTAGCTCTGGCAAAATCTTCCGGACTCTTATATTTTTTAAAAAGTTGTGGTGTAACTTTATTTACCTGCTTGTCAGTGCTCTGTGCCGAAAGAATGGTGGCAACGAGGAGCTGAAAGGCATTTTTATGCTTGAGTGATGTTGAGACGGTATCGGGATAATCCCAGGCCAGGCTATCCAGTATTTTTTTTATATTTT
>CAZLEB010000121.1:0-2192 GCA_964558475.1 uncultured Actinomycetota bacterium
CCGGGTAATAACGTGCTCCCTAACGCTGACCTTATAATGATCCCATTTATACTAATATGGGTTATAGCTCCATCCAAGGGGGATATTTTTAGAAGTTTTATCTCCGCAATAATTATAATTCCAATAATACTGTGGGTAACAACTAATATGGGAGATTTATTTACCAACTTCTTTCTGAAATATAATCTTGAGTTAGCTCAAGGTTACACCAGGATTTCAAGTATCGGCGGAAGCTCCAATATATTTTTCTGGATCTTATTGAAAATTATAGAACCAATATTTAATTTATTTTTATAAAACTGCTACTGCTCTTTTTTTCTGCTAATCCTGTGAATATATTCTGTATATAAATTTTTCCGCGTGGCTGATTTTTCCTGGAAATTATTAATCCCGTTTCTCTCCAGGACCAGTTTTATTTTTCTATCATTATACATAATGATATCTCTTATATTGACAAGATTCGCCCTGGTTACCCATAAATCCGATTCATGGGAAATATACGGGAAAAAAGAATAATCTTTTATAATCTTCTCCCAAGGAATTTTAATCCTCTCAACCAGATCTACATAGCTGATATCCGGTACCTTTTCTAAAATACCCTTAGCCTGATTCAATATTTCAAGGTTAACTTTTTTTTCAATTCTTTTAAGGTTGTATGAAGATATGGCTAAAAAGATACCATAAATAAGTACAAAGGGGATTATGAAGTAGTAATACCTGGATAAAAAACTTATAATATATTTTCCTATTTTACCTAAAAATACTTCCAGCCAGACATTAGTCATTTTTTTATCTCCCCGGTTAAACTAATTTCCGGTTTCTTTTTAATTATCTTTTACACTAACCCTTTATTTTCAGGATTAATAGTTGTTACTTTATATAAAGTTTATAAAAATTCTTCTTAAGAATAACAGTTAAATATTCTAGCAAAAATAGCAGTAACCGTATACCTGTTATAAATATTAATATTTTACAAAAAAAAGTAATTCTATTAATATAATAGTAATAATAAGAATTAAAAAAGGTCAGAATATGAAATTATCCACAAGAGGAAGATATGGTACCAGACTAATGTTAGAGCTGGCATTAAGATATAATAAAGGTCCTGTACTCTTAAAAGATATCAGCAGTTCCCAGGATATATCTTTAAAATATCTGGGACAGCTAATAATACCATTAAAAATCGGGGGTCTTATTAAATCCACCCGCGGATCCCACGGAGGATACTTTCTGGCCAGACCTCCTGAAAAAATAAAGTTAAGCGAGATTTTAACAGCCACAGAAGGATCGCTTGATATTGCAGAATGCATTAAAAGCCCTGATATATGTTACAGATCTAAAAACTGTGTAGCCCGTAAAATCTGGGAAGAGGCAAGTAAAAAATTTTATGATGTTTTCCAGTCAATCACATTAAAAGATATGACTTGCCGGCAGGAAAAAATCTCCAGAATATAATATATACCATAACCCAGAATACCCGCATTGATTCATCTTGCAGGGATACTTATATATAATATAACAAAAAAATTGGTGGAGATGAGCGGGATCGAACCGCTGACCTCCTGCTTGCAAGGCAGGCGCTCTCCCAGCTGAGCTACACCCCCACATTTGTTGACTGGTGGGCCTATCTGGACTCGAACCAGAGGCCTCATCCTTATCAGGGATGCGCTCTAACCAGCTGAGCTATAGGCCCCATCTAAATTTTTGACAGTGGACAAATTAACAATTTAATATATTTTTGTCAAGGAAAAACTGTAGTGTTATAAAGCTTTAAATTGATTTAAAAAATAAAATTACTTATCTACTCCGATTTTTTTATACTGACTACCTCTTCTTTTTTCGGCAAAAACCTTAGCTCTATTCCGCCACTTATTTTCAAAACAACATTCATTATCCAGACAACAAAAGTACCAACAGCGGCATAGAGTATTGAAGCTATTAAACCCCCCAAAATGAACACTACGATAGTTACAACAGTACCTCCACCGAAGAAATTAAATATACCGAAACCCCCTAAACCTAAGCTTGCCATAATACTGTTTATATCAAGACCAAAGGAAGATAGACCAAACCAGGCCATAAGTCCAATTATTGCCATTATAATCACTGATAATACAAAGAATATCAGATAAAAAAACAGTAGATACTTGAACATAGAAAATTCGCTAACACTTCTTAAGACTTTTCTTTCA
>CAZLEB010000122.1:0-2178 GCA_964558475.1 uncultured Actinomycetota bacterium
CTTTCCTTTTCATACCTTACCAGCCGGCCAGGTCTATGGGAGAAGTAATTGCAGAATACAAGGAAAACCTTCCCAAACTCTGGATTTTAATTGGCCATGGCGATTACATGGCAGGCCTGCTTAACCCAAATCCTTACGAACCCGGTATTTATATGCCTCTGACCAGGAATGATATCCAGTACTATAATCCTTCTAAAATCATACTGGGCCACATACATAAAAAAATAAATTTGGGCAAAGTTTATTATCCCGGGTCACCCTGTGGTCTGGAAATAAATGAAACCGGAAGAAGGAGTTTTTTGATTATAAATACAGATACATTGGAGGTAGTTGAAAAAGCACTCGATACTGATTACATATTTTTTAATGAAACCTTAATTTCATTACCCACTGCCAGAGAATTTGAATATATGGAAAGAGAGATAAAAGAAATGGTCAGAAAATGGAACATATGTAAAGATGAAGCACAAAAAGTAAGGCTCCGCCTAAAAATTAAAGGATACTCGTCCGATAAAAATAAACTTCTCGAAGTTACCAAAAAAACACTTAAAGATTTTACCTTTTATAACCATGAAGAACCTGATCTGACTGAGGTAGCGATATTTAATGACCCGGAAAGAATAGCTATTGTGGAGAAACTGAGAGATGAAGTTGAAAAACTTAAATGGGATAATGAAATTACCTCAAAAGAAGATATTTTGGAAAAAGCTCTTCATATAATTTTGAAAGAATGATTATATTACAGGAATTAAGAATTTATGGGAATTAACATTGATAAAATATCGGTAAAAGATCTGGGGCCAATTAAAAGTTTTACAGCTAAGTTTGGCATATTTAATCTTATATACAGTATAAATGAGAAAGGAAAGACTTTTCTTACTGAATTTTTAATTCGCTCTTTGTTTAAGAATACCAGCCGGTGGAACTACTTAAGAGAAGGAGGAAAAGGAAAGGTTACTGTGAGCGGCCTGGAAGAGCGAACGATTGATTTCTCTCCCTCCTCTCAAAAAAAATTAGAAGATTACTGGGAAAGCAGTGAAAAAGGATTACCTGCATCAATGGCAAAACTCCTGGTGGTAAAAGGTGGAGAAGCTGGAATAGAAAATGGTGAAGGTATAAGTAAATTTTTAATTAAAGAAGTACTGTCCGGCATAAATATCCTGGATAAGATCGATAGTGATGATAATATTTCAAAAACCGTAAAGTCGGCAGAGATTAGTAATAGCCAAATTATTATTCCACAGCTGGGCAAAGGAAAGCAGTACAATAACGCTAAAGATGAACTGGAGAGTATTGACAAACAATTTGAAGAAATAGAATCCGAATATGCTCAAGGGATATTAAAAACTTACGGGATAGAAGAAAAATCCCTACAGGACAGGCTGGCAAACCTTGATAAGGCAAAAAGATACCGGGCTTATTTAATTTCAGAAAAAATCAGGGAACTGGATGTAGAACTAAATAATGTTCCAGAAGAGGAATTAAGCAACTTAGAGAATGAGCTCTCTTCATTTAAAAGTAAAAGAGAATTTTATAGCCAGTCGGAAGAAAAATATAAAAGTGCCCTTAAAAAAAGTAAGGACTTCCAATGGCTGGAAAATGCCCTGTCCTATTACAAGGATTTATCATTAAAAGTTATAAAAAAACCCGGTAAGTCTTTACTTTTTATATGTGGTATTTTAGCGGCTGCCGGCATATCTGCCGCAGCAGTTTTATATTTTTCCCGCCAGGAAATCTCTGCTTCTTTATGGACTGCGTATATAGCAGTAATATGTTTTTGTTTTCTGGGTTTACTGATATCTTTTTTTGTATATATTAAAAAATTCCATAATTTTTTAAAACAGGCAGGGCAATACGAAGAGCTTATTAAAATTAAGAAGGAATTTAAAACCAGGATTGGTAAAGAACTGACAGATATTGCACTGCTTGAATCAGCTTTAAACGAGCAGAGAGAATCAAACAGCGAGTCAAGAATAATGAAAGAACAAATTGATAGCGTAGGTAGAGAGCTACGGGATATGCGTTTTTTCATTAATCAAAAAATAACAGGCTTTTTTGAAAAAGAACTTGAAGAGCGGAACTGGGATATAGCACTTAAGAATCTGAAGCAAAATAACAGGAGCCTGAAAGATCAAATTAGCAAAGAAAGGCGAGAATTAGATAAACTGGGAGTATCAG
>CAZLEB010000123.1:0-2111 GCA_964558475.1 uncultured Actinomycetota bacterium
TAAACTTTTTAATAAATAATATCCTGTTCAAAGATACTTCCAGATTTAAACTGCCGCAGTATATACTGGACAAAAATCCGCTAATATCCATACTCATTCCTGCCAGAAATGAGGAAGAGGATATAAAAAGATGTCTTATATCCCTTACAAAACAGGACTATAGCAATATAGAAATACTGGTACTTGATGATAATTCCATAGATAATACGGCAAAGGTGGTAAAAGAGCTTTCCAAAAAGGACCGCAGAATCAAGCTATACAGTGGAGGTTTGCTAAAAAAAGGATGGCTGGGTAAATCCTATGCCTGCTGGCAGCTATCAAAACATGCCAGAGGAGATTATCTCATATTTACTGATGCGGATACTCTTCACTTTCCAAACTCTATATCCGGTGCAGTTGCCTGCCTCCTGAGATATAATCTGGATGCACTATCGGTGTTTCCAAAAGAGATAATGGTTACCTTTCACGAGAGAATGATGGTCCCGTTTGGCCATTATATAATTTTAAGCTTAATGCCGCTTTATCTTATAAGGAAAATAAAAACTGCTCTATTCTGTACCGCAATAGGCCAGTTTATGCTTTTTAAGAAAGAGGTTTATAAAAAAATTGGAGGTCATAAGTCTATAAAAGGTAAAATGCTGGAGGATATAAAGATATCGAAGCGGGTAAAAAGTTTTGGATATAAATTTATGATTTTTGATGGCCGTAACAATGTTTATTGCCGGATGTACAGGAATTTTAGAGAGATGGTTAAAGGATATTCAAAAGTTTTATTTGCTGTTTTTGATTATAAAGTCTATATAATATCAATAGCTATTATTTTAGTAGCTGCTATATTTTTATCCCCCTTTTTAATGCTTCCTATTGGTATACTCTTTGACTGGCCGCTGGTATTAATAGAACTCATAATTCTGCAGATAATCATTATTTTAATTACAAGAATAATTCTTTCCCTGAGGTTCAAATGCAAAGCTATCGATATAATATTTCATCCTATTTCTATGATATATCTTCTATCAATAGCAATAAATTCAATCTTTAGTGCCAAAACCGGACTGGGTGTATACTGGAAAGGCAGAATATATGATGTCAGTAAAGAAGATGAATTAAGATTGGTAAGCGACAATTATAAAATTACCTGATCTTTGGAGTGAACAGGTCTTTTACGGTTTTCTCTTTTCTAAATTTAAAGTTATGAGATATTCTTATTGAACGGTTGATGTATTTGGGAATAATAATTATTAAAAGCAAAGTCATCATTATTAAATAAACCGACGAGCCTTTAAAAAGCCATAAAAAGATACCTGAAGCGACAATTGCTGATACTACTGCCCAGATCATATTTCTGGTTATAAATAATATTGAGACATTACCAATTGCAAAAGCTATAATGGTAAGTGGGTGAATTGCAAGCAGAAATCCCAGTGTAGTTGCAATTCCTCTACCGCCCGAGAATTTTAAATATGGGGAATAGTTATGACCTGCGACAGCGGCACAACCGGCAAGTATAGCCACAATTTCCACACCTGTAATTCTTAAAACTAAGAAGTATGATAAGAAACCTTTAAGAACATCCAGGATTATCCCTAAAAATCCCCAGTATTTTGATACATTAAATACTAAATTCCATCCTCCCGGATTTCTGTCTCCGATTTTTCTTAAATCCTTATTGCTGTGGATTTTTGCAATAATGTGGCAAAAGGGTATTGCCCCTATGAAATAGCAGATTACTATCAGTCCTATGTTTCTATAAAATTCCAGGTCTAACATAATTATTAAAAAAAATTTTATTATTTACTGTAGCAGAAAAAATTTCTTAGTCAAGAATCCGACCGTGGCCTGCTTTTTATCTGTTTAATACCGGGTGTCCTCTTTTAGGAATTTATTGCAGAAGCTCCTGTAAATATAATAATCACTGCAGTATATATTACATTTTGATCTAAATTAGTAAGATAATTATCATAATTATTCAATTAATGATATAAAAACCTTAATAATGGCTCAGGGCAAATTTAATAGATAATATTTAAGTAAAAATATTATTGGATAAATTTTATAAAAAAAGTTATAATACTTACTCTTCCTATGTTTAATAATGTTCCTTCATAGTG
>CAZLEB010000124.1:0-2104 GCA_964558475.1 uncultured Actinomycetota bacterium
AAAGTGAAGCAAAGATAATAGGGGAAGTAACTATTCCGGTTAAACACAGTCTTATTGGTAAGAAAAAAATTGGACTTGAAAATATAAAAAAAGTAATATCTCATCCTCATGCAACGGCACAGTGCAGAAAATTCTTATCAACAAACTTAAGGAATGCTGAAATAATAGCTGCTAATAGCACCGCGGAAGCTGTTAAAATCTTAAAAAAGGAAAATGATGATATAGCTGCCATAGGAACAAAAATTGCTGCAAAAATTTATAACCTGGAGATAATAGAAAGCGACATTGAAGATAATAAGGATAATAAAACCAGATTTGTTTTTATAGGAAACAGAATACAGCCGAAAACAGGTGAGGATAAGACTTCGATAGTATGTTTTCTTAAGGAGGACAGACCCGGGAGTTTATATAATATACTCAAGGAATTTGCCCAGAGAAACATCAATCTGACAAGACTTGAATCCAGACCTGCTAAAAAAGATCTTGGAGATTATGTATTTATGATAGATCTGGATGGCCATCTGCATGATAAAAATATCTTTGAAGCAATTGAAGTCTTAAGAAAAAGTGTATACATGGTAAAAATTTTAGGATCATATCCCAAATGGATTGAAAGCAATAAAAAATAATAGTAGCGGAGAAGACTGATGATTGATTTAGAGTTATTTAGAAAAAATCCTCAAATCTTTGAATCAGAAATGAAAAAAAGAGGTTTGAAAATTGATACGGGTGCCGGTCTTGAACTGGATAGAAAAAAAAGAGAACTTACATTAAAAATCGATAAGCTGAGGTTTGAAAAAAATCTGGCTTCAAAAATAATACCAGGGCTTAAGGGTGAGGAAAAAAATAAAAAAATTGACCGGATGAAAAAGATAAATGAAGATTTGAAGAAAGCAGAAGTCGAACTGTCAGATGTAGAAGATAAATTCTTAGTTCATTTTTCGACATATCCCAATCTGTCGCACAGCACTACCCCTGTTGGGAAGGATGAAAGTGGAAATGTAGTCCAGTCCTATCATGGTAAAAAACCGGAGTTTGATTTTAAACTTAAGAATCATATTGATCTTGGTGTAAGTCTGGATATAGTTGATGAGAAAAGAGCGGCAAAGATTTCCGGTTCAAGATTTGCTTTTTTAAAAAATGAAGCGGTTCTGCTGGAATTTGCATTGGTACAGTATGTTTTGAGTATATTAACTCATAAGGGTTTTACGCCGCTTATGCCGCCTTTTCTGGTAAAAGAGATGGCAATGTATGGTACAGGATTTTTCCCTGTAGAAAAAACTCAATATTACAAAACCGAACTTGATGACTTATTTTTAATAGGAACTTCCGAAGTTCCACTTTGCGCTTATCATAGCAACGAGTTTCTTGATGCAGATATTCTTCCTTTGAAATATACTGCTTTTTCTACCTGTTTCAGAAGAGAAGCAGGGACCTACGGCAAAGATTTAGGAGGATTATTCAGAGTTCACCAGTTTGATAAGGTTGAGATGTTTATCTTTGCTCATCCCGAAAGGTCCTGGGATGAATATGAAAGATTAAGAGAAACACTTGAAGAAATAATGCAGGGACTGGGGCTTCATTACAGGATTGTAAATATGTGTACCGGTGATATCGGAGCTCCTAATGCCAAAAAATATGATCTGGAAGCCTGGCTTCCTGGGCAAAATAATTACAGGGAGCTTGCCTCCTGCAGCCATGATACTGATTTTCAGTCAAGAAGGCTGAACATAAAGTACAGGGATGGAAAGAAGAAAGAATTGGTTCATACTATGAACAGCACTGCCTGTGCAGTGGGGAGGACATTGATTGCAATTTATGAAAATTATCAGGATAGCAATGGGAATATAGGGATCCCGGATGTACTGCTGCCTTATATGGGTGGAATAAAAATAATTTCTAGAAAAAAAGATAAGTAATTTAGTAGTTTAAAATTAACTTTAATCTTAAACCAGTACCAATAACTTTTGAAGTTTTATGTATCAAAGCTTTTCTTAATTAATATGCTGCAGTAATCGGCAGACTATGAAAACGACATTTATAAATCCGGATTTTATGCTATAATTTGTCTTTGCCTGGAGAGGTGGCAGAGTCTGGTTGAATG
>CAZLEB010000125.1:0-2103 GCA_964558475.1 uncultured Actinomycetota bacterium
ATATCATGGCAAAAACAATTGAAGAAATAAATGAAAAAATAAAAAATGGAAAAGTTGTGGTATTAAATGCTGAAGAAATAATTGATTATGCAGAAGAAAAAGGAACAAAAAAAACAGCCAAAGAAGTAGATGTAGTTACAACAGCAACTTTTGGTCCTATGTGTTCTTCAGGAGCATTTATAAACTTTGGTCATCCGGATCCTCCTATAAAAATGACTAAGGTGTGGTTAAATGATGTCCCTGCATGTGCCGGAATAGCCGCTGTAGATGTTTATATTGGGGCTGCAGAACTTTCAGAAACAGAAGGAATGAACTACGGCGGAGCATATGTAATTGAAGATTTGATTTCAGGAAAACCGGTAAAACTAAGAGCGACATCACACGGCACAGATTGCTACCCTAGAAGAGAAATTGAAACTTACATAACCAAGAATACAATAAACCAGGCTTATCTTTTCAACCCTAGAAATGTTTACCAGAATTATGCAGTAGCTACCAACTCTTCTAACAGGACAATCTATACTTATATGGGAAAATTACTCCCTAATTTTGGTAATGCTACTTACTGTAGTGCCGGTCAACTCAGCCCGCTTCTAAATGACCCGTATTACAGGACTATCGGGATAGGTACAAGAATCTTTCTGGCAGGCAGCCAGGGTTATGTTTCCTGGTATGGCACACAGCATAATCCGGGCAAAGAGAGGCTGCCCAATGGCATCCCATGTGGCCCAGCCGGAACTCTCGCTGTTATAGGTGATTTAAAAGAAATGTCGCCTGAATATTTAAAGGCATGCACTTTCCATGGTTATGGTGTTACTATATTTATAGGTATCGGTATTCCAATCCCGGTAATTGATGAAGAGATGGTAGAATTCTTAAAAATTAAAGATGAAGATATATATACAGAAATCTTTGACTATTCTGTTCAGAGAAGAAATAAGCCTTCTTACGGTAAGGTGAATTACAAGCAACTTAGAAGTGGAAAAATAAAAATTAATGGCAAATTTGTTCAGACAGGCTCAATTTCAAGTTATTTTAAAGCATTGGAAATATCGAATGTTCTTAAAGAAGAAATCAAAAATGGCAAGTTTTATTTAACTGCCAGTGTAGCCCCTCTGCCCCCGGAAGAAAAATACGGCAGTCTTGATATACTTAGTAAGGAGGAGCTCTGATGATAAAAAGAAAGCTGGTTCTGAGTTTTCCCGAAAATATTGTCACCAAACCAATTACATATAAACTGGTAAAAGAATTTAACCTGGAATTCAATATACTGAGAGCTGAAATAACTCCCAATATGGAGGGGAAAATGCTGATAGAGCTCAGGGGGGATAAGGCTCAAATTGACAAGTCAATCAAATATCTTATAAGTACGGGAGTTTCTGTTCAGGAAGCAGCAAAAGATATAATATTAAATAAAAATCAGTGTATCGATTGTGGAGTCTGCGCTTCTATATGTATCACTCAGGCTCTAAGTCTGGATAATACAAGCCATAAATTAAAATTCAATAAAGACAAATGCATTCTATGTGAGTTATGCCTGGACTGCTGTCCTGTTTCGGCAATAAAAGTACATATTTAAATTTGGTATAAATCATTATTCTTCATATATTTCAAATTCATCCTTTGATGCTCCGCATTCAGGACAAACCCAATCACCAGGCAGATCTTCAAATTTTGTACCGGGTTCTATATTATTTCCCGGATCGCCTTTTTCAGGATAATAAATGTAACCACAAACCTGACATTCCCATTTTTCCATTCCATCCTCCCTGCTTTTTAACTATAATTTAATAAATGGCAATCAAAACTCGATTTCTTATAAGAGATATCTCAAACCTTTTAAGCACTTTGTAGTATAATGATATTGTAAAAATATTTTTAACACAACTAAAAAAGATAAATTGAATTACTCGACTTTCAAGAAAATATATATTAAGTAAATAAAACAATTAAAATAAAAAAGGAGGTTAAAATGTCAATAGGTTCATTGGCAGCAATAATATTTGGTGTATTTATTGTCCTAATACTGCTGCTTTCAGCTGTTAAAATTTTAAAAGAATATGAAAGGGGTGTAATATTTAGATTTGGTAGATTAAAAGGAAC
>CAZLEB010000126.1:0-2001 GCA_964558475.1 uncultured Actinomycetota bacterium
CATTAAGCAATATATTTTACATTATAATAATTTATTTTCTCTGGAAGGCAATTTACAGGGGAAGCGGTGGTTCTATAAATGGAATGACCTTTAATCAGACTTTTATATACCTGGCCCTGGCTTTATCCATATTCTGCCTGTTCAAAACATATACCGATTGGGAGATGTCTTATGAGGTTGTTAACGGAATAATTGTCATGGATCTGATAAAACCTATAGACATTCAATTAATGAAAATGTTTGGTGCTATTGGATTCGTTTTCTACAATTTCATTACTGTAACTCTCCCCGCCCTTTTTATTATTATTTTTATTTTCCAACCCGGGGTTATTACGGTAAGAAGTATAGCGCTTTCTATTATACCTATGGTACTGGCTTTTTTTATAAGCTTTAACATAGACTATGTAATCGGTCTTACTTCATTTTATACAGAATCGATATGGGGAATCAGCATCGCAAAGGATACAATTGTCCTGCTTCTCTCGGGTGCCGTTATCCCGATAAATTTTTTCCCGGATATTCTTAGAAAAATTGTTGGATTTCTACCTTTTCAGGCAATATATCATATTCCATTGACAATACTCATATCAAAAGATATGTCTATATATGACTATCTAAAATTCTTAGGGATACAGTTATCCTGGGCTATTGTACTTTACGCTGTAAATAGATTGTATTATTCAAGAGCTATAAAAGTAGTTACTGTAAATGGAGGATAATATTGAGAACACTGCTATCTTATACCAAACTCTATGCTTTAATTGTATCTCAATATATTAAGGCACGTATGCAGTACCGGGCTGATTTTTTTATTAGTTCCTTTGGAATCCTGCTTGAGAGCGGCGCCGGTTTCTTTTCACTCTGGGTTATATTTCATTCTATCTCCGAGCTGATTGGGTGGAGCTTTAACGAGCTTATCTTTATTTACGCGTTTGCCCTACTGGCAGTCTCTCCATCTCAACTTTTCTTCGACAATATCTGGCATTTGAGCCATCATGTCAGACAGGGTACATTTATCAAGTACTATTTTAGACCTCTCAATATGATGTTTTATTACTTGTCAGAAATTTTTGATATCAAAGGATTTACCAAACTTGCACTTGGAATCACTGCATTTATTTATGCATCCTTTAAACTGGGTATTGACTGGACATTTCCAAAATTTATTTTACTTCTTGCCCTTCTTTTCAGCTCTTCACTGATTATGATTTCTCTTATGATTATGGCGGCTTCTACAAGCTTTTGGACCGGGGAAGCTAGTTCGTTGTTAATGTTTGTTTTCAGGTTCGGAGAATATTCCAGATACCCGATAACTATCTTTAATAGCTTTTTTAAGCTTCTCTTCACCTATGTTATTCCTATAGGTTTTGTTGCTTTTTACCCCTCCAGGTTCTTCTTAAGACCTACGGAGACCAATATACTGGCATATTTATCTCCGGTGGCTGGAATCCTCTTATTTTTTCTTGCCTATCTTGTATGGAGGAAGGGCGTTAACTCCTGGACAGGAACTGGATCTTAATTTAATACCCTTTTAGCTTAGTTTTTTAATATTTCCCTTTTTCCCTTCAAAAAACAATCTCATTGTAATTGTTAAAAAATAAATAAAGGTAAAGATAATAGTAACAGTACAATGTAAGTTAGCAAGAATAATGATTGCTCTTTGTAAATGTAAAAAATTTTATAAAAAAGTAATAATATCGCCCAAAACAAACAAAGATGAAATCTGGTGAATTCCTTCAAATCAGGTTCCAGTATTGTAACCCCAAACTTAAAATAGAAAAACAAATTGTAAAAAATAGTCAAATTATCGAATAGTCCGATAATCTAATCCATCACACATCGTATAGAAAATCCCAGCGTTTTACTGTACCAATATCTGTTCAAGTTACTATAAAGATAACCCAGATAATTGTACCACGCGTTATTAATATCGTAAGCTCTGGTAGACCACCAGTAACCATAGTAGCCAATAAATAAGAATTTACCAGTGAAACGACGATA
>CAZLEB010000127.1:0-1937 GCA_964558475.1 uncultured Actinomycetota bacterium
TCCACCGGTATACCAGTTACTCCCTGATCAGGGCTATCTAAAGTTGCAGTTAGAGTTCCATCTGGACTCTTAGAAATCTTACACACAATCCTAAGTTCTATTCCTGGTACTTTCAACTTACCCTCCCAGATACCCTCGATGCCTGTTGGAGAAAAAAATTGTTGCTGGGCAAAAACCGCAAGACTTGCACAGTCCACAATTATTAAAATAAAACAAATCAAACTATAAAATAATATTTTATATATCTTTTTCACAACCTCTTTGCTCCTTTTTATTTTCAAAAATTATGAATTTGCACACTTAAATTAAGATGATACATCATTGTTATTAAAAATAATTTGAGAATAGTCTTATTTCTTTATTCTACAAAATAAGCAAAAATCCTCTTTTTATATAAAAGTTTTTGTTTTTTATATTAATCTACTTGACAAGAGAAAACTTCTAATATATTATATAAGTAAATATGAATATACTTATATAAAAGGAAATAGCAATGACCAATTATGAAATTGAAGAAATTACCAAAATATGTAAAGCTTTATCTGATCCAACCAGATTTAAAATATTTCTCTTGTTAAATGATAGAGTATCTTGCGTTAATGCTATAGTTAATTTTTTACAAGTATCCCAGCCAGCGGTGTCCCAGCATCTCAAGATTTTGAGGGAAGCCGGCTTGGTTAAGATAGAGAAAAGAGGTTATTGGGTACATTATTCATCTAACCAGGAGAAGATAGATAAATTTTTAGAGGATTTTCCAGCCATACTAAAATTGAAAGGTGGTGAGAAATGTGTGCAGAAAAATAAGTAAAGAAAGGTGTGAACATCCGGAAAGACTTAAGGGTAAACCGGGGGAATGCAATTCTGAACAGATAAAAAAATGTCACGGTGATATTTTCGAAAAAAATCATCCGTGTGTTTCGGAAAAAAAGTTTGACAAGTCCATTTAAATAAATAAAAAATTGCTCAAAGTAATTTGATAAGGGAGAACAAATATGTATAACTATGCTTTGTATTTATTGGCGGTTATACTTCTTATGGTTTCATATAAAAGAGATAAAAAGAAAACTAAAATGGCTTTAAAAAAAGCCTGGAAGTCATTCGAAAATATAATGCCACAATTTTTAACTATTTTAGCTTTTTTAGGTATGGTGCTAGCCCTGCTAAGTCCTGATATTATATCCCACCTTTTAGGCCAGAAAGCTGGTTGGCAGGGTTTAATTATTGCCTCAATAATCGGATCAATTACACTGATACCAGGCTTTATCGCTTTTCCTGTTGCTGCCATACTCCTTAAAAATGGAGCTGGTTTTGCACAGGTAGCAGTATTTGTAAGTACACTGATGATGGTTGGGATAGTCACCCTGCCACTGGAAATTAAATGTTTCGGTAAAAAGATTTCAATAATGAGGAACATGTTTGCTTATCTGTTTTCCTTTATGGTAGCTTTAGTAATAGGTGTGGTGCTAGGATGAAAATAATTTTCAAAAGATATTTAGGGTTTATTATTATTTTGGTATTGAATATTATATTGCTTATTATTAACAGAAAAATTGGATTAAGAGCAATATCCATTTCCGGATCAAATATTTTAGAGATGGCAAAGATACTCCCACCCATATTTGTGCTTTTGGGACTTATGGATGTGTGGATTCCCAGGGAAACAATGGAAAAACTTATGGGAGAGAAATCGGGCTTACTCGGAATTCTAATTGCTTTTTTCTTTGGTTCCTTTGCGGCAGGCCCTCTTTATGCTGCTTTTCCCATTGCCATAATTTTGATGAAAAAGGGTGTAAAATTTTCCAACATTCTTATTTTTATAGGTGCTTGGTCAACTACTAAAGTTCCTATGTTCCTATTTGAAACCGCCTCTATGGGATGGAGGTTTTCTGTTATAAGGCTTATTATGAGTATATTCGGAGTAATTACTATAGGCTACG
>CAZLEB010000128.1:0-1891 GCA_964558475.1 uncultured Actinomycetota bacterium
CAGAAGTGCGGCGTACCAAAGCTCTAACTTCTTTACCTCTCCAGAGCAATTCCCTGATAAGTACATTACCAATATATCCTGCTGCACCTGTTACGACTTCCATAAAATTACTCCTTTTTTTCTGAAACCCCAGCCTGGCTGAATGTAGCCATTTCATTTAATATTTTTACCGAGGCTTCTATAATACTTATTCCTATTGCCGCTCCGGTTCCCTCACCAAGGCGCATATCAAAATCAAAAAGCGGTTTAAGGCCAAGCCTGTCTAGAACAATCCTGTGGCCTTTTTCTGATGAGTAGTGGGATGCAATCATATAATTTATTGAATCAGGTGCAATAACTGATGCAATAAGCGCCCCTGCACCGGAGATAAAGCCATCAATTACTACCGGAGTCCCATTAGCAGCACAACCTAAAATAATTCCGGCAATTCCTCCTATTTCAAATCCCCCAACTTTTGAAAGTACATTAATACCATCCGCTACGTCCGGCTTATTTACTGAAATAGCTTTTTTTATAACATCGATTTTATTTTTACGACATCCGTCATCAATACCTGTCCCATAACCGGTAACAGATTCTATGTCAACCCCGCAGATTACCGACGCGATAGCACTACTTGCAGTGGTGTTTCCAATTCCCATTTCCCCGGTGGCTATAATATCATAACCTTTTTTTATCATTTCCTCTGCAATTTCAATACCTGCTTCTATTGATTTTACTGCCTGGCCCTCTGTCATTGCGGGACCCTTTACCATATTTTTTGTGCCATAGCCAATCTTTTTTTTCATCAGCATTTGATGCTCCTTAAAGTCGGCAGCAACCCCCATATCAACCACCAGCACCTCTGCGCCGATATGTCTTGCCAGGACATTAATTGCCGCACCGCCTTTTAGAAAATTATAAACCATCTGGGAAGTAACCTCCCCGGGGTAAGCACTTATGCCTTCCTCTGCGACACCGTGGTCACCGGCCATTACCACTATAACTTTCTTTTTTATCTCCGGGTTTAAATTCCCTGTAATACATACAATTTTCTTTGCCAGTTCTTCCAGTCTTCCAAGGCTACCCTGAGGCTTGGTAAGACTATTAAGATTGAGTTGCGCTTGTCTAGTTAAACTCGAATCTGGTTTCTTTATCTTTCCCATTATCTTTTTTAATTTGTTCATTTTTACTTCTCTTTTCAACAGTAAAGAGTAAAAATATTCAAAATTTATAAGAATATTATTATCCCTATTTCTCTGGAAATATTTATTAACAATTATTTTTAAGGTTCCAGTCTTTTTATATCCGGCAGTTCGTCAAAATCTCTGTCAAAAGAGTAGATTTCGTCAATGCCATTTGCTCTCATAAAAAAATAATTATATGCATCAATAAAATTTATGTTCTTCTCCCTGTAAAGATTAATTGCTTCAATTAAGATACTTCTTTCCTTAAACCTTATATTGGGAGTTTTTAAAATTAACTCAATATTATTACATATTTCTTCTTTATCCCAACTATAGAATTTTTTTAGCACCCATATCACTTCAGCAATAACAAGGCTTGTAGAAATACCAGTGACATTGCCATTAACTATTTCGGTAAAGAGCCTTTCTGTCTTTCTGTAGACCAGTTCATCTTCTCTCTCAAAATATCTTAAGAAAATATTAGTATCTATAAAAATCATTTCATTTTCCTGATAACTTCTTCAGCAATATCTTTTTCCATCTGCTCTCTTACCTTTTTAAAATCAATTTTTTTACCTGATCTCTTAGTGATGGCATCCAGTATGGTTCCCTTTTTTACAGTAAAAACAATTTTTCCTTCCCTTACCGCAAACTCACCGATATCGTGGGATTTTATATTAAATTTATCCCTTATTTCTTTTGGTATGGTTATCTGCCCTTTTGAT
>CAZLEB010000129.1:0-1886 GCA_964558475.1 uncultured Actinomycetota bacterium
TAGGAGGAGATGCTACTTATATCATCATACCCAATGAGGTAATGGAATGCAGGTGTCTGTTTAAATATAATGGGGAGGGTTATTTTCCTGCCTCTTTATCTGAACCAATGTCCTGTATAATAGGAGCCTTTAATGCCAGTTACCATACAACACCCGGCTCTTATGTTCACCATATGGGAATTAAAAAAGGAGGTAATATGGCTCTACTTGCCAGTGCAGGACCTATGGGGCTGGGAGCTCTGGATTACGCCATCCATTCGGAAAATAAACCCTTACTCCTGGTGGTGATGGATATTGATGAAAAGCGCCTTAAGTGGGCAGAAAGCATTTTCCCGTCCCGGGAAGCAGAGGAGGAAGGTATAAAACTGATATATATAAATTCCTTAAAAATTACTGATATTAAAACCCGTCTTCTGGAATGTTCAGGGCGCAAGGGTTTTGATGATGTGTTTGTTTTTACTCCTGTGGAATCCCTTATCGAGCTGGGAGATGCTATTCTTAAGCCCTATGGCTGCCTCAATTTTTTTGCAGGCCCCAACAATCCGGAATTTACTGCAAGAATAAATTTTTATAATGTCCATTACAGTTCGACACATATCACTGCCACCAGCAGCGGGAATACAGAGGATATGAGGGCAGCTTTATATTTGATTGGACAAAAGCTGATAAAACCTGCTGTGATGATAACTCATATCGGGGGATTAAATACAGTAGCAGATACTATTATCAACCTTCCTCAAATTCCTGGTGGAAAAAAATTAATTTATACCAATATAAAGCTGGATCTTACGGCAATAGAAGATTTTAAGAAATTGCAGGATAAAAATCCCCTGTTTAAGGGACTTTACCATATCACGAAAAAGAACAGGGGACTCTGGTCTCTGGAAGCAGAGGAATGCCTATTGGCAAATGCTGAAAAAATATAATAATTCTGGGAAGGCTATTTTTTAAATAAAATAAAGGAGGTAAATAAGTATAATGCCGAGGTCTATTGAAATAATACCCGAAGTTGTTTTTGCGAAAGGTAAAATTGAATTTACACCTATAAAAATAAATGCCTATAACAAATCAATAGATGAAGAGAAAAAACTCTTTTCAAAGGATGATTTTAAAGCTATTTATCACGATATGTGTGTTTTAAGGGAATTTGAAACAATTCTGGATAGAATAAAAAAGGAAGGTGTATATAGGGGGATTAAATATGACCACAAGGGACCTGCTCACCTCTCCATTGGCCAGGAATCGGCAGCTGTAGGACAGGCATTTACCCTGGATATATCCGATCATATTTATGGCTCTCACAGAAGCCACAGCGAAGTACTGGCAAAGGGTCTATCTGCTATAAGGAAACTAAGTGATGATTCCCTGATGGAAATTATGAAAAGTTATATGGATGGTTCAATACTGGAGGTAGTGGAAAAGAATCACCGGGGCAGCTGCAAAGAATTGGCCAGAAAATTTTTAATCTACGGTACCTATGCAGAAAATTTTGCCCGTAAGACAGGTTTTAATAAAGGATTAGGGGGTTCCATGCATGTCTTTTTCCCTCCATTTGGCATTTATCCTAATAATGCTATTGTAGGCGGTTCAGGTTCTATTGGCCCGGGGGCTGCTTTATATAAACGGGTTAACCGTGCTCCTGGTATTGTTATTATTAATATTGGCGATGGTTCTTTTGGTTGTGGTCCCGTGTGGGAAGGAATTTGTTTTGCCACTATGGAGCAATACCGGACCCTATGGGATAAAAATCTGGGCGGGGGACTTCCTCTTATTTTTAATTGTATGAACAATCATTATGGAATGGGTGGTCAGACAGGCGGTGAGACTATGGGGTTCAAAATACTAGCCCGGCTGGGAGCCGGTATTAATCCCGATGAGATGCATGC
>CAZLEB010000130.1:0-1882 GCA_964558475.1 uncultured Actinomycetota bacterium
GAAAGTACTTTTGGTAAATTTTCATCATCATAATTTTTAAAAACCGAATAAAGAGAGTTTCTTTCCTTAAGAAATCTCAGTTTATCTTCACTGAATTCTTTTGAAGTACCGTGATGGTGATGATAGACAATAGATTTTGGAGAAAAAATAACTTTGTACCCTAATATCCACAACCTCCACCCTAAATCCACATCTTCATAATAGGCAAAGAAATCTTCGTCAAATCCCCCCGCATCTAAAAATATTTGCCTGTTTATTAACATTGCGCCGCCGTTAACAAAAGGAAGATACCTATAATCACTATAATTGTCTTTTTCTATAGAAAGGCCATAATCTATCTGGAAGCCTTTCCCTTCAAAATTAATCATTCCACCGACAAAATCAATTTCTTTACCGTCAAAAGATAGAACTTTAGAGCCGGAAGCTATAGTTTCTTTATCCTTATATATTGGTCTTAGCAGCTCTATAAGCCAACTTTTATCAACCTTCATATCATTATTTAAAAAGGCTATATATTCACCACTTGCTTCCGCTGCTGCCTGATTATTTGCATAAGCAAATCCCATATTTCTACTATTTTTTATGATTTTTATATCAGGATAATTTTTCTTTATAAACTCTACTGACCCGTCTATGGACCCATTGTCAACTACTATTATCTCTACCCTATCCATGGGATATTCCATCTCTTTTATACTAGCGAGACATGCTCCGAGATAATTTTTACCATTCAAATTAACTATCGAGATTGATATTAGAGGATAATCAAAAATATCTTTCATTCGAATGAAACTCCTAAAATAAAATAAGATTAAAATGTTGACCTAAATTAGGATAAATTATAACAAACAATTTATTTTAAACAATAAGTAATGTAAAATGTATTGAACTGATAATTTTTTTAAATTATGAAAAAAGTGAATATTGCCTTTATAACTGACAGAATGATAAAGGGCCATGGTGTTGATCTGGTAGTTGACAGGCTTGCAGACGGTCTGGCAGAAATAGGGTACAATTGCAGGGTATATTGTAATTATTTTGATGAGACTTTCACCGACCGTAAATCATATAATATAGAAAAACTCCACTATTTCAAATCGGATGTTAATCCCATAGCCTATGAAAGAAGAATCAGGAAATTAGCCCCATATCTTAACAGTAAAGATATTGACCTTTTTATAATACAATCATTTCCTTTTTACAGTTTAATCCCCAAACTAAATAAACCGGTCTTAGCTGTCGATCATGGAATAATATCCGTAAGTGGCCTTCCTTTAAAAAGAAAATTAAGATATAAATATATGGAGATAAGCCAGAATCTATCCTATTTTAAAAAAGCAAATAAAATTGTAACTGTATCCAGGTATCTGTTGAACTGCCTGCCAAGGAACTTAAGAGAAAAGGCTACTTTTATATATAACGGATGTGACCATTACCGGAAAGAAATAATCAGCAGAGAAGAAATCGATAGGTTCAGGAGCGGAATAGGAATCAACCCCGAAGATATTTTACTGTTATTTGTAGGAAGACTAAATCTTATCAATCAACCTTATAAGGGACTTGCCGAGCTCATAAGTATATACCAGGACATTTTTAAGAAAAATAAAAACGTTAAGCTGCTGGCTATTGGATATGGCTCTAAAAATGATGAAGTATTACTTAAAAATAAGGGGGTATTATCTATAAGCAATGCTCCTGAAGAACTTATGCCTTTAATTTATAAATCCTGTGATATTTATACAACCTGCTCACTCTGGGAAGGATTCGACCTCCCCATTGCGGAAGCTCACAGCTTTGAAAAACCTACCCTGTGCTATGCTATCGGCGCTCATCCGGAAATCTCCCGGAATGGAAAGACCGGTTTTGTGGTAAAAAATAGGAA
>CAZLEB010000131.1:0-1777 GCA_964558475.1 uncultured Actinomycetota bacterium
TTTTCTTCTTTTGCTATATCCAGGAGAATTCTTTTAATATCATTATTTTCGGTAGCTGCAGCCAGCTGCTCATATAAATTTACAGCATCCAGTTCTGCAATTATTCCCACTCTCAGTATTTCCTTATCAATATTTTCTTTTTTTACCTTTGTCAGATCAATCGGGATATTTGACATCATGATTATCACTCCTTTAAATTTTTTACATTCTTAAATTAAGTTTATATTTTTTTAGTTCTCCACTTATTTAACCAATCCAGGTTAAATACTATCTGCCCTTCCGCTACTCTATTATTTTAAAAGTCTCAATAGTCTCATCAAAAGCCTGAATATCCTGGTCAAATTGTTCTACTCCCACAGTAAAAGTCAGAACCCAAAAATCCGAACCGTTCTTTATTATATACTGAGCCACTTTAGTTTTAACACTCTCAACCTTTTGTTCAAATATTGTTCTTCCTACTTCTTCATAGTTACCAATCGGGACAACATCTTCTTCAATAATGTTAATTGTATATCCTGCTTCTTTATACACTTCTTCAACATTCTTATATGATAGATCCATATATTCATCAAGCGGTAAAAAAACTGAAGACTCACCGGTGATGGTAAAATTATCTACCTTATCACCCAGGGCAGCCGTTTCTGTATCATATCCAAAAAATAACAGTTTAGTTTTATTTGCTTCCACTTTATCAGCCAATTCTGTCTGATCAGTATTTTTAAGCTTTTCAATTACGGAATCGAGTTCCTCTTTATTTCCACCTTCCCATTTTTCCGGCAGAGATAATTCAAAATCGCTTCCAATGAACTCAACTATTGTAGGCTGTACTGCTGCAGTTGTTTTGCAGCTAACACCGGTTAAAACCACTGATAATATAATGATAATTACAGTTGATATTAAAAAAAAATTTTTCATAATTATCCCTTGTTTTCCTATATTCCTATTTTGAGTAAGCTATATTATATCAGTTTTAGCAATACTTGTTAGCCTTATTTATAATTAGTTAGAATTCTTTTTTTTCTAGTGATTTGCTTTAAATTGTTCTAAAAACCACTGATACAGTTCAGGATTATTATAGGTTTCTGTCCAGCAATCATGCTCCAATTCCGGATAAAGAGTAAACTTTACATTCCTGCCGCAATTTTTTAATGCTTCAACCATCTTTATCGATTCCTCAGGTGACACAGTGGTATCTTTTGCCCCATGGAACACCCATACAGGCATATTGCCAAGTCTGCATGCCCTATACGGATCACCACCACCACAAACCGGTGCAATGGCAGCAAAAACATCGGGATACGCAATCGCAGTATCCCATGTGCCATATCCGCCCATACTCAAGCCGGTTAAGTATATTCTATCCATATCAACCCGGAGCTCCTGGCAAACATCGTCAAGCAGTTTTTTAAGCACTGCGGGTGACCAATACCGGTCAGCGGGACATAGAGGTGAAACAACTATAAAAGGAAAATCTTTATCCTCTTCTACTAACTTAGATACGCCAACTTTTCTTAACAACTCAACATCACCTCCCCTTTCACCCATACCGTGTAAAAAAAGAATGAGCGGCCACTTCCTGGTTTCTTCTTTATAATAGTCAGATGGAATAAACAATAGATAATCCATAGACTCAATCCCTTCGCTTTCTATTAATGCTTTCCGGGGAAATTGCCCTATTGGCCCCGATGGAGAGAAGGTGCAGCTGATAGTGGAAATAATTAAAAAAAAAGTTATAAAAGAAAGTAAAATAAATTGAAATCTCCTAACCATCTTTCCT
>CAZLEB010000132.1:0-1751 GCA_964558475.1 uncultured Actinomycetota bacterium
CCTAACAGGAGAGACACCGCTATGGTTTTTCAGAATCTTGCTCTCTTTCCTCATATGAATGTCCGGGAAAATATAATCTATGGTCTTAAAAAAAGAAGAGTTCCTAACTATAAGATTGAAAAGGAGCTTGGCGGTATTCTGGATATAATTAACCTGAAAGGGTTTGAATCAAGATCGGTCCCGGAACTTTCAGGAGGCCAGCAGCAGAGGGTGGCACTGGCAAGATCTCTAATAGTAAGACCAAGGATACTTCTTTTGGATGAGCCTCTGGCTTCACTGGATAAAAAACTAAGAATCTCAATGCAGGGAGAACTAAAAGGAATTCAGAGGAAAATCGGAACTACCTTCCTGTACGTGACTCATGACCAGGGTGAAGCTCTTACAATGTCGGATAATATCGCGGTTATGGATGAAGGCCATATAATTCAGACAGGAAGCCCTGACTCCATTTATAACTGTCCCCAGAGCATATTTACAGCGGATTTTATCGGGGCAGGCAATTTTATACCTCTTTCCCTGGTGAGAAAGGACAATCATATTTTTATACTGGAAACTGAAAGCGGCAGTAAAATATTTTTAAGGGACGATTTTAAAAAAAATTGTAACTATATTTCAAAAAAGATAAAAACTGCAGTGTATAAAAGGGAAAAAACTCCCCCCGTCTTTTTTGTAAGACCTGAAAAAATAAGAATAACAAAAAAATTTCAGGAAAATAAAAACTGCTTTGAGGGAAGAGTAAAGTCAACTACATTTGAAGGACCTGACATAAGACTTGAAGTTGATTCAAAAGAGCTGGGGAAAATAAAAATTGAGATAAAAAATGATGGAAGCCTTCCTGCTTTCAGAAAAGACGAAAGCCTTTTATTTTATTGGGACTACATTGATGGAATGCTTCTGGAGTATTAAACTTATTTCCTTCTAAAATTATCGTTTTTTTATAATGGTTAACTTTTTAATTAGGATTTTTGGTGAGGGTATTTTCTATTTTTTACGGCATGGCGGGGTGACTGGCCACTATTCCAGAAATTTTTAATTCTTTCAGGTACGGAACCCATTTCAATTTTACGGTTGTTATGATTATAGTTATTTATTATTTCTTTTGCTAACTTGCTGTATGCTACGGCCCCGGCACATTTAGGATCATATGTTAAGATTGATTTTCCATAACTGGGTGATTCTGCCAGCCTTACGTTTCTTGGAATAATGGTTTTGTATACTTTTTTGGTAAAATATTTATGAATTTCTTTAATTGCCTGGTTTGCCAGTCTTGTCTTGCTGTACATGGTTAAAACTACTCCTGATATTTCCAGTTCAAAATTCAAATTTTTCTTGACCAGGTTTATTGTTTCTATTAGTCTTGCAACACCTTCAAGGGCATAATATTCGCACTGAAGGGGGATTACCACTTCCCTGGAAGCAGTGAGTGCATTCAAGGTTAAAAGTCCCAGGGCAGGTGAACAGTCTATAATAATATAATCGTAGAGATCCAGAATATTATTAATTGCATTTTTTAACCTGTATTCTCTTTTAAAGCTGGATACTAATTCTATTTCAGCGCCGGCCAATCTTGTTGAGGAAGGCAAAATATTTAGATATTTATATTGAGTTGATCTTATCACGGTATTGGGTTCATAATAATTAATAAGAACATCATAAATGGTACTATTATTGTCTTTAAAGTTGATGCCCAGTCCGCTTGTGGAATTTCCCTGAGGATCCAGGTCAATAAGAAGGGTTCTATATCCAAAGTG
>CAZLEB010000133.1:0-1656 GCA_964558475.1 uncultured Actinomycetota bacterium
TTCTGAGGACCGTAGCCCTTCCAATCTTCTATAAAAACTCGACAGCCAAATTCTTTTGCAATTTCCACGGTTCTATCTGTGCTGCCTGAATCAACTACAACAATATCATCTGCAAAAGCGACACTTTTCAGGCAGTCGGGTAATTGTTTTTCTTCATTTTTTGTAATAACAGCTACTGAAAAAGGTATCTTTTCATTCATAAATCTATATCTTTCACATACCCATCTGTTCTGCGTGTATTAAATATATTTTTTGGATTAGTGACAAAAAAAGAAAGCGCGATAATGAATGAAATCAGGAATATAATCGAGTGTGTCCCAAAATTTTCTTCAAACAATCCTCCGATTAAGAGATTTATAAGAGCATATGATGTACCGAGGTTTAATGCCATTATAAAACTGTCATTTGAATAAATATAAGCGGTGTGAAAGGTTAAATACAGAAGATAAAGCCAGAATGATAGGAAAAAGAAGAGTCCCACCAATCCTGTCTCTGCTGCAACGTGTAGATAAACATTATGGGCGTGATAAAGTGATGCTGAAGTAAATTTCCACGCTGAAGAATATTTACTCGAATATTCTGAAACCTTTTCACGCCATTGCTTAAAACCTATACCTGTTACAGGATGGTCCTTTATCATATCTATTGCTACTTTCCAGAGATAAAGTCTTTCAATATTACTCGGATTATTTTTTAGATCAAATATGCTTAATGCCCTGTCTTTTATTGAAGGGCTATAAATCATGGTTATAGAAATAAATAGTAATAACGCTATCACACTTAAAGTGGTTACCTTCAAACTCTTTCTTAACAGGATTAAAGGAATCGTTATTATCAAAGAAATAAAATATGTACGTGATAAAGTTAATAATGTCCCTGAAAGTAGTATAAAAAACAAAATCCCGATGATTATTTTTATCCTTATTGACGTCCTCCAGAATAAGAAAAATGAGGCCGATAAAACTGCAAGGATACTAAAAAAGCCTCCTGCCGGAATATGGTGTAAAAAAAACCCTAATAACTTACCATCGGAGAAAGGCTGTACAGGGAAGGGATAAACGATTCCTGAAATATCCTGATATATGCCTAATATTACAATTACCGATGTCACAATAAATAATGTAATGATTGTATTTTTGGCTGTATTTATTTTCCAGTTCTTATCACATGGTAGACCTGATAGAAAAAATATCAGTAGAAGTTTTAATGCCCTTGTTACAGGAGACAGTATGATTTCATTTCCATTAATATATATAGTAATGCTTTGCCACGATACAAGAAATAACAAGAGTATGAAAAGCCATTTAAGCTCGCTAAGAAAAAGCGACCTATACTGTGCTTCTAACCATATGAATATTGCAGAAATAACTGCTGTATAAAGAGGGAAATAAGTTGCGCTTTTGGATACCGGGCAAATAAATGCATAAAGGAACAACGATATTGAAAGCGCATATCGAATATACCTTTCTTTTCGGGGAATATCTGCTGCAGACGAATGTGCAGACATCTGAAATATTATATTTTGATCTTGCATAACGCCACGCTAATATCTATTAACAGAGTCCAGACTATCAAGTTTACCGGAAAATTTTTTTTCAAGTCCATTTTTACAATAATACTCCTTTGATGCAAGGGTTGCTAAATGAAGTTGTTTAT
>CAZLEB010000134.1:0-1647 GCA_964558475.1 uncultured Actinomycetota bacterium
ATCCAATGGCAGGGGACGTTGAGTTTATTAAAGAAAGGGTAAAAGATAGCCTTGCAAAGGTAAATCTCTTTAATGTTGAAAATGAATCTCCTTATTTTCTAAGTTTTGGTGAAAAAAAACTTGTAGCGCTTGCAACTGTTTTATCATATGATCCTGAAATTTTTATACTCGATGAACCTTCTAGTAATCTTGATCCGGCGAATATAGATAATTTTATAAATTTGCTAAAGGAAATCAATAAAACGGTTATTGTTGCAACTCACAACCTGGATATGGCATATGAATTTTCAGAAAGGACAATAATAATTAATAACGGACTTATTGTTTATGATGGCAACACTAAAGAGGTACTCCAAAATAAGGAATTACTTGAGAAAAATAATTTAAGGCTCCCTTTTTCTCTAAAGTATATTTGAAATTTTGAGGAGCTGACAAAAATTTAAATCTAACTTTAATAATATTTGTGTGAAATTTCGAACTAAATTTTAGATAAAAGAATTAGATTTTATACTATAAATAGACACAAGCCCTTTTTAATTTAAAAAGGGCTTGTACTTATTTAAGCAAATATAAAATGCTATCTTAATAATAAAAATTATTATTTAGCTTCTTCCATATTCTTCTTTAATTTCTCCGCATATTTCTCTGCCTGCTTTTTTACCTCTGCTGTTTTTTCGGTAATAAATCCACAGGTCTTACTGCAGCATTCCTCCATCCGTTCCTTTAATATTTTACGGGTTTCTTCACCCTTGCGGGGCGCAATAAGAATACCAGCCAGGACACCCAGTCCGAAAATAAGCAGAGTGCAACCAAAAGCATTGAAACTTTTCATATTATTTTTGCTCCTTCCTGGCTATTCTTCTTTTTCTTGCCCTTATAACCCGCCATACTATGATTAATATTATTCCTATTAAAATCCATAACGGAGCAGTTACAATTATCGCTATAACCAGCCAATTAAATACATTTACCGCTCCTCTCAAACCTCTCTTTAACGCTTCAACGAATCCCCATCCGGGATCAGCTATAGGTTCGGGTTCATGGAAGAAAACATCAATAGTAGAAAAAGATACCATATCGTCCAGGTATTGCATCCTTCCCTTGATTAATTCAATCTGCTCCTGAACGACACTCAATTCTCTCTGTACTTCTAAACTGTCACTGACTTTCTTTGACTCCTTCATTAAATCCAGAAGGATTTCCTCCTGGGCTTCGTAGTTTCTAAGCCTGCTTTCAAGATCGGTGTATTCCTGGGTTACATCCTGTCCGGAACTTGAAGCACTTTTAACCGTACCCATTTCTTTAACCCTATTTAAAGCAGAATTATATTTATTAGAAGGGATTCTTATGGTTACGCTTCCGCTGGTTAGATTGCCCTCAGAATCAGAATAACTCTGGCTATTTGAAACAAAACCGCCATTCTGCTCCGCCAGATTGGTGAGTTCAAACAGTGTGCTTTCAAATTTCCCCACCTCAATCTCAAGCTCAATATAGGCAGTCTTAATAACTTTCCTATCACCGGCAACCTGAACTTCACCATACTGGGCCTCAGTATCAGCTGCAACCTTTTCTTCCTCGGCAACTTCTTCCCCAACTGCTTCTTCCATTGCTACCACTGATTCATCGAAAGTCTCAAATTCCGCTTCC
>CAZLEB010000135.1:0-1642 GCA_964558475.1 uncultured Actinomycetota bacterium
GGATTATCGGATTTGTAGGGCTTATAACTCCACATATTTTAAGACTGCTTGTAGGGCCTGATCATAAAATATTGTACCCCACCTCGGCGGTAGCAGGAGGAATTGTCCTGCTTATGTCGGATACACTTGCAAGAACTGTGCTTATGCCGCGGGAAATTCCCGTAGGGATTATAACTTCTGTTATAGGAGTTCCGTTTTTTCTGTATCTTCTGGTAAAGTCGAAAAGGCAGATATTTTAAAATAAAGGATCTGGATAAAAGATGAATAGAGATAACAGTGTACTTTCGGTTAAAAATTTAAATTTTTCCTATAACCACAAAAAAGTTCTGGATAATGTAAGTTTTGATGTGGGGAGAGAAGATTTTATCTCAATCCTGGGGCCAAATGGGGCCGGTAAAAGTACACTGGTAAATCTTATAAGCGGTGTCATAAAGGGATACGAAGGTATAATTAAAGTTGGTGGGAGAAATATAAAGGATTCGAATCCAAAAGATATTGCAAAAATGATAGCGGTTGTACCCCAGTATACCAATCCGGCATTTGGCTTTACTGTTGCTGAAATGGTCATGATGGGAAGGAACCCCTATATTTCGAGATTCGGGATGGAAAGAAAGGAGGATTTTAACGAGGTTGGTAAGGTTATGGAAAAGACCAGAATACTGTCATTTGCAGAAAGAAAGTTTTCGGAACTTTCAGGCGGTGAAAAACAGAGGGTGATCATAGCCCAGGTTTTAGCCCAGGACAGCCCTATACTGCTTCTGGATGAACCAACTTCTCACCTGGATATAAATTTTCAGATTGAATTTATAAATTTATTCTTAAACTTAAATAAAAAAGATAAAAAAACCATAATCGGAATTTTTCATGATATAAATCTAGCCATACAAAACAGCAAAAAAATAATGCTTCTAAAAGAAGGCCGGGTTTACGATTTTGGAAGATGTGAGAAGGTTATTAGCAGGCAGAGCTTAAAGAGTGTATTTAATAGCGATGTTTTCGTGGGTAAAAATCCCATAACTAAAAAGATGTATGTTAGTCCAATTTTCAGCCCGACCGGTCAGAGAGCCGCTGCCGGTAAAAAGGTAAAAAAACATTTAAGGATTCACGTTATTGGAGGGGGCGGAGCGGCATCACCGGTAATAAATCTGCTGCAAGAAAGCGGTTATGACTTATCCTGCGGGGTTATAAATACTCTTGATACAGATCTTGATACCGCCCAGATGCTGGGAATCCCTTATGTGACCGAGGCTCCATTTTCTCCTATTAGTATTGGTTCGCAGAATAAAAATCTCCAGTTCGTAAAATCCAGTGATGTGGTAATTCTACCAGAATTGGAATTTGGCTATGGTAATTTTTCAAACCTGGTATCGGTAAAAGAAGCAGTCGGTTTAGGGAAAAAAGTAATAATAGTTGATAAAAAAAGCATAGGTAAAAGAGATTATACCGGTGGAAAAGCAGAAAAGCTTTACAGAAAAATAATAAAAGATGGCGCGATTGTTGTTAAATCGGTAGACAAGGTTTTAAGTCACCTGTAATTATAGTGGGATAAAAGGTAAGAGGCCGATAGATAGATGAGGCCGATGGATATTTTCAGAGAGAATATATATGAAAAATCTTTTATAAAATACTTAAGAATGGATTA
>CAZLEB010000136.1:0-1626 GCA_964558475.1 uncultured Actinomycetota bacterium
TTTTTTTGTAAACAAGCTCGCCGCAGGCTGCGTTTATATCTTCCCCGAATCTGAACCGCTCTGTTACATTTATACCACCGGTCTCAAGAATATTTCTAAATTTAATTATTCTTCTTCTGGGCGAGGGTTTGAGGTTATTGTCTTCCCCGTTGTATGGGATAATATTTATAAAACATAAAAGACCGCCAATCAGTTTGACCAGCTGTTTGGCCATAGTATCCGCATCATTTAAATCATTAATCATGATGTACTCAAACATTACTCTTCGATTGGTTTTTTTAATATAAAATTTAACAGCATCAATAATTTCTTTTATTGGATATTTTTCGGTAATGGGCATTATTTTTGTGCGGAGTTTATCATCCGGCGAATTCAACGAAACTGCCAGATTAACCTGCATATTTTCATTCGAAAATTCTTTAATTTTTTCAGGGATTCCTGCAGTAGATACAGAAATATGGCGCGCTCCTATATTAAATTTATCCTTATCATTTAAAAACCTTATAGCCTTAATCACATTATCATAATTTAAAAATGGTTCACCCATACCCATAAATACAATATTTTTTACAGTTTCACCCGTTCTTGAAGCTCCGCCATTCTTTATGAGTCTGGCGTTACTCTTCAAATAATAAGAAAAAAATAATACCTGCTCTACGATTTCGTAGTAGCTTAGATTCCTTAAATAACCGATTTTTCCTGTTTTACAGAAAATACAATTCAATGGGCATCCGATCTGTGATGACACGCAAACAGTATTCCTTCCTCCTGCATGCTTCATCAAAACGGACTCGACATTTACACCATCCTCCAGTCCCATAATTGCCTTCACGGAATTACCTTTAAAAGAAGTAACTGCATTAAAATTAAAAACAATGGGAATTTCTCTTTCTAATTTTTCTCGAAGATTGACCGGCAAAACTGTGGCATCATTCCAGCCGCCAATCAAATCCTTATAAAGAGCTTTCTCAACCTGTTTTAACCGATAGGATGGTTCGCTTTTCAGTAATTCTTTTATCTTTTCCAGTTCCATTGATTTTTTATTATATCTGAAAATAAAATTAAATATATTTTTTTTATTTATTTTTTAATTATGATATATAAGAATACTGGTAATACAGTCATTACATAGCCATTAATCTCATTATATTAAATAAATTACATACCTGCCTTACTCCTAATATACTAAAGTTCAAAGGAATAAAAGTGCAAAAATAATTTTTCTTTTTAATACCGTAAGATTATAATATTACCAAAGCATATTAATCCAATAAAGGAGGGAATAATGAATCAGACATCACAAGACCAGGGTCCAAGCGGTCTCTCGATTGCAGCACTGGTAACAGGTATTCTGGGATTATCAATTATCCCGCTTATACTTGGTATAGTTGATATAAGCAGAATAAAAAACGGAGTGGCAAGCGAAAAAGGTAAAGGTTTTGACATCGCAGGCATAGTGCTTGGCGCACTGGGAATAGCAGCCTGGATAATAATGGTTATTGTAGCAATAGTTTTTAGCTCATTTTGGTTTTCCTTTTATTAAAATTTATGTCCGGATTTATAGTGGAATTATAATTATAGAAATATTTAAGCCCCAATACTGACGGGGCTTAAATATTTTTCATT
>CAZLEB010000137.1:0-1624 GCA_964558475.1 uncultured Actinomycetota bacterium
CCATCCCAGGCAAAACCTATTAAATTTTCATTTATGCCGTTTTCAGCCATTACGCTGGCAATATGGGCTTTATGATGCTGTACCGCAATCCTTGTATTAACATTTTTAAGCTCTGCAGCAAATTTTGTGGAAGCATAAGATGGGTGTTTGTCATAGGCTACTGTATCTATTTTTTCAATATTAAAAAGTTTCCGGTAATGGTCAAATGTGGAACTGTAAAATTCTAGCGATTCTACATCGTCAAGATCCCCCATGTGCTGGCTTATAATTGCATAATTTTTTACAAGAAAGGAGAATGTATTTTTTTCATGAGCGCCTGCTGCAAAAATAACCTGTTTTCCAATATCCTTATCAATCTTTACCGGATAAGGGGAGTATCCTCTGGCTCTTCTTATAACCATCTCCCTGTCGTCAAAGATTTTTATGACCGAATCATCATATCTGGAATATATATCACGGTTGTGAATTAGAAAATAGTCGCATATGTCTTTTAATCTCTCCAGGGCTTCCACATTTTCTGATGCTATGGGTTCTTCTGAAAGGTTTCCGCTGGTCATGATAAGTGGTATATTAATGTGGTTAAATATCAAGTGGTGTATGGGTGTGTAGGGAAGCATCACTCCTTCATAACGGTTATACAGCGAGACATACCAGGAAACCGGATAATTTTTAGGTTTCTTTTCAAGCAGAACAATGGGAGCTCTGGCTGATAGCAAGCTTTTTATTTCCATCTCATTTAAGCGGTAGTATTTTTTTACGGATGAAATATCTTTAATCATTATAGCAAAAGGCTTTACCGGTCTTTTCTTTCTTTTTCTAAGCTCCCTGACCGTATTATCCGATATGGCGCTGCAGGCTATCTGAAACCCGCCAAGGCTTTTTAATGCAATAATCTTTCCCTGCCGGAGCAGTTCTGCTGCAGAAACGATAGGGGTCTTAGAATCTATTTTTTTTCCTTCCCTGTCAATTAGAAGTAGTGAGGGACCACATTTCTTGCAAGCATTGGGCTGGGCATGAAATCTCCTGTCCAGGGGATCATAGTATTCTCTGGAGCAGTCCTCACACATTATAAACTTGTGCATGGTGGTATATGGCCTGTCATAAGGTATCTTCTGTATAATGGTAAATCTGGGTCCACAGCTGGTGCAATTGGTAAATGGATAATAGTATCTTCGAATGTCCTTTTTGTTTTTAATATCTCTGGTACAGAGGCCGCAGGTTGCAATGTCCGGAGATACCAGCTGGAATCTTTCCTCTGTTTCTATGCTTTTTCCTATTTTAAAATCCTTGAAATCCCTGAAGGGGACTTCTTCTATTTTTATATTTTCTATAACCGATGCTGATGGTTTTTGTGATTTAATGTCTGAAGTAAATTTATCAACTATATTTTTACTGTATGTATTTATTTTTATGGTAACCCCTTCTGTGGTATTGGTGACCATTCCATTAAGATTGTACTTTTGGGCAAGCCCGTATATGAAGGGCCTGAAGCCTACCCCCTGGACAATGCCGGATATATTTATATTAAAAGTCTTTAAATTGTTATTCTTACTACCTGTCATATTTAAAACCGTTGATATTTTAACAGCAATATTAAAGTAAAGCTAACGGATTGAAAAGTTAA
>CAZLEB010000138.1:0-1609 GCA_964558475.1 uncultured Actinomycetota bacterium
ATGGCTATTAATGATTCAGGTATTAATGAAGAACAGATATCTTACATCAATGCCCATGGAACCAGCACTCCTTATAATGATAAAAGTGAAACCGAAGCAATAAAAACGGTATTTGGCGAAAAGGCATACGGTATTCCGATAAGTTCTACCAAATCAATGACCGGGCATATGCTTGGCGCTTCGGGGGCAGCAGAAGCCATTGTCTGTATTAAAGCCATGCAGGAAAGTTTTATTCCTCCTACCATAGGGCTGTTAGAGCAAGATCCGGAATGTGATCTGGATTATGTCCCACTTCAAGGAAGGAATCAAAATTTACAATATACTATTTCCAATTCATTTGGATTTGGCGGGCAAAATGCCAGCATACTATTGAAAAAATGGGAAGAATAAGGAAATTAAGGAGCGAAGGAGACTATGGTTCTAAAAGTAGTGGGAATTGTAAGTAGTCCCAGGAAAAAGATGAACACTGATACCTTTGTAACCAAAGCTCTGGAAGGTGCCCAGTCCGTCGGTGCAGAAACAGAAAAAATCTACCTCAATGATCTGGAAATAATGCCCTGTCAGGCCTGTGACAGGTTTCCCGCCCCTGATTATTGCTTCTACAAAGATGGGATGGAAAAAATATATGATGCCCTGGAAACTGCTGACGCTATAGTTATCGGGGCTCCTGCCTATTTTGGTCTCTTCTGCGCTCAGCTCAAATTGCTTATTGATCGCTCAAATTGCCTGGCGGAGATGGTTACACTCCCGGATGGTAAATTGATATTCAAGCCGAGGTTGGAGAAAAGAAAGAAGGGCATCTTTATCTGGGTGGCTAATATATCGAAAAATCCTGAACACGCACTGGTATCTATAAGGATCTGGTGCAAATATTTCGCCAATATTGAGCTGGTAGAGACTTTAGTTATTACGGACTCTGACCGTGGAGAAGGTGCCAGAAAGCGAGAAGAACTGCTCCACAAAGCTTTTGAACTCGGGGTATCATTGGGACAATGATGCAGCTTCTGCATATTTTTTCTTTGAAAAGCAAGCAGCTCCCTCAAGAGGTAAAATCATAAAAATTAAAAAGATAATACGTTCCAAGAGAAAAAGTATTGCTATGTATATAAATAATGATGCTGCATTAATAGTAAGGGCGCCTTTTCATGCCAGTGAAGAAGTTATAAATAAAGTTGTTTTAAAATATAAAGAAAGGTTGGAGAAAACCCAAAAAGAAGTTCAATTAAGGAATTTGAAATTTAATAAAAAAGAATTTATTGATGGAGAAAGATTCCTTTATCTGGGGAATTATTATAATTTAAAGCTGGTAGATAATCGAGAAATCCTTCTGGATTTTAAAGATCAATTTTTACTTTCAAAAAAGTATTTATCCTACGCGAAGAATATTTTTATTATTTGGTATAAGAGAAGAGCATATGAAACCATATCCCGGAGGGTTAGATTATATGCACAAAAAAGGGGATTTAAATATAATAAAATAAATATCACCAATGCACGAAAGAGATGGGGTTCTTGCTCTCACCAGGGTAATCTAAGTTTTGCCTGGCGATTAATGATGGCTCCTTTACCTATCATAGATTCTGTTGTTGTTCATGAGCTCGTGCATCTT
>CAZLEB010000139.1:0-1578 GCA_964558475.1 uncultured Actinomycetota bacterium
ACTTAAAAGAATATCCCATCTTACAGGGTCTCATAGATGAAACCTTTATTTTAACGAAACTAAGAAAAAATTTTAGTGCTGAAGAAATAGGAGAGGATTTAATATTGCTTCCAATTCCCAAATATATAGCTTTAGGGAATGTCATAGATTTAAATTCCCCGGTAGGATAATTTATTTTAATTGTAGGAATTTTTGTCATTTTATTAAAGATAAAAAAAGAAATACTTAAAGGGTATTTAAATTAGGAAATTAAAAAAGACAAACTATACGAAAGGATAGGACACAAAAAATAAGGCAGGAGGTTAAGAGATGAAGGATTTTTCTATAAAACTTGGTTTTGTTCCCACTCGGCGACTTGCTTTCAATGCAGATGAAGCTAGAAAATATAAAAATATGATTAGGGATAAACTTCTTTCCTGGAAGATAGATTTGGTGGATATTGATTGGCTTAATGAGGATGGTATGCTTTATGACATAAAGGATGTAGAAAAAGTATATAAATATTTTTTAGCGAAGAATATTGATGCTTTGTTCCTGCCTCATTGTAATTTTGGCACGGAAAGCGCAGTAGCCAAATTAGGTAAGTTGATGAATAAACCTTTATTATTATGGGGACCTCGTGATGATGCTCCTCTGGGTAGTGGAATACGTACCCGGGATACTCAATGCGGGCTTTTTGCTACCAGTAAAATCTTGCGCAGATTCGGAGTGCCTTTTACTTATATAACCAATAGTGGGATAGAGGATAGCGTGTTTGAAAAAGGTTTTACCAATTTTCTTCGAGCTGCCTCTGTTATTAAGGCTTTTAGAAATATGAGAATTGGAATGATAAGTACACGACCCGGAGAGTTCTGGTCGGTTATGGCTAATGAAGGGGAATTACTGGAAAAGTTTGGTATCGAAGTAATCCCCGTTGCTCTTACCGAAATAATTGCCTCAGCCAGAAAATATAAAGATAAGAATAGCAAGTATTAAAAGCAGTGGTTAAATATATCAAGGGGAAAAATATAGATTATTCGGCAATTGGCGAAGAAAACCTTAAAAAGATAGTAGCTTTAAAATTAGCAATGAAAAAATGGGTAGAAGAGGAAGAGCTTTCTGCCGTGGCGATTCAATGTTGGATGGCCTTACCGAATGAATACGGTATAGCCCCTTGTTTTGCTAACGCTATGTTAACCGATGAAAAGATTCCGGTGGTATGTGAGACAGATATTCACGGGGCGATTACCGCAGTGATGCTTCAAGCAGCAAATATGCATAAAGAGCCGATATTCTTTGCTGACCTTACTATTAGACACCCTGAGAAAAATAATTCTGAGCTCTTATGGCATTGTGGTAATTTTCCTTATTCGCTTAAAGCGAAGGATTCGCTAGCTTCTATTAGATGGCATGGTGAAGTATTTCCCGGAATCGCTCATTGGAGATTGAAAGAAGGGGAGATTACTGTCGCCAGATTTGACGGGGATAATGGTAAGTATTCTCTCTTAATGGGGCACGCTCATAGTGTGGAAGGCCCCCAAACCAGCGGAACATATCTATGGGTAGAAGTGAATGACTGGCCTTTATGGGAAGAGAGAT
>CAZLEB010000140.1:0-1575 GCA_964558475.1 uncultured Actinomycetota bacterium
ATTTTTTCCTTTTTCTGAAAAGCCAATATCACTTTTCCAACTGCTGTACAGTGCATTGGTGCGATATTCCCTATTTTAGAATACATTCTTATCGGTTTTTCACTTTCAATTTTATCTATGTAGACCACATTTTTACCATCAAAAGTAGTTAAGTGAATTGTCTCCCCTGTAATCTTCTCTAACTCTGTTAAATATGGATGAGCAATCTCTCTTATATCAATGGAATCTATTATTTTTGTTGCTATATTCAAAAATCTAAGTCCTAAACTGTACTTTCCATTTTCTTCATTCTTTGTAACGAAATTATATTTTAACATTACGCTTATAAACCTATGTACGGTACTTTTATTGATATTTAGTATATTTGAAATATCTTGAAGTTTCAGATTATTATCATTTTCCAATAACTCAATTATTTTAAAAAATTTGTCTAAAGTTTTCATAAATACTTTCTTAACTTTATATTAAATATAGTTTTTACTATTCGTTAATGTTATATTTTTCTAAAAAATAATTTCAACTTTATATTTTCCAGCTTTATACAAAACTATCTCTTCACCCTTGCTCCGCCTCCAGTAACTATTTTTTCAACTTCAGAAAGTGAAGCCATGCTTGTATCTCCAGGAGTAGTCATAGCAAGCGCTCCATGAACCGCACCATATTCCACAATTATCTCTGGCGGTTTATTTGAAAGAAACCCATATATTAAACCGGAAACAAAACTATCTCCACCACCTATCCTATCGTAAATCTCTAAATTTTCTCTTTTTGTTGCCTGGAAAAAATTACCTTTATAATAAAGTATTGCGCCCCAGTCATTTATATTAGCTGTTTTTACACTTCTTAGTGTGGTAGCTACCGCTTTAAAATTAGGATACTTACTTACGCAGTGTTTTATCATCCTTTTAAAATTTTCCGGATCAAGCTTTGTTAACTTCTTATCCAGGCCTTTGACTTCAAACCCCAGAGCAACTGTAAAATCTTCTTCATTGCCTATTGCTACATCAACATACTTTGCTATTTCCCTATTTACCTCAATAGCTTTTTTATTTCCACCCAGTGCTTCCCATAGTGATGGCCTATAATTCAGATCATAACTAACAATAGTGCCATTTTTTCTTGCAATTTTTGATGCTTCTATAATAACGTTGGCACTTGTATCAGATAATGCTGCAAATATTCCTCCAGTATGGAACCATCTTGCTCCATCTTCTCTGAATATTTTATCCCAATCAATATCACCAACTTTTAACTTTGACGCAGCTGAATTTGCCCTATCATATACTCCAAGTGCTCCTCTTATTCCAAAACCTCTTTCAGTAAAATTTAAACCAACTCTTACACTTTTCCCTATTCCATCATATGGGAACCATTTTATATAGGACATATCTACTCCCCCCTGGCTTATCAGATCATTTAGAAGATACCCTATTTCATTTTTTACAATGCCTGTAACTACCGCTGTTTTAAGTCCAAAACATTTTGTAAGCCCCCGCGTTACATTATATTCTCCACCACCTTCCCAAACTTTAAAGTTCCTTGTGGTTTTTATTCTCATATCTCCGGGGTCAAGCC
>CAZLEB010000141.1:0-1566 GCA_964558475.1 uncultured Actinomycetota bacterium
CGGGCAGTTGAATAATAAGATTATTATTAAAGTCCCTTGTTACTAAAGGTTCGGATATACCAAGTCTATCGATTCTGTCCATGATTATTAATTGAGCTTTATCAAGTGATTCTTTTGTAACACTTTCAGCTCCTATTTCAACCGGTTTCAATATTATCTGAGTCCCACCTTCAAGATCCAGACCCAGCTTAATTGATTCACCAACAGAATTTCTGAATATATAATAAAAGCATATACCGATTATTATTATAAATATTACAATGACCGTTAAATGAACCTTTTTATTCCTCATATTTTTTATTGACTTGCTTTCTTGGATACGGCACTCTTGTTAATTTTCACATCTACACCGCTGGCAATAGTTATTATAACCACATCTTCCCTTATGTCTTTAATTCTGCCATGAAAACCGCCTATAGTAACTACTTCATCGCCTCTTTGCAAGCTTGACACCAGTTCCTGGGCTTTTTTAGATCTCACCCTCTGTGGTCTTATTAGCAGGAAATAGAATGCCACCACTAAAATTGCAAGCCAGACCCATGTTCCATAGCTGGCAAATATTTTCGCAAAGCCAGTGGTTTCCTGGGTTTCAGTTCCTTCAGTTGTTGTTCCTTGAGTTGTTGCTCCCTCTCCAGTTGTTACCGGAAGACAGGCAACAAATAAAGACCCTACACATATTATCATTACACTAATAATTAATATGCTGATAATCCTTTTAGATAACCTCATAATCTCTCCTTTTAAAAAAAATCTTTTTTCAAAATCAAATATCACTATTATTAACTTTTTTTAAAATTTTGCAAATAGATAATTCACATATTATATCCATTTATGAAATTTTTTCTGAAACTTTCAAAATCTCCTGATATTATTGTATCTCTTATTTTATTTACTAAATTAAAAATAAAATACAGATTATGTACCGTGAGAAGTATGCTTGATAGTATTTCTTTACTTTTAAATAAATGTTTCAGATAAGATCTGGTGTAATTTTTACAGGTATAGCAATTGCATTTTTCATCCAGCGGACTGAAGTCATATGTATATTTTTTATTTTTTATGTTTATCCTTCCTTCGGAAGTAAAAGCACTGCCATTTCTGGAAATCCTTGTGGGCATTACACAATCAAACATATCTACTCCACTTCTTATAGCCTCTATTACTCCTATCGGATCTCCCAATCCCATAAAATACAGCGGTTTTTTATTATCCAAAAATCCAACTGTATAATTTAGTATATCAATTGTTTGCTCCCTTTTTTCACCTACACTTAATCCACCAACTGCTATACCGTCAAAGTCCATTTCTGATATGGATTTGGCGCAAAATTTCCTTATATCTTTTATAAATCCTCCCTGTACTATACCAAATATTCTGGCACCTCCATTAGAATAAATTTTATTTTTTACCTTTAAAGAGATCTCCGCCCACTGGAGGGTTCTTTTGGCTGCACTTAAGGTATAGTTATAATCTTCATTGAAAGGGATACATTCATCAAGAACCATAATAATATCAGAGCCTATCTGGTGCTGCATTTTTATTACATTTTCAGGAGTGAAAAAATGA
>CAZLEB010000142.1:0-1527 GCA_964558475.1 uncultured Actinomycetota bacterium
ATAATAAATAGGTACTTGAACCCTCTCAAGAAGAAATTGAACTTTTTAGCCCTATATGCCCATATACCAGTGTTTGAGCTTTGCCCTCTCCTCGCTACACAAACAATTTCGACAGTATCAAAATACTTTGTTAGATGGTTGTATATTTTAAAACCTACGGGTGTAAAATTCTTTTTAACCCACTGGTCACCGATTAACCACCCCATCACTTTGCCAGGCTTGAGTATTCTATATATCTCGCTAGCAACTTTCTCTAATTCGTCATAGAACAGCTCATCCTCAGCAGATATATTACCGATGTTTTCAGGGTCATCTGAATACTTAACATTGTCCCCATATGGAGAGTCAATAAAAACCATATCTACAGATTCATCGAGCAAAGGTAGATGACGGGCATCATTACGAATCACTTCTGGATGCTTTGGCGAAATATCGAATCCTTTTACCTCTCGCCCTTCTTCTTTACATACATCAACTGTTGTCCCACTACCAGCCATCGGGTCAACAACTAATTCACCTGGCTTTGTGTATCTTTGAAGAAGGTTCCATATTATAAACGCCGGCGTAACACCTTGAAATTTATTGTTTCCTTTGGGTTTTTTCCCATAGCTCTGTCTGGGATAATCCCATAGAGTAGTAGCTTCTAGGGGTGGCCTTTCGTCTTCTTCAATATCAGATATTGTTGGCATCTCTTCAAGGTCAGGAAATAAAGGCTTAATGGCTACTTGCTCTTTAACCCTACTATTTTTAACCATTCACCAACTCCCTTAGATCATCAATAAATTTATCAAACATTTTAACCTTTGGACTTTCGTTTTTCATATCTCTAGTCACGTAAACCCCATCCATTTCATATTCAAGTAAGATTCGTGGTTTAGTTGGCTCATTCTTTCCTTGTATATCTAAGGACGGCTTTTTGAAACCAGTCTTATTCTGATTATATTCTTTATCAACTGTAACGAAATACATTTTGATATTTTTAGTTCTCTCATTAGTGGCTAACTTTACCTTCCAATATAGAGATTGCGCAAATCTCTCTCTGACAGATGATTTACAGGAAATAATAGCTTTTACTTCGGCTGTCTTGGGGTCATAAATTACGATATCACTATCAGGAAGAATGTAATATTTGCCATATTTCAAGCATATGTTATGCCCAACTGTTTCGAGAATTCCGCCGTTACTACTGGTGATGTCATCATCAGTAGTGATGTCATAACCTAGTCTCTTAATCTCCTTGTGCAGAAAGTAAACAACCAGCAATTCAAGCATCGTGCCGCTTTCATTTCTCCATTTTTGTCCATTTATATCTTTATATTGTTTTTGAAAAATTCCCTTGGTTTCATTTAATATCTCAAAAAAATATTTGTGTATTTCTTGTTGGCCATATCTCTTCAGATAATTTTCCAATATAGGCAACAGAATAGTATTAAAATTATCAGTGTATTTCATCATGTTTTTTCTCACCTTCCGTGGCAGTGTTTGTATTTTTTACCGCTACCGCAGGGGCAGGGGTCGTTGCGCCCG
>CAZLEB010000143.1:0-1521 GCA_964558475.1 uncultured Actinomycetota bacterium
AAGTGCATGTTTTCAGGGACTTGAAGGGACGGACCGAGTCGAAGACGAGGGAGTCCGCGGCTCTGCAGCGAGCGGAGCGAGACGAAAGACCAAGTCCCCCTTCGCCCACCAGTAAATTTTATAAGTATGGTGGAAATTATGAAGTTAAACTATTGAAAACATGCCACAAGTGCATGTTTTCAGGGACTTGAAGGGACGGTAGTGGGGATGTAGTTCAGTGGGAGAACGCTTGTCTGGCAGACAAGAGGTCGGCGGTTCAACTCCGCTCATCTCCACCATTTTTATATTAATATTTTTAGTAAATAAATTTATTAAATTTTGGTAATAAAGAATTATTCCATTGATTGAAAATTTAAATAATTTTTTAAAGAAATATAATTACAAAGCCGGAATAATTTCTTTCGGAAGGTTAAAAGAGCTTAAAAAAGAAATCGAAGGTCTGTATGAAGGTAAATTTATAGATGAGTCATTATATAAATCATACCTTAGCGGTTTTTCATATAACATGAAAGAAGATTCTTTTGAGCCCAAGTCTATAATAATTATTGCCGCCCCCCGTCCTCAGAACAGAATATATTTTAATACAGGAAAAAAATGCTTTGCGGTTTTAATTCCGCCTACCTATATAGGCCTGGGAAGAATGGATCAAAAAATCAAAGCAATTCTTGACTGGTATTTATCGGGTACAGGATATATGGTTAAAACTTCCCGGCTGCCGGAAAAGCTGTTGGCAGCTTATAGTGGTTTAGGCCGGTATGGAAGGAATAATATTTCCTATATCAGGGATTTTGGTAGTTTTTTCTCTTTAAACTCTTTTTTCTCAAATATTGATTGTGATTATGATAGATGGAGTGAGAAAAAAGAACTGGAATACTGCTTGGATTGTAAAGTCTGTTTAAAAAGCTGTCCTACCGGGGCTATTAGTGTTAGACGTTTCTTAATTCATGCAGAGAGGTGTTTGACCTTTCTTAACGAAAAACAGGGAGATTTTCCGGTATGGATTAAGCCTGAGTCTCACAATTGTCTGATTGGCTGCATGAAATGCCAGCTTGTATGTCCGTATAATAAGCCTTTTATCGATTATATTGAGGATATAGGGGGATTTAACGCGGAGGAGACCGAAATCTTACTTCAGGGCTTACCGCTTGAAAAGCTTCCACCTTCAATTACTGAGAAAATAGACCTTATGGATTTAAAGAATTATATGAATGTGATACCAAGAAATTTAAAGGTATTGCTTAAAAAAGAGAATATATAAAAAATCAAGAGTATAATTATATTTGAGAGTAAAGGAGTTGCAGTGGAAGTAACGAAATTAAAACCGGAAAAAGAACTAAAAACACTGTGGATAATAACCTGGGCAGTTTTTCTTGTACTGGAAATTATATTATTAGTCATTCTGACATTTGGAGTTGATTTATGGATTGTCGGAATTTCAGTTTCTATCTGGATTGTAATTATGATTTCTGTAATTATATGGATTCCGGCTGCTTTTAAAGCCCTTGAATATTATATTGATGA
>CAZLEB010000144.1:0-1510 GCA_964558475.1 uncultured Actinomycetota bacterium
GCACCGGTACATCTCCTGGCTGTCCCGAAAGAGCATATTAGTTCTATTCTTGAGATTGAGAAGCTGGACTGCAAGTTGCTAAAGGAATTAATGGAAGCAATCAGCAGGGTAGCAATTGAGATGGGGCTGGACAAGGAGGGATTCAGAATAGTCATAAATACAGGCAGCGGTGCCGGGCAAAGTGTAAACCATCTACATTTTCATATATTGGGAAAAAGAAAGTTTAATTGGCCCCCAGGCTAAAATTTTTAAATAACTCATATATTTACCTGTTATGCAGCTTCTATTTTGTTTTAAGTATTGTTATAAAAAAGAAATCTTTTAAAAGGAGGGGTTTTGTCTCTGGTAAAACAAAAATTAAGTATTGATTTTAAAGGCGGGCATTCAATGGCAGAATTAATTGGTGATAGGGATGAATTGCTCCAGCTGATTGAAAGAAAATATAATGTAGATATCTTTGTGCTCGGCAATGATCTGGAAATATCAGGGAAGAATAAGAATGTAAAAGAAGTAACAAGATTGATAGAAGAATTAGCGTTACAGATAAACCTGGGACAGAAATTAAGTTCGGAGAAGGTCACTGATTCTATAAAAATTATGGAAGATAAAACAGATTTAAAACCACATGAAATATTTAAAAAAAGTATTGTGGTAAATAGCGGAAAGAAAATTAAACCGCGTACGATAGGTCAAGAAGAGTATATCGAAGCGATTAAAGAAAATACAATTGTTTTTGGAATAGGGCCTGCCGGAACCGGTAAGACTTACCTGGCTTTGGCTATGGCTGTTGAGGCTCTGAAGGAAGATAAGGTAGTGCGGATAATTTTAATAAAACCTGTAGTTGAAGCAGGGGAAAAACTGGGATATCTGCCGGGGGATATGTATGATAAGGTAAATCCATATCTGCGGCCTTTATACGATGCTTTATACGAAATGCTGGATGTTGAAAAATTCCAGCAGTATCGTGATATGGGTATTATTGAGGTAGTACCTCTTGCTTATATGAGAGGCAGGACTTTAAATGATTCCTTTATTATTCTTGATGAGGCTCAAAATACATCCCCGGAACAAATGAAGATGTTTCTTACCAGATTGGGATTTGGCTCCAAGATAGTAGTAACCGGTGATATTACCCAGATCGACTTACCCCATGATAAGGAATCAGGCCTTATAATAGTAGAAAAAATTTTAAGGGGAATACAGCAAATTAAGTTTATATATCTTACTTCAAAAGATGTGGTAAGGCATGAATTGGTTCAGAGAATCGTAGATGCCTATAAAATTTATGGGGAAAAAAATAAGAAATAATTTTATAGTATAATATATATGGGATTGAAAGTTATATGGGATTGCAATGATGGTCATAGATAAAAAGAATAAAGAGTTCTTAAAAAACAAAAAAAGTAAGCTGGAAAAAATGCGGGGTTTTATAAGTAAGTATTTTTCATTCAGGAGTAAGATTGCTCAAAGGATGTACATATTTATATTAACCCTGGGTATGGTAGTGGCT